>CAYFOQ010000037.1:3085-8573 GCA_964344735.1 uncultured Piscirickettsiaceae bacterium
CGCAGCCCGACCGCCTCCAGCTTCATCAAAACCAGATCCCGAATCATCGACTCTGGCAGCCGGGTATGTTCCCGTAGCGGAAAGGCGACGTTGTCGTAGACACTCATATCGGTGAGCAGCGCCCCACTCTGAAACAGCACTCCGATCCGCTTACGTAGCTGGTAGAGGGCGGCGTGATCGAGGGCCGAGACCTCCTGCCGGTCTACTTCGATAGAACCGGACGTTGGTGTCAACTGCCCCCCGATCAACTTCAGCAGTGTGGTTTTCCCGGTACCACTGGGCCCCAGTATTGCTACCACCTTTCCACGATGAAAGTCGAGATCGACCCCCCGAAAAACCGGAATGGTCTTCCCATGGCGGTCGAGATGCTCAAACATCAACCCCCGAATTCGCACCAGAACGGAGGGGCGACGGGAACGACGGCCAGGCTTGCGACGAGAGTTTGACATCTCCCCATTATAACAACAGGGCAATGGTATCGACGGTTTCGATATTTTCCAGCAGTGCCGGCCCGGGATACCAGAGCAAGGTCTCGATCTCATCCCTTCTGATCCGTTCCACCAATCCACGAGCCACTTGAGGCGGGATTGGCGCAGCGGCATCGGTCAATGCCACTCCACTCCCCAACCAAAGTGAGGCACGGTATGGCTGGGACCACTGAGCGGCTGACAGACCATCCAGACCACTGAGATGGGGTTGTGGGGTGACTGCGATCACCCCGAGAAGCTGTCGACGCAACGGCTGTAGCCGCTGCAGCAGGAGCGCATAGTGATCCGGCTCAACCGCAGGTTCTTCGAGCAGTAGATAAAAACGCGCCTGTTCATGAACCTCCTCCTCCCACTCCATCACCGTATCGTCATCGGCCTGTTCCAGCTGGTGCTGCGGAATCGCTACACAGTGAATCTCATTGGTGAGATAGGTGAGTCGCCAATCGGTGGGGAGGTCGGCCGGAAAGAGAGCACTACCCTCGAACCCGTTGTGCCAGCCCACCACCCCTTGGCGCAACTGAGGGGTATGGGGTGTGGTGGGTGCGGTCATGATCGTCCCTCATCTTTGGATACCATTCCAGTATACTACGACCCATGATCCTCTATCTCGTCACCATAATCGCCGGCATCGCACTGCTAGTCTGGAGTGCCGACCGCTTTGTCGATGGTGGCGCCGCCAGTGCTCGGCACCTGCAGGTCTCCCCCCTGGTGATCGGACTAGTGATCATGGGCTTTGGTACCAGCGCTCCAGAGTTGATGGTCTCCTCCCTGGCGGCACTCGAGGGTAGCCCCGGCATCGGCATCGGCAATGCCATCGGCTCCAACATTGCCAATATCGCCCTGGTGCTGGGGACCACCGCACTCATCCTGCCGATCGCCGTCCGCTCCAATATTCTGCGACGGGAGTTTCCGCTGCTGCTGGTGGTAACCGCCGCCTGCGGGGTGATTCTCTACGATCACACGCTAAGCCGACTCGAAGGTGGGGTGCTGCTACTCTCCCTGCTACTGATGATGGCCTGGCTGATCCACAGCAACAAGGAGTCGGCACCAGTGGACTCGCTACTACCCGAGGTCGACCAGGCGATCGACCACGAGATGTCGCTCCGATTGGCACTACTCTGGACGCTGATCGGGCTCCTGCTGCTACTACTCAGCTCTCGATTGATCGTCTGGGCAGCCGTGGGAATCGCCCAGCAGCTACAGATCAGCGAACTGGTGATCGGACTCACAATCATCGCCATTGGAACCAGCCTGCCGGAGCTGGCGGCCTCGATTTCGGCTGCGCTCAAACAGGAACACGACATGGCGATCGGCAACATCATCGGCTCCAATCTCTTCAACACCCTCGGGGTACTGGCCCTGCCAGGACTAATCGCCCCCGGCACAATCGATGCCATGGTATTCAACCGCGACTATCTACTGATGGCGGTACTCACGATTCTGCTCTTCTTGATGGCGACCCGACTGACCGGGGCCAGCCGCTCCATCAGCCGACTGGAGGGGGGACTGCTACTTTCGATCTTCGGCACCTATCTCTGGCTTCTCTACCGCCAGACCACTACGATATGAGTACAAACAACCCCCTCATCGAGCTCGGTCAGGCAGTGATTCAGGCCGAGGCGAAGGCACTGGAGGCACTACTGCCCCGAATCGACCGTTCGTTCGTCGCCGCCTGTGAAACCATTCTGGGCTGCCAGGGGCGCGTAGTGGTGATCGGGATGGGGAAATCGGGTCATATCGGGAGTAAAATCGCAGCCACCCTCGCCAGCACCGGCACCCCCGCCTTTTTCGTTCACCCCGGAGAGGCCAGTCACGGCGACCTCGGTATGGTCACCGAAGGGGATGTTGTGATCACCCTCTCCAACTCCGGTGAGACCGCTGAGCTGCTCACCATTCTGCCGGTCATCAAACGACTGGGAATCGACCTGATCGCCCTCACCGGTAATGGTGAATCGACACTGGCACGACAAGCCAACATTCACCTCGATGTCAGCGTGGAACAGGAGGCCTGTCCACTCGGTCTGGCCCCCACCTCCAGCACTACCGCTGCCCTGGCGATGGGGGATGCCCTCGCTATCGCACTGCTACAGCATCGTGGTTTTACCGCCGAGGATTTTGCCCGATCCCACCCGGCCGGGGCGCTGGGACGAAGACTACTGCTGCGGGTCGGAGACATCATGCACCAGGGGGAACGAATCCCTCAGGTGAGCAGTGGAGTCATGGTGCGTGAGGCGCTACTGGAGATGACCTCCAAAGGTTTGGGGATGACCGCCATTGTCGATACCGACGATCGCCTGTTGGGAATCTACACCGACGGAGATCTGCGCCGGACCATGGATCACGGCATCGACCTGCAGACCACCCCCATCGACACCGTGATGACCTCCAACCCCACCACCTCCACTGCCGAGCCACTGGTCGATGAGCTGCTGCAATTGATGGAGCAGAGAAAGATCAATGGCCTGTTCGTGGTCGATCGTGACAACCGGGTCATTGGCGCACTCAATATGCTCGATCTGCTTCACGCCAAGGCATTTTGATATGGACTACCCCCACGAACTACTGGCACGAGCGGCGGCGATCCGATTGGCCATCTTCGATGTCGATGGGGTTCTCACAGACGGTCGACTCTACTTCGGGGATGATGGTCAGGAGTACAAGGCGTTCTACTCCAAGGATGGACTGGGCATGAAGATGCTCATGGCCAGTGGGGTCGAAGTTGGGATCATCACGGCCCGTCGGTCTCCGCTGGTGGCTCACCGGATGAACAACCTTGGAATTACCCGCTTCTATCAGGGCGAGACCGACAAGGTTCCCCCATTCCTCAAGATGATGGAACAGCTCGAAATTGGCCCGGAACAGGTGGCCTATGTGGGGGACGATCTGATCGATCTGCCGGTAATGAGTCGGGTTGGATTGGCAATTGCCGTGGCGGATGCCCACCACGAGGTGATCGCCCGGGCCCACTGGACCACTCCACTGGCTGGTGGCCTCGGAGGGGCACGGAATAGCTGTGACCTGATTATGACCGCCCAAGGGACCCTGCAGCAGATGATTGCGGGACAGGTGGGAAGAGTATCCAACTAAAAGACTATTGACCGAGAATAACGATTCGGCTTATCCATGAAACATCTACTCACCCTGCTGCTGGCACTGGCGGTCGCGGCCACCTGGTGGCTGCAGCCCCCGGCCGAAACCACCTCCACCACGACCGCGGTGACCGTAGACTATGCCATCACCGATTTTTACGCCCGCCAGACCGGAACCGATGGCCGTACACGACGTATTCTCCAGGCCGATCGGGTCGAGCACGACCGGACCCACGATCAAAGTCGGCTGACCCGACCTCGTGCCCTGCTCTACCGTGGAGAGGCCCCGCTCTGGCTGGTGCGAGCCGATCACGGCCTCCAGGCCGACGACCAGAGACGATTGGAGCTGAGTGGGGATGTGGTGGCCCACCGACGCGGAGAGGATGAGAACCATTACACGCTGGTGGAGAGTGAGCGTATGCTACTTTTTCCCCGTAAGGAGTACCTCGAGACCGATCAACCGTTGATCATCTCCAGCCCCAGCGCCATGCTGAGTGGAGTCGGAGCCCAAGCCTGGCTCGATGAGGGAAGAATCAAGCTGTTGAGTCAGGCGGTAGGCCACTATCAACCCTGAGATGATCTTCTCTCACTCGGTTTGCGGTTACCCTCTCCCAGAGGGAGAGGGAGTTGGAACACTTTGATCGGATGCCACTTTTATTCTTGCCCTCCGACTACGCCCCCTCTCCCTCTGGGAGAGGGTTGGGGTGAGGGAAGACCGAAGACCCTCTGAATCCGTTACAATATAGATAATCGGATACTCCGGTAATGTTTGGACACCTCGTTCATGACCACCAGAACATCAATGAAACCACTCACTCTGCTGCTACTCATCCTCCCGCTGGTCGCCTACGCCCTACCCGATGACCGTGAACAACCGATCGAGATCGTCTCCCAGCGTGCCGAAATCAGCCAACAGGAGGGGGTGGCAATCTACCAGGGGGAGGTCCGGATGAAACAGGGTTCGATGGAGATCGATGCCGACAAAATCGAACTCGAGCTCAACCAGGGAGAACTGGTAGGCGCCAAGATCCACGGTGGCGCTCACCCAGCCTGGTTTCAGGTGACTCCCAGAAAAGAGCAGGAACCGGTGCGAGGAGTAGCCGACCTGATCGTCTACTCGGCGGCAGAGAATCAGATCCGCCTGATCGGGAATGATCAACAACCGGCACGCTTCTGTCAGCGCGGCAACGAACAGAAGGGGCAGCGCATGACCTACCACACCGATAAAGATCGCATGGTCTCCAAGGCCCGTACCCGTACCGTATTCAACCCCAAGAGTACTCCGGGAAGCTGTAGCCACCTCAACTCCCCCTGGCGCTGACCCGCAGTGGAATCGACAACTCACGCGGAACCCTCCACCGTCACTGCGACGGACCACCCCCACCTTGCAGCTCACCACCTGGAGAAGCGATTTGGGCGTAAACGGGTGGTACGGGATGTCTCACTGAACTTCTCGGCAGGTGAGGTGGTGGGGCTACTCGGTCGCAACGGTGCCGGCAAATCCACCACCTTCTACATGATCGTGGGGCTGGTGCCGGCAACGAAAGGGGTGATCGAGCTCAACGGTGAACAGATCACTCGATTACCGATGTACCAACGGGCCCGACTCGGGATCGGTTATCTGCCGCAAGAGCCCTCGATCTTTCGCAAACTCTCGGTAGCCGACAACCTGCGTGCAGTACTGGAGTACCGTACCGACCTGGATCAGGATCAGACCGAAAGTGAGCTGGAGGGTTTGCTGGAGGAGTTTCATCTTACCCACCTGCGAGAGACCATGGGAATCAGCCTCTCCGGTGGTGAGCGCCGCCGGGTAGAGATCGCTCGGGCACTGGCCGCCGCCCCCGACTTCATTCTGCTGGATGAACCCTTCGCCGGGGTCGATCCAATCGCAGTGATCGATCTACAGCGGGT
>CAYFOQ010000037.1:8583-15250 GCA_964344735.1 uncultured Piscirickettsiaceae bacterium
CTCGGCACGCGGAATCGGGGTGATCATCACCGACCACAATGTCCGGGCCACCCTTTCGGTCTGTGACCGGGTCTACATCATCAGTGATGGTGGGGTGATGGCGGAGGGGACACCAACTGAAATTCGCCAACACCCTCAAGTGATTGCAACGTATCTGAGTGATCAAACCTAATGACCCCGTAACTGATTCAGATTGCCCCTGAAATTCGTCATTTTGGCGTTCGAAAATGGTCGTTTACACCTGTGACGCTACGAGCGATGCTCGCGGTCATCTAGTGATAAACTCACATTTTCTGCCTTGAACTGACGAATTTCAGGGGCAATCTGAATCAGTTACAGGCCTTCTGAACAATTACTCTGCAACAGCCTGCTAGGTGAACCCTGACAGATGTGATATAACATCAGGTATGGAATCAAACGTTTTCTCTTTCTGCAGACCCAACCCTCCATGCTGAACCAGTCTCTGGGCCTGCGAATCGGCCAGCAGCTGAAGATGACCCCGCAACTGCAACACGCGATCCGCATGTTGCAGCTTTCGGCGATCGAACTACAACAGGAAGTACAGGAGATTCTGGAGAATAACCCGTTACTGGAAGAGGGCGAAGAGGAGAGTGCGGCAGAGGGGGATGAGCTTCAGCGCAACAGTGATGATGGGGAGACGCCAACTCCGGAAAGTACCGTACAGGAGGAGTCGATTCCGGACGAACTCGACAGTGACAGCAACTGGGAAGACACCTATGACCTCCCCTCGATGCTCTCTTCGGCTCCACCCTCCGATGGCATCGAGGCCCATGAGATCCACTCCGCCTCCACCACGCTGCAAGACCACCTACTCTGGCAGCTGAATGCACTGCCACTCTCTGAGCGTGACTACAGCATCGCCCTTACCGTGGTCGACGCCATCAACGGCAAGGGCTATCTGGAGGAGTCACTGGAAGAGCTACTCGACTCTTTCGATCTCGACCCAGTGGTGGAGATGGAGGAGCTGGTCACTCAACTCAAACAGGTCCAACAGTTTGACCCTGCCGGCGTTGGTGCCCGAGATCTGCAGGAGAGTCTGCTGATCCAGTTGCGACAGCTGGAGGAGGATTCGGAAGCACAGGAGATCGCACTAGAGTGGGTGCAACACCACTTCAATCTGGTGGCCACCGTCAACTCCAAACAGACTCTGGAGCAGGTGAGTCGTAAACTCAAGGCGACTCCCGAGGTGGTGGCTGAGGCACTGCAACTGATCCGTACCCTCGATCCCCATCCAGGAGAGCAGATCGCCCCCACCTCGACCGAATATGTGGTTCCCGATCTGGTGGTCTACAAGCATGGCGGAAGATGGGAGATCGAGCTGACCCCGGAGACCAGCCCGAAATTGCGCATCAGCCCCTTCTATCAGACCCTCAAAAGCCAGACCACCAGCGGTGATGACAAGGAGTACATCAGCCACAACATCCAGGAGGCGCGGTGGTTCATCAAGAGTCTGCAGAACCGCAATGAGACCCTCTACAAGGTGGCGACCCACATCTTCGCCACCCAGTCGGAGTTTCTTGAGGAGGGCCCCGCCAGGATGAAGGCGTTGACCCTGCGTACCATCGCCGAGGCGATCGATATGCACGAGTCTACCATCTCACGGGTCACCACCAACAAGTATGCCCAGACTCCACAAGGAATTTTTGAACTCAAATACTTCTTCTCCAGCCAGCTTAGTACCGCCGATGGAGATGGAACCTCAGGAACCGCCGTGCGCGCCATGATTCGTGAAATCGTCGACAATGAGGATCCATCCAAGCCGATCAGTGATAATCGCATCACCCAGATGCTGGCGGAGAAGGGGGTGAAAGTGGCCAGGAGGACAGTGGCCAAATATAGAGACATTCTTTCGATCCCTCCGTCGAATGAACGTAAACGGTCCATCTAACAAACCCTAATACCGCATAAGGAGCACACTATGCAGCTGAATATTACTGGCCACCACATCGAGGTTACTCCTGCCCTCAACGACTTCGTCACCTCCAAAATGGAGAAGCTGGAACGTCATTTCGACAACGTATCCAATGTCCATGTGGTGCTGGGGGTGGAGAAGCTGCGGCAGAAGGCCGAGGCCACACTTCATGTGAGTGGTGCCGACCTCTTTGCCGAGTGTACCGACGAGGATATGTACGCTGCAATCGATGGCCTGATCGATAAGCTCGATCGGCAAGTGATCAAACACAAGGAGAAGACCAACAGCCGCCGATAGCGCGGATCTGCCAGAAGCAGATGAGCATCATGCTGCACGGTATCGGCGTGGCCAAAGGGATCGCCATCGGCAAGGCCTATCTGATGGAGCACGGCCAGCCCGATATTGCGGAGTACAACATCCCGGAATATCTGGTCGAGGCGGAGATCGAACGCTACAGCAGCGCCCTGGAGGGTGCTCGGGAGCAGCTGATCGCGTTACGTGCGGAGGTACCGGCAGAGGTTCCGGGAGAGGTCTCGGAATTCATCGATGCTCATCTGCTGATGTTGGAAGATAGTGCCATCAGCCGGGCACCCATCAAATCGATTCGACGCCAGCAGTGCAATGCCGAGTGGGCCCTGAAACAGCAGCGTGATGCCCTGGTACAGGTGTTCGACGATATGGAAGACCCATACCTCCGCACCCGCAAGGACGATATCGACCACGTCATCAACCGGATCATGAATCTGCTGCTGGAGCAGGAGGATGACACGCAGGAGCTGCTGGGGTCCGATACAGAGGAGAACGAACCTCGCATTATCGTTACCAACAACCTTACCGCCGCCGATATTCTTCACTATAGTGAACATAGCATTGCCGGGATCATCACCGAGCACGGCGCACCCAATTCCCACAGTGCCATCCTCGCCCGCAGCCTCCACATCCCCACCGTGATGGGAGCAGGCCGCAGTCAGCGCTATATCCAGGAGGGGGAGACGCTGATCGTGGACGGTGGTAGCGGACTGATTCTGGTCGACTCCGACGACAAGGTACTGAGCCACTACCAAGCATTGCAGCAGCAGCAGTTCGACCGCAAGGCCTCACTCAACAAGCTACGTTCACAGGCGGCCGTCACTCGTGACAATGTCGAGGTCTCTCTGCAGGCCAATGTCGAGCTGGATGAGGAGATAGAGACCATGCGCCAGGCCGGCTGTCGCGACATTGGCCTCTATCGAACCGAATTTCTCTTTCTCAACCGCGAAGAGCTCCCCTCCGAGGAGGAGCAGTATGAAAACTACCGGGCGATCGTGGAACGACTCGATGGGTCCACTCTGACCATCCGCACCCTCGATATCGGAACCGACAAGGCGATACCGGCATTGGCCGACATGGAGAGTGCGGAGAACCCCGCACTGGGTGTCCGAGCGGTACGGCTGGCACTAAAGAACCTCGACCTGCTGATTCCCCAGATTCGCGCCATTCTCCGGGCCAGCGCTCACGGCCACATCCGAATGATGGTACCGATGGTGACCAGCCTTCATGAGGTGGTGCAGATTCAGAACCACATCGAACAGGAGAAGCGCAACCTCAAGACACTGGGACACCAGTTCGACGCTGATCTGAAGCTGGGGGCAATGATCGAAACCCCCGCCGCCGCAATCTCCGCCGATGGCTTTGCCCAACGGCTCGATTTTCTCTCCATCGGCACCAACGATCTTGCCCAGTACACCCTGGCAATCGACCGTACCGATGATCAGGTCAACTACCTCTTTGACCCACTACACCCCGCGGTGCTACGCCTGATTCAGATGGTAATCCGGGTTGGTCAACGCTACCACATCCCGGTATCACTCTGTGGTGAACTGGCAGGGGATGACCGCTACACTCGACTGCTGCTGGGGATGGGGCTACGAGAGTTCAGCATGGCCCCATCACTACTCACTGAGGTGAAGCAGGCTGTCCTCAACACCCGTCTCGACCGCACCGAACCACTGGTAGAGCAGCTGCTCGCCTCCCCATTCCCGGAGGAGATCCGTCAGCTATTCGATCGGATCAACCGCTGCAGCTCAAATCACAGTTAACAGGCTGTTAGGGAGGTCCCATGGATAACAAAACCACAAGCCTCCACCACAACGGAGATCCCGAGCTACAGCAGCAGTGGATCACCACCGTCACACTAGCGATCGAGCATGGCGAACTGGCCCCGGTCGATGCCCTGTTCGAGTCCCTTCACCCCGCAGACTGTGCCCGGCTGATCGAGTCGATTCCACCACGTGAACGCCCCCAGATCTGGGAACGACTGCCAAGTGATCTGCGGGCAGAGATCCTGATCCACCTCAACGACGAGGTTCGTTCACTGCTATTGGAGGAGATGGACAGCCAGGAGATCGCCGAGGCCGCCCACCAACTCGAAGCAGACGATATGGTGGACCTGCTACAGGATATGTCCTGGAGCCAGACTCAGGAGGTATTGAGCTCGATGGACGAGCTCAATCGCCAGCTGGTGGAGAAAATCCTCTCCTATCCCGAGGACAGCGCCGGCGGTTTGATGAACACCGACGCCATCGAGATCCGGGCCGACATCACCCTCGATGTGGTGCTACGCTATCTGCGGATGCGAAAGTCGATCCCGGAGACCACCGATAACCTGATGGTGGTGGATCGTGAAAACACCTTCCTCGGCATTCTGCCGATCGCCACACTGCTGACTGAATCCCCCGACACCCTGGTAGAGTCGGTGATGATCAAAGAGTGTCACTTCGTCTCGGCCGAGGCCCATGACAGCGAGGTCTCACTACTATTCGAGAACCGTGACCTGATCTCGGTGCCGGTACTGGACAAACGCGGCAAACTACTGGGGCGTATTACCATCGACGACGTGGTCGATGTGATCCGGGAGGATGCCGATCACTCCCTGTTGGGGCGTGCCGGTCTCGACGAGGAGGAGGATATGTTCGCTCCGGTCAGCGTCAGCGTCCGGCGCCGCACCATCTGGCTAGGGATCAATCTGGGAACCGCCTTTCTCGCCTCCTGGGTCATTGGTCAATTCGAGGATACTCTGGAGCAGGTGATCGCACTGGCGGTACTGATGCCGATTGTCGCCAGCATGGGGGGGATCGCCGGAGGACAGACCCTCACCCTGGTGATCCGAGGGCTGGCCCTGAACCAGATCAGCCACTCCAACACCCGCTGGATGATCATCAAAGAGGGGGCAGTAGGGGTACTCAACGGTGCCCTCTGGGCACTGGTGGTGGGGGCGATGGCGTGGATCTGGTTTGAGGACTCGATGCTCGGGGTGGTAATCGCCGCCGCCATGATGATCAACCTGGTCATTGCCGCACTCTCCGGAGTTGCCATCCCGGTGTTTCAGAAACAGCTTGGCATCGACCCGGCTCTGGCCGGCTATGTGGTACTCACCACGGTAACCGATGTAGTCGGTTTTCTCACCTTTCTTGGTCTAGCAACGTTATTGCTGGTCTAACCGCCGGCTAATGGCCGGAAAATTCACTCACAACAAGACCAGGTTATCACGATGAACCACCTCCTCCTCATCGATATACCCGAGACAGGGCTCGATCTGACTGCTCACTACCCCCTTGATCTTATCCAGCTCTTCTGATGAGTAGTTGACCAACCCCCGCCCCACCTCAACGCCCGCTCGACTCTGCAGTGAGACCAGATCCCCGCGCTGGAACCCTCCCTCGACCATCGTCACCCCCACTGCCAACAGACTTCGCCCAGCCTGACGCAGCACCTCCACTGCACCATCATCGATCACCAACACCCCACGGCGCTGCAACTGCCCCAACAGCCACCGTTTGCGCGCATCGAGGTGACGACTGCCCGGGAGAAATAGGGTGCCCACCCCCTCTCCGGAGAAGATCTGCAACAGCACCTCCTCACGCCTCCCGGGGGCAATCACGGTGGCGGTAGCGGAACGTGCCGCCAGCCGGGCTGCCGACAGCTTGGTTGCCATCCCTCCCCGACCGAGGAGGCCACCACCGGCACCAGCCATCCGCTCCAACCGGGGATCACTCACCTCCACCTCCTCGAGCAGACGGGCATCCTCATGATGACGCGGATCAGCATCATACATCCCCTGCTGATCCGTCAGAATCACCAGCAGATCGGCCTCGATGAGATTGGCCACCAGGGCCGCCAGGGTATCGTTATCCCCCAGCCGGATCTCATCGATAGCCACGGTATCGTTCTCGTTCACCACCGGCACCACTCCCATCTGCAGCAAGGTACGAATCGAACTGCGGGCATTGAGGTAACGCCGACGGTTGGAGAGATCATCGTGGGTCAACAGGATCTGGGCGGTGTGAACACCGTGATGAGAGAAACAGGACTCATAGGCCTGCACCAACCCCATCTGCCCCACCGCTGCAGCTGCCTGCTGTTCATGAATGGCGTGAGGTCGTCGTACCATTCCGAGCCGCTTCATCCCCTCGGCCACCGCCCCGGAGGAGACCAGCACCACCTCGACTCCCTGCTGTCGAAGCTGAACAATCTGCTCCACCCAGCCCCGAATGGCCGCGATCGAGAGACCCGCCCCATCATTGGTAAGGATGGCGCTGCCAAATTTGATGACACAGCGTCTCACCCCCTGCAGATCGGTACGTCCGGTAATCATCGACGGACTACTCATCCTCGCTCCGCGCCTCCTCCAGAGCCGACATCACCGCATAGATCAGCGCTGAAATCCCCTCCCGCTGCAGCGCAGAGACCATAAAA
>CAYFOQ010000037.1:15265-15539 GCA_964344735.1 uncultured Piscirickettsiaceae bacterium
TCGGTCTGAGCGTGATACTGTATCACAAACCGTCCACCGCAGCCGCTGCACCAGCTCCTGACAGTAGGCCTCGCGCTCCTCCGCCAACAGCAGATCAACCTTGTTGAGCACCAGCCAACGGGGTAGTGCTGCCAGTTCGGCACTGAATTTTTCCAGCTCGTGCTCCACCGCATGAAACTGATCAACCGGATCGGGTATCCCCGGCAACGACACGACATCGAGCAGATGGAGCAACACCCGATTCCTGGAGAGATGCTTGAGGAACTGCCCCCCT
>CAYFOQ010000037.1:15622-19109 GCA_964344735.1 uncultured Piscirickettsiaceae bacterium
AAGGCTGGGGTAGAGGGTATTAAAATGGTAGTCCGCCACCTTGGGCCGGGCGGCCGAGACCGCCCGCAACAACGAAGACTTACCGGCATTGGGCATTCCCAGCAGACCGACATCGGCCAGCACCTTCAGCTCCAGTCGAAGCAGCCGCTGCTCCCCCGGAGTACCATCGGTGGCTCGACGAGGGGCGCGGTTGGTACTACTCTTGAAGCGGGTATTCCCGATCCCGTGATACCCCCCCTGCGCTACCTTGAGCCGCTGCTGATGACTCAACACCTCCCCAATGAGCTCACCGGTTTCATCGTCATAGACGATGGTCCCGACCGGAACGGCCACATCAATATCTTCCCCCTTGTAGCCGGTTTTTTCCCGCCCCATGCCGTTCTGCCCGCGCTGAGCCCGATGCATCCGTTGTAAGCCGAAATCGGCCAAGGTGTGGAGACCTTCATTTCCCCGCAGGTAGACACTGCCACCATCGCCACCATCCCCTCCATCCGGGCCACCCCGTGGGATAAACTTTTCCCTGCGGAAACTGACACATCCGTTGCCACCATCGCCGGCCTCTACCCGAATTGTCGCCTCATCTACAAATTTCATAGCCACTCCACCAGCGCCCAGTCACCAGAAGAAAAAAAGGCCCCGCGGTGCGGAGCCTTCTTCTGCACACCGGATTCGGGGTGCAATTATGCCGGATAGACACTCACGTACTTGCGCTGTCTCGGCCCCTTGACCTCGAAGGTCACCACTCCGCTGACCTTGGAGAAGAGGGTGTCATCCTTGCCTCGACCGACATTGACGCCCGGGTGAAAGTGGGTCCCCCGCTGACGTACCAGAATATTACCAGCGATCACGTTCTCACCACCAAACCGCTTCACTCCAAGTCGTTTCGACTCCGAATCGCGTCCGTTACGGGTACTACCCCCTGCCTTTTTGTGTGCCATCTGCTAATTCCTCACGTCTATTCTGTCAGATAGAAATACCGGTAATCCGTACCTCAGAGTAGGACTGACGATGCCCCATCTGCTTGCGGTGGTGCTTGCGACGACGGAACTTGATGATCTTCACCTTCTTGCCCCGACCATTGCTGACAACGGTAGCGCTCACCTTGCCTCCCTCAAGCAGAGGTGAACCCACCTTGACATCCTCGCCATCGGCAACCATCAGCACCTGATCGAACTCGACATCTCCCCCTTCATCGATCCCCAGCTTCTCTACCCGAAGAGTATCTCCCTCGGCCACACGATACTGCTTGCCACCTGTTCTGATTACTGCGTACATCCCAAAACTCCAGTTTGACCATCCGAACGGCGATGATATTCAGGGTTTCCCCCCGATCGCCCGGAAAAGATGCGCGATTCTACATGGGGTGCGGACTCCAGTCAAACAGTATCGTCACCCAATCCTGATTGTGCCAGAATAGCCGGATGAAGAGACCGATCAACCGCTTACATAATCTGACCACACAGCAGATCGGCTGGTTTCTGATCGTAGCACTGGTACCATTGATCATCATGGGTACGGTTGCTCTGGTACTGGCCCGCGACGCCATCACCGCCGAGATCCTTAATGATCTCGACTACATCAGCGACATTCGCAAACATCAGATCAGTGACTTCTTTGCCGAGCGTCGCCACCATCTACTCAATGTGGCGCAGTCGGGCCAGCTGATCACCCACTTCCACCCTGCAGGCCGCAGTACCTCACACAATACGCTGCTTCAGTCCAACCCCAATTTGCCAACACTGATCCGACAGTGGGGAATGCGCAACCTGACGCTGATCTCTCTGGAGGGTGAGGTGCTCTCCGATCTGATGGTCCCGGAGGTGGTGGGACTACAGTTGCGAGGAGATTTCTACCGTGATTCGGCCCTCTCTCGAAGCTTCGAGGAGACGGTGCGAACCGGCACACTATCGAAACCCACCCACGCCTATTTCGAACCCTACGACCGCTTCACCACCTTCATTACCGCCCCGGTAAGAGATGTCAACCGCCTGGTCGGTGTAGTCGCAGCAGAGATCGACATCGTCCGCCTCAATCTGTTACTGACCCCACGCAATCGGGATAGCGATCAGCCCAGTAACGGCCTGTTACTGGCCTCCAAGGATGAACGCGGGGTCTCTCTACTCCATCTCGACTGGGATCTCCCCACCCCCTCTCGTGAGTGTGAACAGTATCGCCTCGACCATCTCGATGAACTACCGATGATCCGGGCGCTCAATGGGGAAAAGGGGGCTGGCTGGAATATCGATACCGCCTGCAATCCGATTCTGGTCACCTGGGCACCTCTGGAAGAGATCAACCTCGGCATGACGCTCTTCAAGACCGAGGCTCAGGCCTTGGCTACGGTCGAGCGTTTGCGAACGATCCTCTTCAATACCGGCAGTACAGCGGTACTCTTTGCGCTGCTACTCGCCTTTCTGGTCTCACTACCACTGATCCGCCCCCTACTACAGTTGACCCGAGTGACTCGTGACATCGCCCGTGGAGAGCCCCTGCAGCAAGCACTATCCCGACTCCCCACTCATGTGCGCATCAACGAGATCCGTGAACTCTCCAGCTCCATCGGCAAGATGTTGATCACAATCGACAACCACACCCAGGATCTGGAGGAGTATCAACAGAACCTCGAACACCATGTCTACTACCGCACCACGGCACTGAAAAAGAGCCAAAAAGAGGCCGAACAGGCCAACCGTAGCAAAAGTGACTTTCTCGCTCGTATGAGCCATGAGATCCGCACCCCGCTCAACGCCATCGTCGGACTATCTGACCTGCTGGCGGAGACTCCATTGAATGAGCGTCAGCGGCGCTACAGCAAGGCCCTGACCACCTCCAGCCACCATCTCTCCGAACTGCTCAACAACATTCTCGACTTCTCCAAGATCGAGGCAGAAAAGTTCACGCTACAGGAGACCCCTTTCTCCCTCCGGGAGTTGATCGATCAGATCAGCAACATTGTGCAGATGGAGGCAGAACAGAAGGGGCTCACCTTCACCAGCCTGATCCAACCCACCATCCCCTCACGATTACAAAGTGATCCCAAGGTGTTTCGGCAAATTCTGCTCAATCTGCTGAGTAACGCCATCAAATATACCCAACAGGGAAGAATCGATCTGGTCTTGACCCTGGAGATCGAGGGGGAACACGAGGTGACCCTGAGAATTCGGGTGAGCGATACCGGTATCGGCATACCAGCGGCGGCCCAGAAGGGGCTCTTCACTGCATTTACCCGTCACCACGACCAATATCAGGATAGCCCGGAGGGAACCGGACTGGGGCTTGCCATCACTCACTCTCTGGTGGCCCAGATGGGGGAGAGATCTGGTTCCAATCGAGCGAAGAGGCCGGAAGCGAGTTCTTCATTCTGCTACCAATGCGGGTTGCTGGAGCGGAATCAACGACACAACCGATCGTCCGCCCCCCGACCACCGACTCCCATCACTCGATCCTGATCGTGGATGACTCTGCCATCAACCGCATGGTGATCGAA
>CAYFOQ010000038.1:0-2367 GCA_964344735.1 uncultured Piscirickettsiaceae bacterium
TCTGAACAAGTCTGAGTAATTTGAATCACGTCTGTAGCACTCAAGATCAAGGCGCACCCCAGGGTGTCCTTCTCGACGCGATGCGTCTCACCTTGAAAGATCGCAGCCAATAGCCGGCTATTAGCAAGATTTTCAACGAAGATATTGAGAGCTACAGGCGGGAGGCATTTACTCATGACTTATTCAGGGGTTCCCTAAGGAACCGTCAACCGCTCTCGTTCATCGAATAGCTGTCTCGACTGTATCGAGACCGCCACCATGATGCCGACACCAGAGCCAGCCGTGATCAGAAGCAGGATCAGGATCTGATATTTGACCGCCTCCAGTGGTGCCGCTCCAGCCAGAATCTGTCCCGTCATCATCCCCGGTAGGCTGATGACCCCGGCAGCAGCCATGGTATTGAGAATCGGGATCATGCCATTACGAATCGCCTCATCACGAAAGCGAGTGATCGCCTCATCGGCACTGAATCCCAATGCCAGCATGGCCTCGATTTTGCGGCGCTGCTCCCGTGCGCTTCGGGTCAGCCGATCCATACCCAGGGCGATACCGTTCATGGTGTTGCCGAGCAGCATCCCCAGTAGTGGAATGGCATACTGGGGGTGGTACCAAGGCTCTTGTTCGATCACCACCAGCAGAGCGAAAAGTGCGGTGGCCATCGATGATAGAAACATGGCGCCAGTAGCGGTGAGGTAGCCAGAAAATCCGGCCACTCGATACTGTTGACGTTGGCGGATTTCACGACCGGCCAGCAGTACCATGAACATGGCGAGTAGTGCAATCCAGGCTAGTGTGGCGTGATCAAACAGAGTCTGTAGTACCAGCGCTACCGCCAGTAGTTGCAGCGCAGAGCGGGATGCCAACACCAACACCTGTCGAGCCAGTGTTTGTTGATGGGCCCATAGTGGGAGTACCACCACGACCACCAGCATCAGGGCGGTGAGCAGCAGGTCACCTGGCGTGAGGCTGATCATCCCAGCACCTTACCGTTTCTGATCAAATTCATGTCAGGGGCTCCAGTTTTCCCCGGTCGAGATGGTAGCGGCGAGGACAGTTTCGTTGCAGCTGCTCCGGATTGTGGCTGACCCAGATCAGGATTGCCTGTGACTGTTGTTGGTAGTGGTGCAGGAGTGATTCGATCCCCGCGGTTGCCTGATGGTCGAGACTGGATGTGGGCTCATCCAGTAGCAGCACCGCAGGGTGGTGGAGTAGGTGACGTAGAATGGCCAGCCGCTGTCGCTCTCCGGTCGAGAGGCGCTCCGGGGATTGATGTAACAGCTTGGTATCGATCTTGGCCAGATCCAGCCAATGAGCGAGCTGTTCACCGTGATCGGTTGGAAAGTGGTCAATCACCTGCTCATCCCACCAGCTGCTCTCGGTCGCGAAATAGGCCAACTGTCGACGCCATTGGCTAGGGGGGTAGTGGTCATGGCGGTGTCCATTGAACCGGATCACCCCCTCGAAGGGGTCGAGGTCGGCAATTGCGCGTAATAGCAACGATTTTCCACTACCGGAGTGGCCGCTGATCCCGATACATTCACCCCCCTGAAGCGTGAGGTCGATTGGACCGACATGGTGGGTCGTGAGCCCCTGCAGTAGCAGTTGATACATGAAGGATATTATCAATCATTGCAAAAGTTTTGACACTCCTGAATCGCAACCGTCTGCGGTCAGGGAAGGCCGCAGCCGAGCGACACAGGGGTGTGCTTGAGCGTGTTGCGATTCAGGAGTGTCCAAACTTTTGCAACGATTGATACTTGTCGAAAAATGTCTATTTTTAGGGGGGCCTTAGAGAGAGGACAGGTGGTTGTGACTGTTGGCCAGTGGCGGTTACCCCGTGGGTATCCGGGTTGCGAGCGGTGGCGTTGATGGGGCTGGCTGCAGTCTATAGCCGTGCCCTTCAGGGTTTGAATGCTCCGGAGGTGGTGGTTGAGGCACTGCTGGGTCCCGGGTTGCCGGGAATCTCGATCATCGGACTGCCAGAGGCCGCGGTGCGTGAGGCCAAGGATCGTGTTCGTGGGGCGATGATCAGTGCTGGTTACCAGCTTCCTGGGCGTAAGGTGACCATCAACCTGGCTCCAGCCGATCTTCCCAAAAGTGGATCCTGGCTCGATCTACCAATCGCTGTCGGTATTCTGGTGGCATCGGCTCAGCTTGAGATCGACGATGTAGCAAGTTACGAGTGGGTCGGAGAGTTGGCTCTGGATGGCTCATTACGACCGGTGCGGGGGGTGTTGCCGATCGCCCTGCGTTGTCGTGATGCTGGCAGGATATTGGTACTGCCACGAACCAATCTCGATGAGGCTAGCCATGTCGACCGATTACGGATGGTGGCGGTAGACTCCCTGCAGCAGTCGGTTGAGGCGA
>CAYFOQ010000038.1:2500-5835 GCA_964344735.1 uncultured Piscirickettsiaceae bacterium
GCCCACAATCTGTTGATGAGACGTCTACCGGGAACTGGCAAGACGCTATTGGCCTCTACCCTGCCGGGAATATTGCCTCCGATGAGTGAGCAGGAGGCGCTGGAGAGTGCCGCCGTTCACTCCATCCATTCCACACTTTTCGATCATTCACGTTGGGGAGTGCGGCCAATGCGTTCTCCCCATCATACGGCATCCGCGGCGTCACTGGTTGGTGGTGGTGGGGTGCCTCGCCCCGGTGAGGCCTCGTTGGCACACCATGGTGTACTGTTTCTTGATGAGTTGCCGGAGTTCCCCCGGCAGGTCCTGGAGGTGTTACGGGAGCCGCTGGAGTCGGGGGTGATTACGATCTCCAGAGCGGCGGCACAATTGGAGTTCCCGGCCCGTTTTCAGCTGGTCGCGGCAATGAATCCCTGTCCCTGTGGGTATCTTGGCGATAGTGCCGGAGAGTGTCGTTGCAGTGGTGATCAGGTGCAGCGCTATCGTAGTCGGCTCTCCGGCCCCCTGCTGGATCGGATCGATCTCCATGTCGAGGTGAGTCGATTGCCGGCGGCACTATTGATTGCGCGCCAGCGGCAGGAAGGAGATTGCTCCTCTGAGGTGCAGAAACGGGTGGCGGTGTGTCGGGAGCGGCAGTTGCGGCGTCAGGATGAGCCCAATGGCTGGCTATCCGGTAGCATACTGGAGCAGCACTGTCAGCTACAGCGGGAGGAGGAGCGGTTCCTGCTTAAAGCGATCGATGCGCTCTCACTATCGGGGCGCTCCTATCATCGGGTGTTACGGGTAGCACGTACCGTGGCTGATCTGGTCGCGAGTGAGCGGGTCACGCTGGAACATCTGGCCGAAGCGGTATCCTTTCGGAAGTTCGACAGGAATATCGACAAATTCTGAAGTTCGCACCGTAGTGACAGAAGAGAAAGGGAGAACAGATTGCCTGATACAATATCCAGGCAAATAAGGAGATCCCATGTCACTGAATGATCTGCGAGAATTTATCGACCTGCTATCGCAGCGAGGAGAGCTGAAACGAATTACGGCAGAGGTCGATCCCTCGTTGGAGATGACCGAGATCGCTGATCGGGTGTTGCGGGCTGGGGGGCCAGCACTGCTGTTTGAGAATCCTAAAGGGAGTCGAGTGCCGGTACTGGCCAACCTGTTCGGTACCCCTCAACGAGTTGCTCTGGGGATGGGGCAGGAGTCGGTTGAACATCTGCGCGAGGTGGGACAGATTCTCGCTTACCTTAAGGAGCCCGATCCCCCCAAGGGGTTTCGCGATGCGCTCGAAAAGCTTCCTCTGTTTCGTCAGGTACTGCATATGTCTCCCCGAGTAAAGCGTCACCCTCCCTGCCAGCAGGTGGTGCTGGAGGGGGATGAGGTCGACCTGGGGCAGTGGCCCATTCAAACCTGTTGGCCAGAGGATGCCGGGCCGCTGATCACTTGGGGGCTGGTCGTGACACGTGGTCCTAACAAGAGTCGTCAAAATCTGGGGATCTATCGACAGCAGGTGATCGGGCGCAACCGTTTGTTCATGCGCTGGCTCTCTCATCGGGGGGGGGCCCTCGATTTTCAGGAGTGGCGGCAGTCCAATCCAGGCGAACCCTTCCCGGTTGCCGTGGTGATTGGTGCCGATCCGGCAACCATTCTCGGAGCGGTTACCCCGGTTCCCGATACCCTTTCAGAGTACGCCTTTGCCGGTCTGTTGCGAGGGGCCAAGAGTGAGGTCTCGCGCTGTATCGGTTCCGATCTTCAGGTGCCAGCGACAGCAGAGATCATCCTTGAGGGGACGATTGACCCCGAGGCGCTGGAACCGGAGGGGCCGTTTGGGGATCACACCGGCTACTACAATGAGGTGGAGTCGTTTCCGGTCTTCACCGTCGACCGTATCACCCACCGTCACAACCCGATATACCACTCCACTTACACCGGCAGGCAGTTCAATGAGATTGTCGACTTTTATCTGCCTCCGGAGGGGTGTTCATATCGCATGGCTCTGGTCAGTATCCGCAAACAGTATCCAGGGCATGCAAAACGGGTCATGATGGGGGTTTGGTCATTTTTGCGACAGTTTATGTATACCAAGTTCATCATTGTCACCGATGATGATGTCGATATTCGTAGCTGGCCGGATGTGATCTGGGCCATCACGACCCGTATGGATCCAGTGCGAGATACCACGATGGTGGAGAGTACCCCGATCGACTATCTCGACTTTGCCTCACCGGTCTCCGGGCTGGGGTCGAAGATGGGGCTGGATGCTACCCACAAGTGGAAGGGGGAGACCCGTCGAGAGTGGGGCCGGGTGATCGAGCGTGATCCAGCGGTTGTGGCCAGAGTGGATCGACTCTGGGAGGAGTTGGGGTTGGAGTAAGGCGATGGAATGAGAGAGGTTTCCCCCTCTCCACCCTTGGGGGGTGAGGGTTGGGGTGAGGGGGGGTAACAACCTTGCAGCGATTGATAGAACGATTTCTGTTGATTTTGATCAAGTAACATATAAAAATAGTAGGAATTATCAGCAAACCTCATCAAAAGGACCTTTTCATGGCGAATACGATTCATCTCAAGCCCAGTGGGCATAGCTACACAGCGGAAGCGGGGGAGACTGTACTGGAGGCAGCACTAGGGCAAGGGGTTGCCTTCCCTTATGGTTGTCAGAACGGCTTTTGTGGTGCCTGCAAGGCGAAGCTGGTCAGTGGTGAGGTCGACTATCAGGATGAGTACAAGCCGCAGCCGCTGACTCCGCAAGAGCTGGAGTCGGGAGTGATCATCTGTTGCAAGGCGGAGGCGAAAAGTGATCTGGAGATCGCTGTCGAGGAGGTGAAGGGGGCGGAAGAGATCAAGATCCACAATATGCCGGTCAAGGTCGCGCGAATTGAGCATCTGGCAGATGATGTGGTGCGCCTCTTTTTGAAGCAGCCGGAGGAGGAGACCATGCAGTTTCTTGCCGGTCAGTATATTGAAATATTGATGGAAGATGGTAAACGCCGCGCCTTCTCCATCGCTAATGCCCCCCACAATAGTGATGAGATCGAGCTCCATATCCGTCTGGTTGAGGGGGGTTACTTTACTCCACACGTCTTTAACGAGATGGAGGAGAAAGAGGTGTTGCGGGTGGAAGGACCGCTCGGTGGATTCTACCTGCGTGAAGACTCCCGCAACGATCTGGTGATGGTGGCCGGCGGAACCGGTTTTGCCCCGATCAAGGGGATTATCGAACATGCCATCGAGTTGGGGCTGAAGAATACGATCTATCTGTATTGGGGGGTGCGCAGCAAGAAGGATCTGTACCTTGGGGAGTTGGCCCGAGGGTGGGCCGAGGAGCATGAAAATATCCGTTTCAT
>CAYFOQ010000038.1:5925-17624 GCA_964344735.1 uncultured Piscirickettsiaceae bacterium
GGATCTCTATGTCGCTGGCCCACCAGTGATGGTTACGGCTTGCCGTGAGGCCTGTCTCAAGCGGCGGCTACCGGAGAAGCGGTTCTATTCCGATTCGTTCGAGATTGCTGGAGTGGCGGAGGCAGCGAAGTAGTCGCAGAGCGTAGTGATGATGGCGCGGTCGTCAGGGTTCTCGGCCAGCAGCGGAGGGTGGAGGAACCCCCTCTCTCGAGCCACCTCTGCGGTGCGTTGGCTGATCACGACAAGTGTGGTATTCAGTAAAAATTGTCGACCAACCGATCCAACCAGGGTGATGAGGTTGTCCAGACTCTGGTTGCTGGTGACTACCACGGCATCGATTGCCCCCTTCTCCCAGGCCTGGAGTAGGGGGGTGGGGTCGCTCTGCGGCACGATTCGCCGATAGGCCTCGGCATAATCCACTTCGGCCCCTCGCTGTCGCAGCGTGGTGGCCAGGAGTTCCCGTCCCCCCTCACCGCGAACGATGAGGATACGCTTCCCTGCTACCGATTGCAGTGGTGCAGTCTGTAACAGTCCTTCGCTGTCAAAGCGGTGTTGCGGCAGGATATCGACGGTTACTCCGGACCGTTTCAGCGTATGGGTGGTGGCCTTGCCGACGGCGGCCACCGCAAGATCGGGGGGGAGTTTTCCCACCTGCTGGATCATCTCCATACCGATGCGGGCGGCATTGGCGCTAATGAAGAGGATGATCTGGTAACGCTCGAGGGTTGCAAAACGTTCCAGTGCCGGTTGCGGGTTCCGGGGTGGGACGATCTCCAGTGTGGGGAAGGGGTAGACGCTGCCCCCGGCATCCTCGATCGCTGTGGTCAGTCCGGATGCCTGATGGGCCGGACGGGTCACAACGATCCCGCGATCCAGCAGTGGTCTATTGGGCATCGGCATAGAGTGCTTGTAGGATCGGTTCGGCACCACCGGCGAGTAGGCGCTCGGCCACCGTGACCCCGATCTGTTCGCCATCGATGGCTGGACCGCGCATCTCTTCTCGAATGATCGTTGCGCCATCAACCGATCCGACCAGACCACGCAGGTGGATCTGCTCTCCCTCCAGAACCGAGTAGCTGGCGATCGGTACCTGGCATCCTCCCTCTAGGCGGTTGTTGAGTGCCCGTTCCGCCTTGACCCGAAGGCTGGTATCGGTGTCATTCAGTGGTGTGATGAGATCAACTACCTCGCTGTCGCCCTCGCGGCACTCGATTCCTACCGCCCCCTGTCCTACCGCTGGCAAGATGATCTCGGCCGGAATACGGGTGCGAATCCGCTCCACCATCTCCAGGCGTAGTAGGCCGGCAGTTGCCAGAATGATGGCATCAAACTCCCCGTTGTCGAGTTTTCCGAGACGGGTGTTGACGTTACCGCGAAGATCGGTGACCACCAGATCAGGACGGCGATCGAGGAGTTGGCAACGCCGACGCAGGCTCGAGGTTCCTACACGAGCTCCCTGTGGTAGTGCGTCGATGTCACCATAGTGGTTGGAGACGAAGGCGTCCAGCGGCTCTTCACGTTCACAGATGACCGGCAGGAAAAGCCCTTGGGGAAAGACCATCGGCACATCTTTCATTGAGTGGACTGCGATATCGCATTTCCCCTCCAGCATCTGTGTCTCCAGCTCTTTGACGAAGAGTCCTTTACCGCCAATTTTGGCCAATGGGGTATCGAGAATGCGATCTCCCTTGGTCGATAGCGTTACCAGCTCCACCTCGAGGCCATCATGGAGTTGTTGCAGTCGTTGTTTGACATATTCGGCCTGCCACAGGGCTAGAGGACTCTTACGGGTTGCGATTCGAAGCTTGGATAACATGATACGATTCCAGTTTGAGGTTACAATGAGAGGAACAGAGACGGCAATCACCCCACTCACCAATGGTAAATGGTGTGGGCGAGATGAGTGGTTACAGTCGTCAAGTATATCGGAATGGGTGACGGGATGTCTGCGGCTGGAAAGAGGGTGAACAGGTTAATTGTAATGGTCATGCTGCTCTGTGGCGGGCTGCCCGGTCTGTCTATGGGAGGGGGGCCGGTTCGAGTCGAGTCCAGTAATGATCTGCAGCGGGACGCAGCCCTGGCGGTAGAGCGAGGGGTGCCGATGATGCTGATGATCTCAGCCGAGGAGTGCCCCTATTGCAAGGTGATGGAGTCTGATTATTTGGTCCCGCTGTTGCGTAATCGTGCCTATGACGAGCGGGTGTTGATTCGTAAGATCCATCTCGACAGCTTCGATGAAATCACCGATTTTGGTGGTGAACTGGTGATGCCGACTGAGCTCAGTCAACGCTATAACGTTTGGGTCACACCGACCTTGCTCTTCCTTGATGGTCGTGGTCAGGAGGTACAGAAGCGGATGGTGGGACTGGGTGTTCGGGATTTTGTTAGTGCCTTCATCGATGAGTCGATATTTGCTGCGATGAAGATGATCAGATAGAGGGGCGGGAGTTCATGGACGAGGTTAAGGAGAAGCCCTGGACGGGCCGTTTTACAGCATCTACGGACGCCTTTGTCGAGGCCTTTACCGCCTCGGTTACCTTTGATCAACGGTTGGCGAATTACGATATACGGGGTTCAATCGCCCACGCCCGGATGTTGGCTGAGGTTGGTGTGCTGGCCCAGGAGGAGCTTCAACAGATCCTCGAGGGGCTGGAGGGGATCGCTGCCGAGATCGAGGCGGGAACCTTCTCTTGGTCCATTGCGCTAGAGGATGTTCACATGAACATCGAGTCCCGATTGGTGGCGACGATCGGGGATGTCGGCAAGAAACTACACACTGGGCGCTCCCGAAATGATCAGGTGGCGACCGACATCCGTCTCTGGCTTCGGGATGAGGTCGATACCATTCTGGCCGAGATTACCCGCCTGCAGGAGGCGCTACTGGTACTGGGGGAGCGTGAGGCTGCGACCATCATGCCTGGCTTTACCCATCTTCAGACTGCCCAGCCCGTTACCTTTGGACACCATATGATGGCCTGGCACGAGATGCTGGAGCGGGACCGGGGACGTTTACAAGACTGCCGTAAGCGGGTCAATATCATGCCGCTGGGGGCAGCCGCTCTGGCCGGGACCACCTTTCCGATCGACCGTTCCCTTACCGCACGGCTGTTGGGTTTTGATGCTCCGGCAGAGAACTCGCTCGATGCGGTGAGTGATCGTGACTTCTCCATCGAATTCACCGCAGCTGCATCCCTATTGATGATGCATCTCTCGCGTTTTTCCGAAGAGCTGGTGCTCTGGACCTCGGAGCCGTTTGGGCTGGTGGAGTTACCGGATAGCTTCTGTACCGGCTCCTCGATCATGCCACAGAAGAAGAATCCCGACGTCCCGGAGTTGGTTCGCGGCAAGAGTGGTCGGGTGGTCGGTCACCTGATGGCGTTGCTGATGTTGATGAAAGGCCAGCCACTGGCCTACAACAAGGATAACCAGGAAGATAAGGAGCCGTTGTTCGATACGGTCGATACCCTCAAGGGGGCGTTGAAGGTCTATGGGGATATGATGCAGACGGTCGAGGTGCGGAAAGAGCGCTGTCGTGCTGCTGCAGCTGGTGGATTCTCGACTGCCACCGACCTGGCCGATTATCTGGTTCGTGCCGGGGTTCCGTTCCGAGATGCCCATGAGGTGGTGGGTAAGACCGTGCGTTATGCGATCGAGCAGCAGCGGGATCTGGCGGAGTTGACGCTGGAGGAACTTCAGCGCTTCTCGACGGTCATAGCCTCCGATATTTTTGATGTATTGACACTGGAGGGGTCGGTTGCGGCCCGTAATCATCTCGGAGGAACCGCGCCGGAGCAGGTACACGCTGCTGTCGATCGGGCTCGGCGGCGGCGGGCTGAGGAGTTGGCCGGAGGTCACAATTTCCAGGATCAATCCTACTGAACCTTCGTTACCGGTATTGAAAACGATGTCTACAAAAACCCGCCTATACCTTCCCATTGTTCTGGTGCTGCTGCTGTTCCTGCTGTTGGGGATCGGGCTCGGGCTGAAGCCGGGGCTGGAGAGCGATGACTCCCCGATGATCGGACGACTGGCGCCTGAGTTCGATCTGCCCGATCTGTTGCAACCGAAAGAGCGTTTTCGTCGCTCCGATCTCTTGGGGAAGGTAAGTCTGGTCAATGTTTGGGCGACCTGGTGTCCCTCCTGTCGGGCCGAGCATGATGTATTGATGCGACTGGCGGCTAGTGACGAGGTTCCGATCTACAGCATCAACTGGAAAGATCGCGTGGAATCCGGTGGTAGCCGTGAGGCGGCACTGCGTTGGCTCGAGGTGCTGGGTAATCCGTATCTCAAGACGGGGGATGATGGGGATAATGTGGCCGGATTGGAGTGGGCGGTGACCGGGGCTCCAGAGACCTTTCTGATCGATATCGAGGGCCGTATCTGTCGGCGCATGACCGGGCCACTGAACGATCTCCCGGCACCCGATCCGGAAAATCCGCAGGAGGTGAATAACAATGTCGGCAATATCGTTGCGCTGGTACGGCAGATGAGAGCAGCCGATGGACGCTGTCTGCAATCGAGAGGATAAGTGATGAGAGGAGTGAGTCATGGGGTGTGGTTACTGGGGCTGGTGTGGATGCTGCTGGCGACCGTCGGGGTGGCCGCACCGATCGACAGTTTTACCTTTGACAACCAGCGAGATGAAGATCGATTCAAGCGGTTGATCGAGGAGATTCGCTGTGTGAAATGCCAGAACACCAGCATCGCTGGCTCTAATGCCGATCTGGCGCGTGATCATCGGACCAAGGTTTACGATATGTTGAAGCAGGGCAAGAGTGATGATGATATTCGTCAGTGGTTCCTGACTCGATACGGGGATTTCGTACTCTATCGCCCCCAGGTCGACTCCCGTACCTGGCTGTTGTGGGCGTTACCACTGGTTCTGTTGCCGGTGGGGCTCTTCATGCTGGTCTCACAGTTGCGCCGACGAGGTGAAGAGGAGAAAAGTGAGGGGGCTGATCGTGGGGAAAGTACCCGTGAAGCGCTCACGGCAGAGGAGAGACAGCGTCTGGAAGAGGTACTGAAAGATGGATAGTGAGCTACTGTTCTGGGGGGCAGCGGCAGCGATGATCGTTGTCGCACTGCTGTTTCTGTTGCCGCCCCTGTTGGGCAAGAGTCGGGAGGTGTCGATCGCCCGGGCCGAGAGTAACAAGATGATCTTTCAACAACGTCTAGAGGAGTTGCGTGAAGATCTGCAGTGTGGGGCGATCGATGAGACCGACTTTGCCCAGGCCGAGGCCGACCTTCAGCGTGATCTGCTGGCTGACCTCGAGGGTAAGACCGAACGGAGCTACACCAGCCATACCAATGCCGGACGACAGATTGCCCTGGTCGCGATGTTGTTGGTGCCGTTGATCTCCCTGGGGCTCTATAATCAGGTCGGTTCGCCCATGGCGATCGATGTCGCTGGTGCCTCGGAGCGAGCGGCGATGAAACAGGGCGAGCAGCAGTTTGCCGAAGTGGTGGCTCAGTTGGAGCAGAAGCTGGAGCAGAATCAGCAGAACTCACAGGGATGGTTGATGTTGGCAAAGTCCTACCGCTACCTGGGGAAGGGACCGGAAGAGGTTGCTGGGGTTTACCGACGGGCACTGGAGCGGGTGGATAGCCCCTCTCCACAGCTACTAATGGAGTACGGTGAGGCGTTATTCGATCTGCAGGGGAAATGGGAAGGGGAACCGTGGGCGCAGTTGCAGCGGGCACTGGAGATCGATCCCCAGTTTGCCGATGGTCTCTGGTTTTCTGGCCATATCGAATTTGAGCGGGGCAACCCGCAGCAGGCACTTGATTACTGGAAACGTCTGGCACAGATTCCGTTGGAGGATGCCGATAGCATTGCCGCTATCAATGAGGCTGCCGCCCGAGCACAACGTCAGCTCGGACTGGTGGTGACCCCACTGATTGAACCGGTGGCATCTACGGGACGACAGCTTGTGGTCGAGGTGAGTCTGGCATCGGCGGTGGTTTCTGAAGTGGAGGCGACCGATACCGTCTTTGTCTACGCTCGGGCGATCGGACGTGGTGGTCCACCGGTGGCAGCAAAACGACTGACGGTTGCCGACCTGCCGACCACGGTGACCCTGAATGACTCACTGGCAATGATGCCGGGGAACAACCTCTCCAGTGTCGATCGGGTGACTGTCGGAGCCAAGATTACTCGCACCGGGGTGGCCACTGCGGCAGCGGGTGAACTGGTGGCGACGGCCGAGAGCCATACCGACAACCGTGAGCCGATCGTACTGGTGATCGGCGCTCCGGCAGAGTAGAGCCTGAGGGCTCACGATGTTAGATCCTCAGCAGCGTGCGCGGGAGTTACAGGAGCAGAAGAAGGCGCTGCGCCGCTTTCGTTGGTTTGTGGTGATATTGACTCTGTTTTGCCTGTTGATGATCGTCTGGTTGCCCCGTTGATCTGCTCCCTCTCCTGATTTGCAGGAGAGGAGAGGGCTGCGTAATTGCTGCGGATGCCCCCCCT
This sequence comes from uncultured Piscirickettsiaceae bacterium, assembly GCA_964344735.1. Classification (GTDB taxonomy): domain Bacteria; phylum Pseudomonadota; class Gammaproteobacteria; genus Thiopontia. The sequence continues at coordinate 12,395 of CAYFOQ010000038.1, forward strand.
TGATCCACCGCTGAGGTGATCCGGGTATAATGCAACTGTAACTATTCAGGAGACCTGTAACTGATTCAGATTGCCCATGAAATTCGTCAGTTCAAGGCAGAAAATGTGAGTTTACACGTGTAAATGACCATTTTCGAACGCAGAAATGACGGATTTCAGGGGTGAGCCGAACAGTTCCATGCAACTCAACCGTTTCATTTGGCAGTCCCCGTTGAGGGTCGGCTGCTGTCACACGACTGGATTGATATGAAGAGAAGATTTTCGACCCTTTTCACCCTGCTGCTGACGTTGCTCTGGACGGCCACAGTGATGGCGACGCCACGGATTATCCCAACCCCCCCCAGTGTCAAGGCCAGGGCCCATATCCTGTTGGACCACGATAGCGGGAAGGTGATTACCGAAGAGCACAGTGATGAACGGCTGGCGCCCGCCAGTTTGACCAAGATTATGACCTCCTATGCCGTTTTCAAGGAGCTGCAGCAGGGACATATCGCCATGGGGGATGAGGTTACCATCAGTGAAAAGGCGTGGCGAACCGGCGGCTCGAAGATGTTTGTCAAGGTGGGAGATCGCATTAGCGTCGAGAATCTGATCAAGGGGATGATCATCTCCTCCGGGAATGACTCCAGTGTGGCATTGGCGGAACATATCGGTGGTGCAGAGGAGACCTTTGCGCAGTTGATGAATCAGTACGCCGAGATTCTCGGGATGCATGATTCTCACTTTGTCAACGCCTCTGGACTCCCGGCAGAGAATCACTACACCAGTGCTGCCGATATGGCACGGCTCTCTCAGGCGATTATCAACGAGTTTCCCGAGCTGTACAGAATCTACGCTGAGAAGGAGTTTGTCTTCGGTATCGATCAGGGGAGTGGCAAGCCGATTCGACAGAGCAACCGCAATAAGCTGTTGTGGCGTGACGACAGTGTCGATGGTTTGAAGACCGGTCATACCGAAGAGGCGGGGTACTGTCTGGTGGCCTCTGCCCAGCGGGATGGGATGCGGTTGATCTCGGTTGTTCTCGGTACCTCAGGAATCGAGTCCCGGGCCCAGGAGAGCCAAAAGTTACTCAATTTCGGTTTCCGTTTCTATGAGACTCGCACCTTGGCCTCTCCGGAAAATCCACTGGAGAGCCCTCGGCTCTGGAAGGGGGAGCGGGATCAGGTTGCGATCGGTGTGGCAGAACCGCTTGCAGTGACCCTGGGACGAAATCTATTTGACGATCTGCAGCGACAGGTGGTGATCGATGGTGAGCCTCTGGTAGCCCCGATCGAACAGGGAACTCGAGTCGGCACACTGACCTACTCTCTGGATGGTGAGGTGGTGGTCGAGAGCCCTCTGGTGGCACTGGAGACGGTACCGGAGGGGGGAATGATGAAACAACTCAAAGATAGTGCACTGATGTGGGTGCAGTAGCGCCAGACTCCTCGATCGCCTACCTCAACGGCCATTTTTTACCGCTGGCCGAGGCCACGGTGCCGGTGCTGGATCGAGGGTTTCTCTTTGGGGATGGAGTTTATGAGGTGATTCCGGTTTATGGCGGCAGACCGTTCCGTATTTCGCACCATATGCAGCGATTGGAGCAGAGTCTGGCGGCAGTTCGAATGGCCTCCCCCCACAGCGTAGCAGAGTGGCAGCAGCTGATTTTCGAACTGGTGGAGCGCAATGGTGGAGGGGATCTCTCCATCTATCTACAGGTCACCCGTGGGGTGGAGCCACGAGAACATCACTTTCCTGACAACACCCCCGCCACGGTCTTGTTGAGCTGTTCACCACTGACCGGTACTCCGCCACAGCAGCTGGAGCAGGGGATTGCCGCCATTACCGAAGAGGATGGTCGCTGGAGTCGCTGTGATATCAAGTCGATCAATCTGCTGGCCAATGTGCTCCATCGCCAGCATGCCCTCGATCGAGGGGCTAAAGAGGCGATTCTGATCCGGGATGGCTGGGTCACCGAGGGGGCTGCCAGTAATCTGTTCGCGCTCCTTTCCGGAGAGGTGGTGACACCACCGAAAGGGCCTCATCTGCTTCCCGGAGTGACCCGGGATCTGGTACTGGAGTTGGCCCGGGAGGCAGGAATATCCACCTCCGAGCGTGGGATTGGCATCGAGGAGTTGAAACAGGCTGATGAGCTTTGGATCACTAGCTCTACCCGTGAGATCGTACCGATAACCCGACTGGATGAAATGGCAGTGGGTAGTGGAGGTCCAGGCGCGGTGACCATGCGACTGCATCAAGAGCTGCAACGGTTCAAGCGCTCCTTTGCGGAGCAGACGGTGTGAACGCATTGGATCTGCCTGAAGGGGGGCTGTTGGAGTTTCCCTGTACCTTGACGATCAAGGCGATGGGGCGAGCCGCGCCCGATTTTGACGCCCATGTTGCCGCACTGGTGCGACAGCAGATTCCTCAGTTGGGTGAGGGGGCGCTTCGTACCCGTCCCAGTAAGGGAGGGAACTACCTGGCGGTTTCGATTGAGGTGACTGCTGAGAGTCGGGAACAGCTCGACGCGATCTACCAGCTGTTGAGTGCGGATGACAGAGTGTTGATGGCGTTGTGATCGAGCTACGACGGCTGGGGTTGGTTCCTTATGAGTCTACCTGGCAGGCTATGCTGGATTTTACCGACCACCGAACTGCAACCACTCCGGATCAGATTTGGCTACTGCAACATCCTCCCACCTTTACTCTGGGGCGGGCCGGAAGGTTAGAGCATGTGCTCGATGCTGGAGAAATCCCGTTGGTACAGATTGATCGTGGTGGACAGGTTACCTATCATGGCCCGGGGCAGTGGGTGATCTATCCGCTGCTCGATCTGCAACGCCTTGGTTTGGGAGTAAGGCAACTGGTCACGGCGTTGGAGCGGAGTGTGATCGAGCTGTTGCAGAAGTTTGGTATCACCGCTGAGGCTCGGGCTGAGGCCCCGGGGGTCTATGTCGATGGTGCCAAGATTGCTGCTGTCGGATTGCGAATTCGCAAGGGGTGTAGTCTGCACGGTCTCAGCTTCAATGTGGCGATGGATCTTGAGCCCTTCCATCGTATCAACCCCTGTGGTTATCCGGGGTTGGCGGTGACAGAGCTGGCGCAGTGGATCGATCCTCCCGAGCTCGATACCGTTGGTGAGATGTTGTTGGAGAGTCTGCTGCAGCAGCTCGATGCCTTGTCATCTTCAGGAGGGTGTTGACGAGTGAAAGCTGGAGATAAAGTACGTGGGGCTGAAAAGGTAGCCCGTAACCCGGTCAAGGTGGAGGTCACTTCGGAGGTGCTGCGCAAACCGGCCTGGATTCGCGCCCGTCCCGGGCGCGGTAACGGGGTGAGTCGGATTCGTGCGCTATTGCGGGAGCGTGGACTCCACACGGTCTGCGAAGAGGCGGCCTGTCCCAATCTCGGGGAGTGTTTCTCCCATGGTACGGCAACCTTTATGATCCTTGGGGATGTCTGCACCCGGCGTTGCCCCTTTTGTGATGTGGCTCATGGTCGACCCACTGCGCCCGATCCTCGGGAGCCGACCCAACTGGCTCAGGCGATCGTGGGTATGGGGTTGCGTTACGTGGTGATCACCTCGGTTGATCGGGATGACCTGAGTGATGGCGGAGCCGCCCATTTTGCCGCCTGTATCGAGCAGATTCGTCATCATACCCCAGAGGTGGAGGTGGAGATTCTGGTGCCCGATTTTCGTGGTCGAGAGGAGGTGGCGTTGGCATCGCTGAGCGCTATGCCACCGGCGGTCTTCAATCATAATCTCGAGACGGTTCCTCGGCTCTACCGCCAATGTCGCCCGGGGGCCGATTACCTCGGCTCACTGCGACTGTTACAGCGTTTCAAGGAGAGTAACCCGGAGATTCCAACCAAGTCTGGTTTGATGTTGGGGTTGGGGGAGGAGATGGCCGAGGTTCATGAGGTGATGGCGACGATGCGCAGACACCAGATCGACCGGATAACGCTGGGGCAGTATCTGCAGCCGAGTCGTCACCATTTGCCGGTGGCTCGTTATCTCACTCCGGAGGAGTTTGAGCGGTTGCGGCAGTTGGGGGAGGAGATGGGGTTTTCCCATGTTGCCAGTGGGCCGATGGTCCGCTCCTCTTATCATGCTGAGCTTCAACACAGAGGGGCGTGGTGGAGTAACCCCCAGAATACCCAGTAGGAGAAGAGATGAATAGTCGTGACATTATTCGATCGCTCATGACCAATAGTGATTCGGTGATCTTTTTCAAAGATAGCGATGGTCGTTTCGAGCTGGTCAACCAACGCTGGATCGACCTCTACCGAGTCGACCTGAAGGAGATCGTCGGCCGTGACCACGCCGGTGGCTATCGTGCAGATATCGCCAGTCAGGCGCGTGAGGTGGAGCTACAGGTGGAGGAGAGTGGTCGGCCTCACACCCGAGAGGTGAGTCAGGCGGGTCGTGATGGTCTTCACTATCATCTGGTCACCTGCTTCCCGGTTCGGGGAGATGGGGGCGAGGTGGTGGGGACCGGCACGATTTCGACCGAAATCACCGACCACAAACGGCTTCAGCGTGATCTCAAGAGCGTTCACTCAGAGCTCCAGGAGTTGTCGATTCGGGACCCTTTGACCGGTGCCTGTAGTCGCGCCCTATTTGATGAACGGTTGGCAGCCGAGACCTCACGCCACCTGCGTTACCATCGGCCGTTGGTGTTGTTACTGGTTGATATCAATCAGTTTGGTCAGGTCAATGAGGCCTTCGGTTATGCTGCTGGAGATCAGGTTCTGGTGCGGGTGGTGGAGCTGATTCAGGAGCTGTTGCGCGATACCGATTCGATCTGCCGTTACGAGGGGGACCGTTTTGCGGTGGTGGCACCGGAGACCACTGTCGAGGGGGGGCCGATGCTGGCAGATCGAATCGTAGAGGCGATTCGTCAGGATTCGTTCCCCATCATCGATGCGCTCACGGCCTCGGTTGGAGGGGCTGCACTGGTGGAGGGCGATGATCATCAGCGTCTGCTACAGCGTGCCCATGATGCCCTGGAGGAGGCCAAGCGGGCGGGGAAGGGGCGAAGCCGGTTCTATGATATGTAGGCGGAAACCTCTGAACGCAGAGATGGTGAGTTTTGGGGTAAAAACGGATCTAACGGATCCAGATTGCCTCTGAAACCCGCCAGATCAAGGCAGGAAATGTGAGTATACAAGGGTATATGACCATTTCCGAACGCGTAGGTGGTGAGTTTTGGGGTAAAAACGGATCTAACGGATCCAGATTGCCTCTGAAACCC
>CAYFOQ010000038.1:17724-18775 GCA_964344735.1 uncultured Piscirickettsiaceae bacterium
CCAGATCAAGGCAGGAAATGTGAGTATACAAGGGTATATGACCATTTCCGAACGCAGAGATGGCGGGTTTCAGGGGTGAGCTGGATCCGTTAGAAAAGGACCGGCCCCCAATGGGAGGAGGGGGGCCGGTGGGTCGCTCGTCCATCAGATGTGCTAAAGGGAGGAACACACAGTCTGAATCTGTTCCGGCAGTGGACTCCTGTCCGGGCCGGGTGTGGATACCGTTGCTAGGGAGGAGTGCAAGCGATATCTCTAACGAACGATTCCATTATAGCGACAAAAAACGGAATACACAAGCAAAAAAGTCAGATATTATTGGGGCGACATTGGTGGCCTCTGGCTGGAGTCTATGGTGAGTAACTCTATTTCTGCCCCTCTGCTGGAGTGGGCGGCTACAGCGGGTCGATCGGGACTGCCTTGGCAATCTTCACCCGACCCCTATCGGATCTGGGTCTCCGAGATTATGCTGCAGCAGACTCGGGTTGAGACCGTTATCCCCTATTATGAACGGTTTATGGATACCTTTCCGACCATCGAGCAACTGGCGGCTGCGGATCGTGATCGGGTGCTCGGATTGTGGTCAGGGTTGGGGTACTATGCTCGGGCTCGCAATCTGCATCGAGCAGCGGCGGTCGTGGTGGCCGAGTATGGCGGGTGTTTCCCCCGTCAACGTCGACAGCTGGAGTCTCTTCCGGGGATTGGTCGTTCGACTGCAGCAGCCATCCTGTCGATCGCCTTCAACCAGCCGGAGGCGATTCTGGATGGTAATGTGAAGCGGGTGCTCTGTCGTTACCACGGGGTTGAAGGGTGGCCCGGACGAAGTGGGGTGGCGCGAGAGTTGTGGCGATTGGCGGAATACCATGTGCCGCCACAGCGTTGTGGTGCCTACACCCAGGCGATCATGGATCTGGGGGCAGCGCTCTGCCGCCGTCGGGATCCAGACTGTGCACACTGCCCGATTGTCTCCGGTTGCCAGGCCTACCGCCAGGGTCGAGTGGACGAATTGCCCTACCCCGCTCCTGGCAGGCGATTACCGAGACGACAGCAGCCC
>CAYFOQ010000039.1:0-4399 GCA_964344735.1 uncultured Piscirickettsiaceae bacterium
CCAGCTTGATTCGCTCAGTAGTGGGCGGTTCGAGACCTTTGAGTTGGAGGAGATTAGCCCGGATCTCTCCTTTCTGGAGACGCTGGACCGACTTAACGAACGTCTGATCGCACAGCGCCAGCGTCCGATTGCCTTCGAGCATGACTGTCGTGAGGGGATTTGTGGGGCCTGTTCGCTGCTGATTGATGGGGTACCTCACGGGCCGATGGGGGCAACCACCACCTGTCAACTCTACATGCGCCACTTCAATGATGGCGACACCATTACGGTGGAGCCTTGGCGGGCGGGCCCTTTTCCGATACTGCAAGATCTGATGGTAGACCGCTCCCCCTTTGACCGTGTTTTACAGGCAGGTGGATATATTTCGGTTCATACCGGTGAGGCCCCCGATGCCAATACCCTGACGGTCTCCCGAGAAGTGGCAGATCGTGCCTTCGAAGCCGCCAACTGTATCGGTTGTGGTGCCTGTGTTGCGGCCTGTCCCAATGCCTCTGCGATGCTTTTTGTTGCCGCCAAGGTGACACACCTGGCACTACTCCCACAAGGGCAGCCGGAGCGACAGCATCGAGTGGTGAAGATGGTCGAGGCGATGGATGCGGAGGGTTTTGGCAACTGCAGTAACCACTACCAGTGTGCCGATGCCTGCCCCAAACAGATACCGATCGCCTTGATTGCCCGTCTCAATCGGGAGTTCTTGCAGGCAGCTTTGTTGGGGCGGGAGTTTGGAGAGGAGCGGCACCACTGCTGTCATCAGGAGTAGCCGATCCACCGCCCTGTTACCCGATAGGACTGTTTTTTCCATCAGAATCAACAGGCAGTACCGACTTTGCTTTAGCTGGGAAAACGGAAACCCAATAAACGTTGAAATTGTGGACCATCACTAGCTAGCAGGGGATAGAAATGGAAGAAAAATTAAGCCCGATCACCCCCGGCCATATTCTCAAACATGAATTTCTTGAGCCGCTGCGGTTGGTCGGAGTGAGAGGATTCGAACCTCCGACCCCTGCGTCCCGAACACAGTGCTCTACCAGGCTGAGCTACACTCCGATGGCACGCATTCTATACCAGAGCCAAACGGGTGACTACTCAATTCCGTGAAGAATAGCCACTGCAACACAGTATTTGATTAAATAACTCGGTTTTTCTACAATCAGTGCTGACTTCAACTGGAGCAATAACATGGATGTACTCGACAGAATCGACCAACAGGTCAAGAGCAGCCCGGTGGTAATCTTCATGAAGGGAACCCCTCAGTTTCCGGTCTGCGGTTTCTCTAGCCGGGCCGTGACAGCACTACAACAGACCGGGGTCCCCTTCTCCTATGTCAACGTACTGGAGGACGCCGAGATCTTCGAAAACCTCCCTCGCTATGCCGACTGGCCTACCTTTCCTCAGATCTATGTGGGCGGAGAGTTGATTGGTGGTTGTGATATCACACTGGAGTTGGGCGCAAGTGGTGAACTGAAGAAGATGATGTCGGCAGCCACCGATCCCGAGGCTTAGAGCCACTCAAGCTCAAGGCGAAGAAGCATGACACCCCCTCGCTGGAGAGGGGGTGGGGTGATCACCGCTGCTGCAGCCGGTCCCAACGGTTGACCATGTTGCAGAAGATCTGTGCGGTCTGCTCGGCGTCATAGATGGCAGAGTGGGCTGACTCGCTGCTCCACCTCATCCCCTCCGCCTCAGCCATCCGCGCCAGTACGGTCTGTCCATGAAAAACCCCCCCGAGGGTCGCGGTGTCGAAGCTGCTGAAGGCATGAAAGGGGCTCTTTTTGATCCTGTTCCGTTCTATTGCGGCGTTGATGAAGGCAAGATCGAACCAGGCGTTATGCCCTACCAGAATAGCCCGACTGCAACCACTGGCCTTGACCGCCTGTTGAATCGGCTGATAGAGCTGTTCCAATGCTTGGGACTCCTCCTTCGCCATGCGGAAGGGGTGCCAAGGATCCTTGAGGCCAATGAACTCCAGCGCCTTGGGGTCAACATTGGACCCCTTGAACGGGAGTACGTGCTGGATATGGCTCTCCTGTAGTGCCAGCTCTCCACCCTCGTCATAGTTCACGACCACTGCGGCAACCTCTAGCAGAGCATCCCGCTTGGCATCAAAGCCACCGGTCTCGACATCGACGACAACCGGCAGAAACCCCCGAAACCTTCTGGCAATCGCTGAGCGTTTCGCCATCATGCCCCCTTCAAGGCGCGAATGAACACCTTGGAGTTACGCTTGTAGTTGTAGAGTGATTGTCGCTCCAAGGGAAGATCAGCCAGTGCCGCTGGCTCGTACCCCTGCTCCTGAAACCAGTGCATCGTGCGGGTAGAAAGAACAAAGAGCCGATCGATCTGGTGCCATTGCGGTTGCTGCAGCTGCTGATCGATATAGTGCAGGAGCTGTGCTCCCCGCCCCTGCTTCTGGTAGAGCGGATCGATGGCAAGGCCGGCAATCTCGGCGATTCTGTGCTGTTTATAAGGGTAGAGCGCCACAACCCCGATCACGGTACCGTCGCGCTCCATGACGGTGAAGTGGTCGATCTCGATCTCCAGCAACTCACGAGAGCGGGAGACCAGAATACCCTCCTGTTCCAGCGGTTCGATCAAGCGGATGATCCCACCGACATCCTCTATGGTCGCAGGCCGAATACGGTCATAACGTCCGGAAGTCACCATCGTGCCAACCCCATCACGGGTGAAGAGCTCCTGCAACAGTGCGCCGTGCTCACAGCCATTGAGAAGGTGGGTCCGAGGGACTCCACTGCGACAGGCGTGAATCGCCCCCAACAGCGTTCGGGCGACCAGATCATCCAGCTCTTGCTCTCCCAACAGGAGCTCTGCCCGATCCGGATCCAGCTCCCGAATGAGTCCGCCCCCGACGTCGGCTGGCCCCGGAAGATCGATCAACGATACCATCTTATCAGCCTGTAGCTGAATCGCCGCCGCAGTCGCCACATCCTCACTACTGAGATTGAAAACCTCCCCAGTGGGAGAGCTCCCCAGCGGAGAGAGCAGCACGATGAAACCATTGTCGAGCAGACGTTCGATTGCCGCGACATCGATCCGGCGCACCTCTCCCGTATAGAGATAGTCGACCCCCTCCCGCACCCCCAATGGACGGGCCACCACAAAGTTGCCCGACACCACACGAATGTCGGCACCCGACATCGGTGAGTTGGGTAGTCCGGTAGAGAGCATTCCCTCAATCCGGGAACGGATCATCCCCACTGCGGCCTTGACCTGAAGCAGTGACTCGGCAGAGGTGACCCGCAATCCATTGACCACTTCGTCATCGAGCTCATGCTGTTGTAAACGGTGTTCGATCTGAGGTCGAGCACCGTGAACCAGCACCAATCGAATACCGAGACTGTTGAGCAGTGCGACATCATGGATCAGCTCACTGAACGTCTCCTGCTCCACCATGCTGCCACTGAAAGCGATCACGAACGTTCGTCCCCGATGTGCGTTAATATAAGGGGCGGCATTCCGAAACAGTGTCGAAAAGGAGGGTGCCTCAGCTCTGGAGTGTCGGCTACGACGACGTCTTTTTGGGGCGGTCTTGCTGGGAGTACTATTCACCATGGTTCAAGTATAACGTTTACCCCATTTCATCATGATAGAAATTCACACGCTGGAGCTGGGCCCAATGGGCAACAACATTCACCTCGCCATCGACCGCGACAGCGCTACTGCGGTGGTGTTCGACCCAGCGTGGGAGAGTGAAGCGATTCTCCAGTTCTGTCAGCAACAGGGTGTCACACTGAAAGCAGTCCTGCTAACACACGGTCATGACGACCATATCAACGCTGTAGAGCCACTTCGCCACCAGTTGCCCATCGAGACCTACATCAGCACCGCCGATGCTGAACATTTCGGCCTAACGCAGTACGGATGGACCCTCTTTCAACCCCCCTTCCAACTGGCTCTGGGAGAATCCTGGATCGAAGCAATCGCCACCCCTGGACACACCCCCGGTGGAACCTGCTATCGGTTGGACAACCACCTCATCACCGGAGACACCCTCTTCGTCTTCGGCTGTGGACGCTGTGATCTTCCCGGAGGGGACTCGGTCGCGCTGTACCACTCTCTCCAGATGTTAACGACAACCCTGCCGCCAGAGACCCGCATCTATCCAGGGCACAACTACTCCTCCCAACCCACCTCGACACTGGCCGAAGAGATCGTCGGGAACCCTTTTCTACAGTGCAATGATGTCACTGACTTTATCCCCTACCGCATGGTACAGCACGATCGTGAGCGCAATGCCCCTTATGGTCCCGTCACCGCATAATGGTCTCCATAATGCGATCACCACGGTAGAAACGGATGATGACTACCCGATCAGAGAGTACCGCAGCCTCCCGCAGTTGACGCAGTGAACTCACCGGCTGACGGTTGAAAGAGAAGATGA
>CAYFOQ010000039.1:4409-18438 GCA_964344735.1 uncultured Piscirickettsiaceae bacterium
TCCTAGGCGCAACCCTAGCTCCCAGCCTGCGCTACCGGATTGAACCTCATCGACGGCCACCCCACCCGAGAGATAACGGATGCGCTGCTCACTGGAGAGCGGCCGCATCGTTACTCCGTCGAGGTTGCGACTCAACTCTCCACCGGCAATCTCCTGTAACCGGGTCGGTTCGATGGTGGCGAAGAGTGCCTGAGAGCGCCCCCCCCGAACCAACTCGATCTTCACCTCCTTGCCCACCGGAAAGAGCCCCACCACATTTTCCAATTGCGCCGGGGTATCGACTGCATGGCTGCCGATTTTCAGAATCACATCCCCCTTACGCAGTCGTGCCCGCTCTGCTGCCGAGCCAACCACCACTTCACTCACCACCACCCCATGCTCGGGAGCCACCTGCAGCGAACGCGCCAAGGTCGTAGTGAGCGGTTTGGCGATGAGACCCAACTCACCTCGCTCGACCTTGCCGTAGTGGAGCAGCTGATTACTGATCTCTCGCACCATATTGATCGGGATGGCAAAGCCGATGCCAACACTGCCCCCTCCCGGAGCCAGAATAGCGGTATTGATCCCGATCAGCTCACCCTTGAGGTTGACCAATGCTCCCCCGGAGTTCCCCACATTGATTGCGGCATCGGTCTGAATAAAGGCCTCGTAACGCTCCAGCCCGAGATTGGTGCGCCCTAAGGCACTGACGATCCCGGAGGTGGCGGTATTCCCCAAACCGAAGGGGTTGCCCACCGCAATGACGAAATCCCCCACCCGCAATCCATCAGAGTCCCCTAGTGGAATCTCCCGCAGGTTGGAGGCCTTGATCTGGAGCAGAGCGATATCGGTCTCCTCGTCACTACCGATCACCAGTGCATCGAAGACCCGCCCATCCTCCAGCTTCACCTCGATGCTGCGGCTCCCCTCGATCAGGTGGTGATTGGTGACGATCACCCCATGGTGATGATCGATCACCACTCCGGAGCCCAGTCCGGATGAGTCCCGCTGCAGGGGTATCTGTGGCACGGTAGCGGTGGACATCTCCTGTTCACCTGCCCCCGATGAAGAGTCGAGGGTTGCACGGATCGAGACCACCGCCGGAATCACCTCATCCAGCATCGGTGCCAACGTCGGCACCCCGCCACGAGAACCAAATGCCAATGGCGAGATGCCAGCCTGCAGTGAACCGCAAAGGAGCAGCAGTGACAACAACAGTGATATTTGTAGCGGTGTGCCCGGTGATGGGATGTCAGCAGTTACTGGAGATCTTTGCGGTCGTGACATCATCAGCTCCGGAGATGGCAGATTGAGAAATGTGGTCTATCGACAATAATAACCGATCGGGAGTGAACTCCAGAGCTCGATTCGATGAGTTGACACGCTCGTTACACTCCGCTTATATTGCGCGCAGTTGCTTCAGGTGTCCTCAGGGTGTCCACCCGAGGGATGAAACGGGAAGCCGGTGCGTTGCTGATCAAACTCAGTCAATCAGTCCGGCGCTGCCCCCGCAACGGTAAGCGAGATGTAACCGTTCACCCCCATGCCACTGCGTTTTCGCGGGAAGGCGTGAATGGTTCGGCCCCTCCGCGATAACGAGCTCGAAACAGATGCATGCCCGAGTTCTGTTAAGCGGTGATCGCCCCTCGCAAGCCCGGAGACCGGCCTGAAGCGTCTGGTTGGCATCGCGGAGGGCGGCGCTGCAGTTGACGGTGACATCTCCTGTCACTCTCTACTTCACACTCCTTCACCGTGCGTGCCCCGTTAACCGTTACACCAACAGGCATACGGGTGGGTATGCTGAAGGAGACCAAAATGAACTATCGCTATCTTTCTGTGGCGGCACTGTTGCTGTCGACTGACTACCCGGTATTGGCAACCGAACTGGAACCAATCGTTATCACCGCAAGCCGTACCGCACAGACGGTAGATCAGACTTTATCTTCGGTCAGCGTCATCACCAGAGAGGAGATTGAGCGCCAACAGCCGCAATCGATTCAGGATTTACTACGAGGGGTCCCGGGAGTGAACCTCTCCAACAATGGTGGCCTCGGCAAGGCCAGTTCGATGTTTCTGCGGGGTACCGAGTCCGACCATCTACTGGTACTGATCGATGGCATCAAAACCGGATCGGCAACCCTGGGGAGCACCGCCTTCGAACACATTCCGGTCGAACAGATTGAACGGATCGAAATTGTCCGGGGTCCACGCTCCAGCCTCTACGGCTCCGAGGCCATTGGTGGGGTAATCCAGATTTTCACCCGGAAGGGGGGAGGCTCACTCACGCCCCATTTCTCACTCGGTGGTGGTCGCTACCAGAGCACAACCACCTCTGCCGGTCTCTCGGGTGGAGGGCAGCGGGGCTGGTTCAGCCTCAACCTAAGCCGTAGTGATACCGCAGGATTCAACGCTTGTGATGGCAAACCAAGTCCCGATGGTGCCGGCTGTTTCACTATCGAACCAGACCGGGATGGCTATAACAACCACTCCACCGCTCTGCGTGCTGGTTACCGTTTCGATAGCGGTCTTGAGCTGGATACCCATGCCCTGCGTACCACCGGCAAGAGTGAGTTCGACGGAGACTTCGTCAACGCCTCCAAATCGGTGCAACAGGTCGTGGGTGGAAGTGCGCGCTACGCGCTCCGGGACGACTGGGAGCTTTCACTCTCTGCCGGGCAGAACCAGGATCAGGTCGACAGCTTCAAGGAGAGCACCTTCCTAAGCCGTTTCGATACGGTACGGGATGTAATCTCGGTACAGAGTGACCACTTCATCACACCGGACCACCTGCTCACGGTAGGATTCGACTATCAGGATGACCGGGTCGGTGGCAACACCGCTTACGCTGTCGACGCCAGAGATAACCACGCCCTCTTCACCCAATATCAGGGGATGGTGGGAAATCACAACCTGGAGTTCTCGCTGCGACGAGACAAAAACGAGCAGTTCGGCGTCCAGGGTACCGGTACCCTCGCCTGGGGGTTCCCTTTCAACAACACGCTACAGTTCACCGCCTCCTACGGCAGCGCATTCAAGGCCCCCACCTTCAACGAACTCTACTATCCGTTCTACGGTAACCCCAACCTGCAACCGGAAGAGTCTCGCAGTCTGGAGTTGGGAATGGTCGGAACCCCCCTTTGGGGAGAGTGGTCGCTCAACCTCTACGAAAATCGTATCGATCAGCTGATCGCTTTTGATGCCAGCACATTCTCACCAGCCAACATCGACCGGGCCCGAATCCGTGGTATCGAGGCGGTACTCACCACCCGTCTCGAGCGTTGGGACCTCCACACCAACCTGACCCTCCTCGAACCGAAAAATCGGGCCAACAGCAGCTACCACAACCATCAACTACCCCGTCGGTCTCGTCACTATCTGCGCTTCGATGCCGACCGCGACTATGGCGCCTATCGTATCGGGGCAACACTGGTAGCCGTCGGCAAGCGCTATGAAGACCTGGCCAACACCCAAAAACTCGGCGGCTATGCTACCCTTGACCTGCGCGGCGAGTACCTGCTTGCACCGAACTGGAAGCTGCAGGCACGACTCGAAAATCTGTTTGACAAGGATTACGAAACCGCCGCCTACTATAACCAACCAGGGCGCACCCTATTTCTTACGCTACGCTATCAACCCCAATAAGATGACAACCCGGGAGCCAACCATGCCGACACTGACCAGCCGCCAACCACTCCTCATAGGTACCCTCTTGATTCTGCTCCTGATTGCCACACGGGATCAGCACTTCGCCACCCTCCATAGCCTCCCCGGGGCCAGTTGGGCGGTATTCTTCCTTGCTGGAGTCTACCTGCGACCACAATGGATACTTCCAGCCCTGCTCGTTACGGTCTGGATGGTGGACTTCACCCCCCACCTGCTCACAGGCTCAACCCTGGCAGAGATCGCCAGTGGCGGAGAGGCCTACTGTCTGACGCCGGCCTACCTCTTCCTGCTACCCGCCTACAGTGCCCTCTGGCTTAGTGGACGCTGGTATGCCGGACAGTACCGTTTTGAGTGGCGCACACTGTTACCACTGAGTGCGGCGGTAGTGGTCGGAGCAATCAGCTGTGAGCTCTTCTCCAGCGGTGGCTTCTACCTCTTCTCCGGACGCATTGCCGAACCGACCCTGGCCGGCTTCACCACAGGGGTGATGGGCTATTTTCCGGGATACCTACAATCGCTCGTCTTCTACATCGGAATCGCCGCCGTGATCCACGCCTTGTTCGTCGTGACACACGCTTCTGCACAGCGGCTGGGGCAAACTGCGACACAATGACCGCAGCGAGTGATGACCGAGCGCTGCGTCACCAGAAACGGATGCAGCGTAAAAAGGGGGTGGTCGATGCCGCCATCTCTCAGGCCGATCGTGATCAGGGGGTACTGTTGCTACTCACCGGAAATGGCAAGGGAAAATCCTCCTCAGCTTTCGGCATGGTAGCTCGCGCCCTGGGACACGGGATGAAGGTCGGCGTAGCGCAGTTCATCAAGGGACACAGTGACACCGGGGAAGAAACATTTTTTCGGAATCAACCGGGTGTGGTCTGGCATGTACTCGGAGAGGGATTCACCTGGGATACACAGAATCTGACACGCGATACCGAGACCGCACAACGGGGCTGGGCGGTGGCACAAACGCTATTGCGTGACCCCTCACTGGGGCTCGTGGTGCTGGATGAACTGACCTATCCCCTGGCCTACAACTGGCTGGAGATGAATAGAGTCCTCACAGATCTGACCGATCGCCCGCCAATGCAGCATGTCGTGATCACCGGCCGTGCTGCACCTGCGGCACTGATTGAAGCCGCTGATACCGTAGCAGAGTTACATGACCTCAAACACGCCTTTCGTGCCGGTGTAAGAGCGCAGCCGGGCGTGGATCTATGATTCAACCCGCGTAGAGTATGAGGCCACTCGTTACTGCACCCTGTCGCTGACTACGGTAAATACTCACATGAAGACCCTGATCCTGGGAGGCGTCCGTTCCGGCAAGAGCCGGCTAGCGGAACAGATGGCCCGCACCAGCGAACAAGCGGTAACCTATATCGCCACCGCCCGTGCTGGAGATGACGACCGCTGTCTATTGGTCGACTGCCTGACGCTGTGGCTCACTCAGCTAATGGCGGAAGAGGATACCGTTCTGGAGCAGGAGCGTTCCGCCCTGCTCGATGTCGTGCCGAGCTTACCAGGGGAGATCATTCTGGTGAGCAATGAGACCAACCTGGGAGTCATGCCAATGGGTGCATTCAGCCGCCGTTACTGTGATGAGGCCGGTCGATTGCATCAAGATCTGGCCCAGCGGTGTGATCGGGTGATTCTCACCATTGCCGGGTTACCTCACCTACTAAAAGGTGCCTTAAAGGGAGTAGCGCGATGACCCCCACCCAATACGACAACGGCTCACTCGATTGGCTGAGCCGCCCCCCGTCCCAACCCGATGCAGAGATACGAAGTGCCGCAGTCACCCATCAGGCCCTGTTGACCAAACCTCCCGGGGCACTCGGTCGACTGGAAGAGATCGCAATCCAGCTCACTGCACTACAGAAGAGTGAACAACCGGTGGTTGATCGAGTGGAGATCGTGGTGTTTGCCGGTGATCACGGTATTGCCGGTGAAGGGGTATCGGCCTTTCCCCAGGCCGTTACTGCGGAGATGGTCAAGAACTTCGCAAATGGTGGAGCCGCGATCTCCGTAGCAGCACGCACCCTCGGGGCAAAACTGGAGGTGATCAATCTCGGTACCGTCGGTAATAGTGGCCTCGCCGAAGGGGTACAACAGTGCCCACTCGGCCCCGGGACGACCAACTTCATAGCAGCCCCCGCCATGACCGAACAGCAACTCGCAGCGGCACCCAACTGTGGTCGCCACGCGGTCGAACAGTCCCGACTGAGGGCATGCCAACTCTTCATCGGAGGGGAGATGGGGATCGGCAACACCACCGCCGCCTCGGCACTGGCCTGTGCTCTACTCGACGCGCCGCCCGAACAGCTTACCGGCCCCGGTACCGGCCTCGACCGTGCCGGGGTTGTCCATAAAAGTGCAGTGATCCAGCAGGCACTGACCTACCACCGTCACCACCTTGACCAACCCCTGGAGGTTCTTCGTCGCCTCGGTGGTTTTGAAATCGCTGCACTGGCCGGTAGCTATATCACCTGTGCTCAAGTCGGCCTGCCGGTGCTAGTGGATGGGTTTATCAGTACAGTTGCAGCACTGGTTGCCACCCGATTGAATACCGGAGTCGAGGAGTGGCTGCTATTCTCCCATGCCTCTGCTGAACCGGGACACCGCCGGGTAATCGAGGCACTGGAGGCAAAACCACTACTCGACCTCGGATTACGCCTGGGAGAGGGCAGTGGCGCTGCAGTAGCCGTACCACTGTTGCGCATGGCCTGTGCGCTACATAACGAGATGGCCACCTTCGCGTCAGCCGGTATCTCCTCCGGGAAAAACGGCTGATGCAGATCGGGCTACTTCGTCATGGTGAGACCACCGGAGGAACCGGATTCCGTGGCTCCACCGACGATCCACTCACACCAGCCGGTTGGGCACAGATGAAGAGTACCATCGAGCAGGGGTGCGCTTGGGAGCAGTTGATCAGCTCACCCCTGTTACGTTGTGCAGCGTTTGCCAATGATCTCTCCCGCCGCCACTCACTACCTCTCCACTACGACAATCGGTTACAGGAGATCCACTTTGGTCGCTGGGAAGGGTGCAGTGCCGCAGAATTGATGGAGAAAGATTCTGCCGCACTACAGCGATTCTGGCATGACCCAGGCCGCTATCCCCCACCCGATGGAGAGTCCCTACACCACTTTCAGACGCGTGTGCTGGCAGCCTGGCACGACACCGTTGCCAACGCCACGATGCGATCGCTTCTGATCGTAACCCACGGCGGTGTAATCCGTGTGCTACTCGGTCATATCCAACGGCAACCCATGACCGACTGGCACCAGTTCGATGTGCCTCACGGGAAACTTTTTATCATTCAGGTGACAGACCATCCTGGTGATTCAGGGAGGATCTCCTCGTGTTTCGCCCCCTGCTGATCGCACTACAGTTCCTTACGATCCTACCCATCCCTCTCACCGTCACCCCGACCCCCCAGGAAACGGGACGATCGCTACTCTACTACCCGTTGGTCGGTCTCCTGATCGGTCTATTGCTGGTGACCGTGGCCTGGATCCTCCGTACCGCCCCCACGATGGTGGTGGCCGCCCTTCTTCTTTCACTCTGGGTAGCAACATCTGGCGCGCTTCATCTTGACGGACTTGCCGATACCGCCGATGCCTGGATCGGCAGTCATGGTGACCGCGACCGTATGCTCACCATCATGAAAGACCCCCGTAGCGGTCCGATTGGGGTCGTCACGCTGGTGCTGGTACTGTTGATCAAGTTCACGGCACTACTGCAGCTATTGACGATCGGGACTCCGGAACTCATCGCTCTCGCCCCCATCCTCGGTCGCACCACACTGATTCCGCTCTTTCTCACCACGCCCTACGTACGTCCACAAGGGTTGGGGAGCCCACTTGCCGACCACCTGCCAAGAAGAGCCGCTACCCTTACGCTCACCGTAACCCTGGTCGCCCTGTTTGCGCGCTATGGCACCTCTTTGGTCATACCACTAGCGATCGTGACACTGACCTTTCTCACGCTACGACAACGACTATTGCGGCAATTGGGAGGCACCACGGGAGATACTGCCGGAGCAGTGACCGAGATCATCGAGACCCTCACCCTACTGACCATGGTGTTGATCTTCTGACGCCACAGAATGGCACACCGAATGCATGTTTTTTGCTGTCGGTAACCATTCAATGACGGAGCAGCATCATGAAAAAGAGAGAGCGACTGGATCGTAATATGCTCTCCTTTGCTCAGATGGCACTGAAGAACCGCACTCATGAACAGCTCAAGCTTTACATCAGCCAGAGCATCGCCATCTTCCGGATTCTGCACCAGGAGAAATCGAGTGAGCAACGCCGACGCGGAGAGGAACAGACGCTGTTCTACGCCATGATGTCACAATCTCTTCTGGCCTATCGACAGCGCAACCTCGAGAGTCTACAGCAGCTCCGCAGCGAGATTCACCGTATCGTCGACCGCTAACGAGTCACTGCCTATGGGGGGGCCGTTCCCCATCAAATCGGTTCGATCCCCCAGATCTCTCGAGCATACTCATGGATCGCACGATCGGAGGTGAAGTGTCCCACCCCGACGATATTACGAACCACTCGACGATTCCACTGCTGGCGGTCACGGTAGACCCGATCCACCTCATGCTGGACCTCGAGATAGTCGCGAAAATCGGCCAGCACCATGAAGTAATCCCCATGCAGCAGGCTATCCACCAACCCCTGATAGCGCCCCCCATCCCCTTGAGAAAAGAACCCGTGGGCAATCGCATCGAGCGCCTGACGTAGCGTTTCATCCTCATGATAGATCCGGGCTGGCTCATAGCCCTGACTACGGAGAGAGAGCACCTGATCCGCCTTGAGACCGAACAGGAAGAAGTTCTCCTCCCCTACCCGATCACGAATCTCGATGTTGGCCCCGTCATACGTTCCAATGGTGAGAGCCCCATTGAGCGCCAGCTTCATGTTACCGGTGCCGGATGCCTCCATACCGGCCGTAGAGATCTGCTCCGAGAGGTTGGCTGCAGGAATGATCACCTGAGCATCGGAAACCTTGTAGTTGGGAATAAAGACCACCTTCAGCAGATCACCAACGACGGGGTCATGGTTGACCACATCAGCGACATCATGAATCAACCGAATCACCTGTTTCGCCATGTAGTAGCCAGGCGCCGCCTTGCCGGCAAAAATCACCACCCGAGGCACCAGTGCCTCGGTCTCACCCCGGCGAATCTGTTGATATCGGCTCACCACATGGAGCAGATTGAGTAACTGCCGCTTGTACTCATGCATCCGCTTCACCTGCACATCAAATAGCGCCGTAGTCGTGACCTTGATCCCGGTACGCTGCTCGATCAGTGCGGCCAACCGCTCTTTGTTCGCCTGCTTTACCCCCTCCAGTTGATCGATGAACTGCTCTTCAAATCCACTGACACAACAACGCTCCATCAACTGTGAGAGATTACCCAGATCACGGACCCAGTCCATCTCCAGGTGCTCCTCCAGTAACCGGGTCAATCCGGGATTGGACTCCAGCAGCCAACGTCGCGGAGTGATGCCGTTGGTAACATTGACGAAACGCCCTGGGTAGAGGGCATCGAAATCGGGGAAGAGTCGACCACGCAATAGCTCGGCATGGAGTTCTGCTACCCCATTGACTCGCTCACTCGCCACCACCGCCAGATGGGCCATCCGCACCCGTTGATTCTCCTCATCCAGCAGGGAGAGCAGACGCATCTTCTGCAGGTCGCCCGGGAAGGTGTGTCGCACCTCCTTCATCAACCAGAGATTGATCTGATAGATCAGCTCCATGTGTCGTGGCAGCAAATTCTGTAACATCGACACCGGCCAGCTCTCCAGCGCCTCCGATAGCAGGGTGTGGTTGGTGTAACGAAAGAGTCGACGAGCCAGATCCCAGGCCCCATCGAAATCGAACCCATTGTGGTCGATCAGGATGTAGAGCACCTCCGGTACTGCCAAGGCCGGGTGGGTATCATTGAGCTGAATGACCACCTTATCCGCCAGTGTCTCCAGAGATTCATGATCACGCTGATGGCGGGCGACGATATCCTGCAGTGAGGCGCTGACAAAAAAGTACTCCTGCTTCAAACGCAGCTCTTGACCAACAAAGGTACTATCGTCCGGGTAGAGCGTCTTGGCCAGATTTTCACTGGTGGTCTTCTCCCGCACCGCATCCATGTAGTTTCCCTGGTTGAAGTTACTCAGATCGAAATCGCGTGAGGCCCGGGCCGACCACAGCCGCAGGTTACCCACGGTATCGGAGTGATAACCGGTCACCAGATTATCGAAGGCGATCGCCACCACATCCTCTGTCTCGATCCAGTGACTCACCTCCTCGCCGTCCTCCCCGGGCAGGTGAGTCACCCGCCCGTAGAAACGCACCGGATAGAGGATACTGGGGCGGGCATACTCCCATGGGGAGCCGTAGCGGAGCCAGTGCTCCGGCTGCTCATGCTGCTCCCCTTCAACAATGTGTTGATTGAAGAGACCATACTCGTAACGAATGCCATAACCGTAACCGGCATAGTCGTGGGTCGCCAGACTGTCAAGATAGCAGGCCGCCAGCCGCCCCAACCCGCCATTGCCGAGTGCCGGATCCACCTCCTGATCCCGCAGGGTCTCAAGACTCACTCCGAGCTCATCCATCGCCTTCCAGGCACTCTCGAACAGCCCCAGATCGTAGAGGCTCTTGTAGAGCAGTCGTCCAGGCAGATACTCCATCGAGAGGTAGTAGACCCGGCGCACATCGAGACGATGATGATGACGGGCGGAACGGATAAAGAGTTGGTTCATGGTGCCGCGCAGCAGGTAGGCCAATGCGTAAAACCAGTCGCGGGAGGTGGCGAAGAGCGGATCCTTGCCCTCGATCTTGACCATCACGTCGACCAGCTCACTCTGCAGCACCTGCGGGTCGTGTAGCCGCTCCCGTAACTCCTCATCCAGTTCTCGCCGCAAGCAGACCGCAGAGACATTCTCGATCGGCTGACGGATGTCATGCTCACTACTCATCATTATTGTACCCTGGCCCGCTTGCGCTCATTTTCACTCAACAACTTCTTCCGTACCCGAATCGACTGCGGGGTCACCTCCACCAGCTCATCGTCATTGATGAACTCCAGCGCCTGTTCCAGGGTGAGACGGATCGGTGGCGTCAAGATCAGGTTTTCATCCGATCCGGCAGCACGAATATTGGTCAACTGCTTGGCCTTGAGTGGGTTGACGACCAGATCGTTGTCACGAGAGTGGATCCCAATCACCATCCCTTCATAAACCTCTTCTCCGTGCCCAATAAAGAGCCGCCCCCGCTCTTGCAGGTTGAAGAGAGCGTAGGCCAACGCCTTACCCTTCTCCTTGGAGATCAATACCCCGTTATGACGCTCACCGATGCGCCCCTCCACCCGAGGTCCATAGTGGTCGAAGCTATGGTAGATCAACCCGGTACCGGAGGTGGTGGTGAGAAACTCGGTCCGAAACCCGATCAACCCACGAGAGGGGATGATGTAGTCGAGCCGCACCCGGCCATTGCCATCCGGCACCATATCGGCCAACTCCCCCTTACGTTCTCCCAAACGCTCCATCACCCCCCCCTGGTGACTCTCTTCCACATCGACGGTCAGGCTCTCATAAGGCTCGCTAGCCACACCATCGATCTCGCGCATGATCACCTCGGGGCGTGAAATCCCCAGTTCATACCCCTCCCGACGCATATTTTCGATCAGAATCGAGAGGTGAAGTTCGCCTCGCCCCGAGACCCGAAAGCGGTCAGCATCATCCGTCTCCTCTACCCGCAGGGCAACGTTGTGGATCAGCTCCTGCTGTAACCGCTCACGAATGTTGCGGCTGGTGATGTACTTGCCCTCCCGCCCGGCGAAGGGGGAGTTATTGACCTGGAAGGTCATGCTCATGGTGGGTTCATCTACCACCAGTGGAGGCAGTGATTCGACATGGTTGGGATCACAAACGGTATCGGAGATCTTCAACCCATCGATACCGGTAAAGGCGATGATATCCCCGGCCATGGCATTCTCCACCTCGACCCGCTCCAGGCCGTGGAAACCGAGCAGCTGCAGCATCCGACCATTGCGACGCTCACCATTGGCCGAAATCAGCGTGATATTGGAGTTGCGCCGCACCCGACCACGCTGAATCCGACCGACACCGATCACCCCAACATAGCTGGAGTAGTCCAGTGCACTCACCTGCATCCGAAAGGGGCCAACCAGATCCACTTCGGGTGGTGGAACGTGCTCGATGATTGCCTCGAACAGAGGATTCATATCACCGCTACGATCTTCGGCCTCGGTCGAGGCGTACCCCTGTAGAGCCGAGGCGTAGATGACGGGAAAATCGAGCTGTTCATCATCGGCCCCGAGACGATCGAAGAGGTCGAAGGTCTGATCGACCACCCAATCGGGTCGAGCCCCGGGGCGATCCACCTTATTGACCACCACAACCGGTCGAAGACCCAGTGCCAGTGCCTTCTGGGTGACGAAACGAGTCTGTGGCATCGGCCCCTCCACCGCATCAACCAGCAGTAACACCGAGTCGACCATCGACAGGACCCGCTCTACCTCACCGCCGAAATCGGCATGTCCGGGGGTGTCGACGATGTTGACTCGATACTCTTTCCAACGGATGGCGGTGTTCTTGGAGAGGATCGTGATCCCGCGCTCACGTTCGAGGTCGTTGGAGTCCATCACCCGACTTTCTGCCTCCCCTCTGCTCTCCAGGGTACCGGACTGCTGTAACAGTTGATCCACCAGTGTGGTCTTACCATGGTCAACGTGTGCGATAATGGCAATGTTTCGGAGCATTTCGATTGGACTGGACATGAGGGGTGAATCTCGGCAGGGGAATAAAGGGGGGATACAGAGTATCTCTGTCGGGTGCGCGATTATACTTTCTAGTGATGGATAGAAGGCCAAATTTCAGTAACAATCCCGGTTGTTGGGAGCAACAGCTGCTTCGCCGGTTCCGTAATCCCCTCTTTCCGGAGACGGCTCAACGGGTGGTTCACTCCGAGGTCGTGGAGGCTAGAGAGCGTGACCATGCCGATCAGCAGCAGTTTCAGCGCCGCTTTCGGCAGTTGATCTCCACCATCTCCGCACTACCAGAAAGGGCCGATGCCGAACAACTGCTCGAGCTCCTACCGCAACTGGAACAGTGCTATGACGAGTGCCGAATGCTCTGCATCGACCTACCTCAGGAACAACAGGCACTGCAACGGCTATTACAGCTTTTCGAGCGCGCCCTGCTAGACGCCAATCAGAACGATGCCGACTTTTTGCAACGTCAGCAGCTGGAACAGCAGGCTCGACGACACCACCAGCAGCTACTCGAAAGCCCACTGGTGGCGACGATGATGCGTGACCCAAGCCCGATCCCGATGGATCATCTGGCCCCCACCCTGCTCAGTTCCACGGTCGCTGAAGTGAAACCACTGCTACAAGTGCTACAGCCGGAACAGCTACTCTCCCTGCAACAACAGTGCGATGCGCTACTGCAGCAAACCATCCCCTCACCACCATCCGTGGCCAACGATATCGTTGCAGAGATCCAGCAGGCCATGACCTCTGCCCAGGATCGCGCCAAGTGAACCTCCCGGCCGCGCAGGAGCTGACGCCAGCTGCCGCAGTGATTCGGGTCGATCAACTCTGTAAACGGTTTGGTGCCGTCACCGCCGTTGAGCAGCTCTCCTTTTCGATTCCGCAAGGGTCGATCACGGCACTACTCGGAGGTAACGGGGCGGGCAAAACCACGACACTGGCCATGCTACTGGGGCTACTGGAGCCCGATGGGGGAGAGATCGAAATTCTCGGGGTCGACATGATCTCTGACCGCTATGCCGCCCTGCAACAGATGAACTTCTCCTCCCCCTATCTCGATCTGCCGGGGCGCCTCACCGTGGAGGAGAACCTGCTGGTCTACGGTCGTCTCTATAGTGTCGAACAGCTCCGTCGACGCATCACTGAGCTGGCGGAATCACTCGACCTGTTACCCTTTTTGCAACGACCCTACGGCACACTCTCGGCAGGTCAAAAGACTAGGGTCTCGATCGCCAAAGCCCTGCTCAACCGTCCCAGCATTCTGCTGCTGGATGAGCCTACCGCTTCACTCGACCCCGACAGCGGTGATCGCATCCGCTCACTACTACAACACTATGTCCGTGAGAGTGGTGCCACGCTACTGCTGGCCTCTCACAATATGCCGGAAGTGGAGCGGCTGTGTGATCAAGTGCTGCTACTGCGCAGTGGTGAACTGGTCGATAGTGGTCACCCGGAACAACTACTGCAACGCTATGGTCACGACACACTGGAGTCGGTTTTTGTCGACGTTGCTCGGGGAGTGTTGACACCGGAGTAAACCCGCACTTATTCGCCGCATCCCGCAGGGGCGGC
>CAYFOQ010000040.1:0-1182 GCA_964344735.1 uncultured Piscirickettsiaceae bacterium
TGGGGCGCTATTTAGTCAGCGTAAAGAGAGTGTCAAGCGCCAAGAGTTGGTGATCTTGCTCAAACCGACGGTGATCGAGGAGTCAGGGCGGTGGAATCGTCAGCTCCATCAGACCGCCCAGCGCCTACAACGACTGGGGGGTAGGAGTGAGCCGTAGTGAAGCCTCACTGCAGGGCCATTACCGATCCGGTAGAGGGGGAGGCTTCCGTCTCGGGGGGGAGTGGTACGCGCCGAGGGTGAGTCAGCGCGAGCACTCGGGTGTGGTTGCGGAACTACCCTCGGGCGTGCTCCAACAGCTGGTTGAGCAGCTTGCATCACAGCAGCAGACGGTTGCCCCGGAACCCTCGCGCTCTCGATTACAGACCCTGCGCGAGATTCTATTGATGGTTGCCGGTCTGCTCGTTACCGTTACCACGCTATTCAATGTATCGCAACGGACCGAGATAGCGGATGCTCAGGAGGTGACATCTTCAGAGACCGTTGCAGCTTCCACTATGGTGGTAGCATCACCACCGGTGGCGCTGGAGGAGCGCGAGATCACTTCGGAAGATCGTGTCGCTATGGATCGAGTCGTGGTCGTGCATGATCTGTTACCGATTACGACTGCTACCCCCGTACCCACTTCGACCCCCGCTCCCGCTGCAGTACCCTCTGCCACCATTGTGAGCTCGATGGAGAAGAGTGCGGTAGAGCGTCCAGAGGTGGTCGCCCAGCAACACTATCAAGCCGGGATGGTCGCTCTTCGCCGGGGAGAGCGGCAACGGTCTCGAACAGAGCTGGAGGCCGCGTTGGCACAACAGCCGGATCACCTGCCGGCTCATGGGGCGCTGGCGGCACTGTTGTTCTCCAGCGGAGCGTACGAACAGACCGAACATCAACTCGATATTGCGCTGCAGACCCACCCAAAGGATCCCCTGTTGGTACAGCTCAGAGCCCGACTGCTATTGCAACGGGGGGAAAATGTTCACGCCTTGCGGTGGCTGGAACGGCATCTCCCTCTACTGCAACAGAGTGCCGAACTACGGGTGCTGTTGGCGGCACTTTACCAACGCCAGCAGCGCTATGCCGATGCCGCTTACCATTACCGACAGCTACTACTGCAGGATGAGACCAACGGGGTCTGGCAGCTGGGTCTGGCGCTGGCACTCGACTCGGCGGGGGAGCGGGAGGCACTCCAGTTCT
>CAYFOQ010000040.1:1198-2648 GCA_964344735.1 uncultured Piscirickettsiaceae bacterium
GAGACGGCTCGCCGTTTTGTCGAGCAGAGAATTCCGCTGCTACGGTCGGGAGAGGGGGCGGCGGAGTGAACATCGAATGGCAGCTCGGTGGGGAATCCAGTCATATCGGAGCTGCCCTGGTCAAGGCTGGGGTACTGCAGGAGCAGCAGCTAGAGGTGATCTTGCAGGAGCAACAGCGCACCTCGGAGTGTTTCGGCGATGCCGCGTTGCGTTTGGGGCTGGTCGAGGAGGCGGTATTGTTGGAGGCGCTTTCGCACCAGCTCCACATCCCCTTCATGGATCTCTCTCATGTCAACCTGGATGAGAAGGTGATCTCCCTGATTCCCGAGCATCAGGCCCGAATCTATCGCGCCATTGCGGTAGAGCATGGCGATGATCACATCAAGGTGGGGATGAGTGACCCCTCCGATTCCAACGCGCTGGCGGCACTGGCACGGATATTACCACTGCCGCTCAGTCCGGTGCTGGTCTCTCGCAGCAATCTCGGTAAGTTGCTCGACCTCTATTACAGTAAGGGCTCGGAGATCGAGGAGGTGGCCAATCTGATCGATCAGTTTGCCCGTACGGAACAGGGGATGGAGGTGACGAACCGAGCCTCGCCAGCGGTCCCGATGAGCCGACTCGACACCCCGACGGCACGGCTGGTAGAGCTGATTTTCGAACATGCGATTCGTCTCAATGCCTCCGATGTCCATATCGAACCGGATGACCATCAGCTACGGATTCGGACTCGGGTCGATGGGGTCTTACATGAACGGGTGTTGGGACAGCGCGCCATCGCCCCGGTGCTGGCCTCTCGTTTCAAGACCATGGCCGGGCTCGATGTCTCAGAGGTGCGAATGCCACAGGATGGCAGCTTTACCGTTCATGTTGCCGACCACACCATCGATGTCCGTTTCTCCACCATGCCGATCCGGCAGGGAGAGTCCATTGTGTTGCGACTGCTCGATCAGGATCAAAAGATGCTTTCACTCAGTGCGCTGGGGATGCCTGACGATCTGGTAGAGCAATTTCGCTACCAGATTAGTCGCCCCAGTGGACTGGTACTGGTAACCGGCCCTACCGGTAGTGGCAAGACGACCACCCTCTATGCCGCACTCAATGAACGCAATAGTCCCAGTGAGAAGATTATTACCGTGGAGGATCCGGTGGAGTACAAGCTCCCTCGGGTCAATCAGGTACAGGTCAATTCCCGTATCGGCCTCGATTTCAATACGGTGTTGAAGTCGGTGCTACGTCAGGATCCCGATGTGATTCTGATCGGTGAGATTCGTGATCAAGAGAGTATGGGGATCGGCCTGCGTGCTGCGATGACCGGCCATCTGGTCTTCTCGACGCTGCATACTAACGACGCCATCAGTACGATCACCCGATTGCTAGAGATGGGGGGGCAGGGGTATATGCTTGCCACTACACTCAAGGTGGTGATTGCCCAGCGATTGGTCCGACG
>CAYFOQ010000040.1:2658-6943 GCA_964344735.1 uncultured Piscirickettsiaceae bacterium
CGTAATTGCCCCTACTGTAGTACTGCGGTGGCCCTGGAGAGCCACCAGTACGAGTGGTTGCGCTACTCCCTCACCCGCGAAGAGATGCCCCATAGCTATCAGCGTGGGCAAGGCTGTGCCTACTGTGAGCAGAGTGGCTACCTTGGGCGGGTGGGGGTGTTCGAGGTGGTAGAGATCGACCATCAGCTACGAGAGGATCTGAGCCGAGAAGATATGGAGAGTTTCGCTCGCCACGTGCGGGAACAGCCCGACTACCGTAATCTCATTACCCGAGCCAATGAGTTACTGTTGCGGGGGTTGACCAGTGTCGATGAGGTGATTCGGGCCATGGACGGGGTCAGCCTCGGCTAGGGGGGGAGATGAGACCGTATCATTACCGTTGTCGTACCGCCACGAATCGCCTCGAAGAGGGGGTAACCGTAGCTGAATCGGCGGTAGCACTGGCAACGCGCCTGGAGCAGCAGCAGAAATTGCCAATCTCCATCGAAGAGGTGGCAGGAGCAGAACGGCCGGAGGGGGGGGGATGGCTGCAGGCGCTGGAGAGCCGATTTCCGGTCAAGGAGCAGGATCTGGCGCTCTTCTGTCGACAGCTTTACGCGATGCTACATGCCGGGGTGCCGATCCATGTGGCCCTGCGTGATGTCGTTCAGGCCTACCGTCATCCAGGGATGGTGGTGGCGCTACGGCAGCTGCGACTACAGGTGGAGCAGGGGTATCGCTTTTCCACTGCATTGGCCCGTTTTCCGCGTATCTTTCCTGGCTTGATGGTTCAGATGGTTCGTACCGGAGAGGAGACCGGCAAGATGGATCAGGTCTTTCTCTATCTGGCTGAGCATATCGAGCGGGAGTCGGGATTCCGCGATCGTATGGGGGATGCCCTGCGCTACCCCATTCTGATGATTCTGTTGCTGGGGGTGGCATTGATGGTGGTCTCGATCTGGGTGATTCCCGCCTTTGCCGAGATGTTGGGGAATGCTGGGGGGACTCTGCCACTGGCGACAAGAGTGCTGATGGGGGGATCGCAGTGGTTACAACAGTATGGTCTCTACGGGGTGGCTTTGATGGTGATGGCCGTTGTGGCGGTACTCTGGCATCGGCGCAGTGAGTCAGGGCAGGTGTTCTGGGATCGCTGGATACTGTCGATCCCGATCTACGGAGTGCTCAGTCGCACCGGGGTGTTGAGTCAGTTTGCCCGCACCCTGGCGCTGGTGACCCGTGCCGGAGTTCCGCTCTCCAGAGGGCTGGGGCTGGTGGCCGGAACGCTTGATAACCACTATTACCAACAGCAGGTGGAACGCTTTCGTGAGCGACTCGATGAGGGGATTCCCTTCTCTCGTATCGTCGAAGAGAGCGCCCTTTTTACCCCAATGGTGGTGCAGATCTTTCGTGTTGGTGAACAGACGGGGCAGGTCGATCGGCTGCTGGAGCATGTCTCTGCAGTCTATGAGCGTGAGGCGACTCACACCATGAATAACATCAACAGTCTGATTCAGCCGGTTATGCTGCTGTTGATCAGTGGGGTGGTGTTGCTGATGGGGCTGGGGGTGATTCTCCCTTACCTGGAGATGAGTCGAAGCGTTGCCCTGTAACAGGCTGTTGAAATTCTACGCATGCGGCACGATAGCAATCGTTGCAAAAGTTTTGCAACGATTGGTCGCTGTCAATGTATCCTTGTTTGAGAGGGTATAATGCCCATCCAGATGGCTATTGTCGGGTTGGTACCGTTCGATCTGTATCGAGGAGAAAATGATGAAAAGATGTTCAGGCTTTACCCTGATGGAAGTGGTGGTGGTGTTGATCTTGCTGGGGGTGCTGGCCGTATCGATCATTCCCACCTTCAGCGAGATGGACGATGTGGCCTATGAGGCCAACCGTGAGGCCACTCTGGGTGCACTTCGTACCGCCTGGACGGTAGCCTACGGCGATGCCAAGAGTGCACCGACCCATACCGCCGTTGCTGCACTGGTACAGGGTACCGGTGGTTCTGCCTGTAGTTGCTCCGACGCCGCCAGTGGGCAGATGATCTCCTGTGGTGGTATCGTCAAGGACGATGGCTCTACCGCTGCCAAGTTCGGAGTGGCTGCCGCCTCGACTTGTGCCACGACCATCAGTCGTCCTGGGCTCATTACCATCACAGATGGTTGAGTGGGGTGAAAAGCCATTTTTGCCTGGTCTCGTGCTCGCAGGAGCGAATTTCAACAGCCTGCTGACTATCAGGCTGGATTCACCCTTTTTGAGGTGGTGTTGGTACTGTTGTTGATGGGAATCCTCGCGGTTACCGTCACTCCGACCTGGAATAGTGCCCAGAGCCACCTCAACCATCAGGCCGATCTGCTGGCCCGCCATATTGCTCATGCCCAGATGTTGGCAATGAGCCATTCGACACCGCTTACCTTCGATCTCAGTGCTACCGACTATGCGGTGCGTGATCGTGATAGTGGAGCGGTGATCATCGATCCGGCTACCGGGGACCCGTTTAGTGTTACCCTGCAGCAGGGGGTGCTCTTCTCCAGTTGGGCCGATTTCGAGATCGACACCCTTGGTCGCCTTCATCGTGGTGGAGGACTGGCTACCAGCGTAGTCGAACAGCGCCTCAGTGGGGGCAGCCGGACGCGGCTATTGCAGCTCCAACCGGTGAGTGGTGTGGTGGTGATCGGTGAAGGGTAGACGGGTTACCGGCTTCTCACTGATCGAACTGGTGGTGGTCGTGTTGCTGACGGCCATTCTGGCGGCAACGGTGCCGATGCTGATTGCCACCCCCATGGATCATCTGGTCGCGAGTGAACAGCGTCTGGTGGCGACACAATTGGCACAACAGCGGATGGAGCAGCTACTGGCTGAGCGCCGTAGCGTCGGTTACAACGGGGTCTCCACCGCTGCAGATGATCTGCTGATGGGAGGGAGCAGCTATCATCGCAGTGTGACCCTCAGTCCAACCCTGGGAGGTGCTTGTCCGGAGGAGATGGCGTGCCAGACGGCAACGGTAACGGTTGCCGTAGATGGCACGCCACGGACGACACTGAGTCTACTGCTGGTGGACTATTAGATATGTCATCCCGACACGGTACTGCAGGGTTTACGCTCTTCGAGATGGTGTTGGTGTTGATGCTCAGTGCCACCGTCGTGGCCATGGCAGGAACGCTGCTTCACACCTCACTGTTGGCCATGGAACAGACCCAGCGTAGCTGGGGGACGTTAGGAGCGGCCCGTTACGGTAGTGAGAGAATGGTGCGCGAACTCCGGGCGGTGGATCGCTCCACCGCTGACCCCGACCGCTATGCCATTACCCTTTGGAATGCCACTACACTCGCCTTTACCCGTAGTGATGAGACTCGGGTGATCCTCTCCTACGATGAGGATGACCAGCGGGTAGAGATCACCTATCCCGACCTCTCTCCTGACCCGTTTCTGCTGGCTGACGGGGTGAGCAGCTTCACCTTCAGCTATCTGCAAGCCGATCACGATGAGGTCGCCACAACGCTGCAAAATCTGGTCTACATCGAAATAGCGCTAACCCTATCTGATCAGGGGACACTCTACCCACTGCAGTTCGGGGTGGCGTTGCGCAATCAACCGGGGTGGCGAGGGTAGTGATGGCGCTGTGGCAATCGATTGGGCGGAGCCGGTGCAGTGGTGTTACGATGCCGCCCATGGCAATCAATCGAGAGATCCATGAAGGTTGAAAAGTATGTACTGCCGGTGGCGGGATTGGGGACTCGCTTTCTCCCGGCCACCAAGTCGATCCCCAAAGAGATGTTACCGGTTGTTGATAAGCCTTTGATCCAGTATGCGGTGGAGGAGGCGATCGAGGCTGGGGGACGGCAAATCATTCTGGTTACCCATGCCTATAAGCGGGCCATCGAGGACCATTTCGACTATCTGCCAGAGTTGGAACGGGAGTTGGAGGAGAGGGGACGTTACGCCCTGCTCGATAAGGTGCGGGCCATTCTTCCTCCTGAGGTCGAGGTGATCGTGGTGCGTCAGGCGCGACCATTGGGACTGGGCCATGCGGTGCTTTGTGCCCGGGCGGTGGTGGGGGATGACCCCTTTGGCGTGATTCTACCGGATGTACTGGTCGATCATACGCCAGGTTGTATGGCGCAGCTGGCGCAGCAGGCGGATGAACAGCAGGCCTCGATCATCGCGGTGGAGACCGTGGCCCCGGAGGAGGTTGACAAGTATGGTATCGTCTCACTCCATCCTGGAGAGGAGCATCACCGCCTGCAGCGAATGGCTGGGGTGGGAGAGAAGCCGACCCTGGAGCCGGCCCCGTCACGACTAGCGA
>CAYFOQ010000040.1:6953-12418 GCA_964344735.1 uncultured Piscirickettsiaceae bacterium
CCGCGAGTGATGACAATCGTGCAGTCGACCGGCCCTGGTGTGAGTGGTGAGATCCAGTTGACCGATGCCATTGCGACCTTGATTGCGGAGGAGTCGGTCTACGCCTACCGTTTTGTCGGCCAGAGCTACGACTGTGGGCATAAACTTGGCTTTGTGCAGGCCAATGCCGAATATGCCCTCAAGGATCCCGAGGTGGGGGCCGATTTCGAACGGCTGTTGCGACGGCGACTGGAGCAGCGATGAGTGTGGTCACCGATGGTTTCAAGCGGGCGTTCCGATTGTTGCAACAGGAGAGTCCATGGCAAGGGTTCTTTCGCATGGAGCGCTATCAGCTGCAACATACCCTCTTTTCCGGAGGGTGGTCACGACCGATCACCCGTGAGCTGTTCGAACGGGGGCATGCGGTGGCGGTACTGCTCTATGATCCTCGCCATGACGAGGTGGTGATGGTCGAGCAGTTTCGAATCGGGGCCCTGGATCACGAGCGCTCACCATGGATGATCGAGATCGTGGCGGGAATGGTGGAGCCGGGAGAGTCGGAACCGGAGGTGGCGCGGCGAGAGTCCCCGGAGGAGGCCGGGTGTCGGGTCGGGAGGTTGGAGCGGATCGCTCGCTACTGGGTGAGTCCTGGTGGCACCTCAGAGACCATTACGCTTTACTGTGGTGAGGTGGATAGCACGGCCGCCGGGGGTGTCCATGGGGTTGAGGTGGAAGATGAGGATATTTTGGTTCATCGGATTGGCTATGAAACACTGTTGCAGCGGCAGCAGCAAGGGGATCTGGAGTCGGCCACGCCTCTCTTGGCGGTGCAGTGGTTGCAGCTCAATCGAGAGCGACTGCGATGGGAGTGGGCCGGAATAGTAGAATCTGTAACAGAGTGTTGAAATGGGGGGAGAGCGTCCCCATTAACGGGCTGTTGACTGCTCGTGGGTGATGGCGGTTCTTGTTTTTGGGTAACTGTTCAGCTCACCAAGGAGGGTGTTACAGGGAGTGGTCAACCGTTACTTTTTTGTTTTAGTATTTTTTGTAACCAACTGAATGATAGATATATAGAGGGAGAAGTAGATGACGACAACGGAAGCGCAGAAGGAGACCATGGGGTTTCAGGCTGAGGTCAAACAGCTACTGAAGCTGGTGATCAACTCGCTTTACAGCCACAAAGAGATCTTCCTGCGGGAGCTGATCTCCAACGGTTCGGACGCTTGTGACAAGCTACGTTTCGAGGGACTCTCGGATGACTCTCTCTACGAGAGTGATCCCGATCTGCGTCTAGAGATTACCGTTGATGCCGAGGGTAAAAAGCTGGTCGTCGAGGACAACGGCATCGGGATGAGCCGGCAGGAGGTGGTCGAGAACATCGGCACCATCGCCCGTTCCGGTACCCGGTCCTTTTTTGATCAGCTGACCGGAGACCAACAGCAGGACTCTAACCTCATTGGGCAGTTTGGGGTCGGTTTCTACTCCTCTTTCATCGTTGCCGATCGAGTGACCGTGGAGAGTCGTCGCGCCGGGACCGGTTCTGGTGAGGGGGTGCGGTGGGAGTCTAGTGGTGAAGGGGACTACACCCTGGAATCGATCGACAGACCACAGCGGGGGACTCGTATCACACTTCACCTGCGTGAAGATGAAGGCGAGTTTCTTGAGAAGTGGAAGTTGAAGTCATTGATCCACAAATACTCTGAACATATCACCCTACCGATCATGATGGAGCCGGATGCCCCACCTCCAGCAGAGGAGGGGGAAGAGCCGGAGCCGGTGGCTCCCTGGGAACAGGTCAACAAGGCGACCGCGCTCTGGAGTCTCAACCGCAATGAGATCAGCGATGAGGAGTACCGCGAGTTCTACAAAAGTGTCGGCCACGATTGGCAGGATCCGCTCGACTGGATTCATGCTCGGGTAGAGGGCAATCTGGAGTATACCCAACTGCTTTACCTCCCCTCCAAGGCCCCTTTCGATCTCAACGATCGCGACCGCAACCATGGAATCAAGCTCTACGTGCGCCGGGTCTTTATCATGGAAGACACCGAAAAGCTGATGCCGACCTACCTTAGGTTCATAAGGGGAGTAATTGATTCTAATGATCTTCCCTTAAATGTATCCAGAGAGATTCTACAAAACAGCAAGGTGGTTGATCAGATTCGCAAGGGATCGACCAAGAAGGTGCTGGGGATGCTCGAGGGGCTGGCTAGAAAAGAGGGTGAGGTGTATAGCGGATTCTGGGATGAGTTTGGCCGGGTCTTCAAAGAGGGGTTGGTGGAGGATAGCGCCAATCAGGAGCGAATCGCCAAGCTCTGCCGTTTTGCCACCACGGAGAGTGAGGGGAGTGAGCAACGGGTCTCACTGGAGCAGTATCTGGAGCGGATGCAGGAGGGGCAGGAGAAGATCTACTATATTACCGCGGAGACCCACAAAGCGGCCCGTCATAGCCCTCACCTTGAAGTGTTTCGCAAGAAAGGGGTAGAGGTGTTGCTCTTGAGTGATCCGGTAGACGAGTGGGTGGTCTCCCATCTGCGTGAGTTTGACGGTAAGTCGCTGCAGTCGGTCACTCAAGGGGATCTCGATCTCGGTGGTCTCGAGGAAGAGGTAGAGAAAGCGGAGCAGGAGAAGGAAGAGGCCTCCTTCAAGGGGTTGATCGAGCAGATGAAGGGGGTGTTGTCGGATGAGGTGGAGGATATTCGTATCTCTCATCGTCTAACCGACTCTCCAGCCTGTCTGGTGGCGGGTGAGGGGGCGCTCGATGCCAATATGGAGCGAATCATGAAGAGCCTGGGGCAGAGTGTTCCCCACTCCAAGCGGATCCTCGAGATCAATGTCGAACACCCTTTGGTGGAACGGCTGCAAGGGGAGCAGGATGAAGAGCGCTTCGCTGACTGGAGTCGTATCCTCTACGATCAGTCGTTGTTGGCAGAGGGGAGTCAATTGGATGATCCAGCCAGTTTTACCCGTAGATTAAATGGGTTGCTTCAGACTCTTGCTGGTTGATCTGAGGTTCATGCTGGTGCAGTTGCGGCCATCACAGCCCCTCTTCAGCGGGGGGCTGTGGCCGTTGTTGCGGGTGCTGGTGTTGGTGGTCGGGGTTCTCCCCACCGCTGAAGCCGATCTTCGTAGCGAAATCGACGCCATTATCGACTCCCCCTCGACACCGGCGGCACTGTGGGGAGTCCGTATCGAACAGAGTGAGGGTGGTGAGGTACTCTACTCTCGCAATGGTGACAGCCCTTTTATACCGGCCTCGGTCACGAAATTGGTCTCCACTGCGGTAGCACTCGATCGACTGGGACCAGATTACACCTTCACCACCCATCTGCGTTTTCCCACCGCGGAGATTCCGGCTGACGGGGTGATTCGTGGCGATCTCCAGATTATCGGCGGTGGTGATCCCACATTGGGGATGGCGGAAGGGGCTGGGGGCCGAAAGGTGTTAGGGCAGTGGGCTCGACGGTTACGACAGCAGGGGGTGAGGCAGGTGGTTGGTCATGTGGTCGGGGTCGATGACATCTTTGCCGATGAGCCGTTGGCCCCGGGTTGGGCCTGGGACGATGAGCAGTATCACTTCTCTGCAGAGTCCTCGGGACTAACGATTCATGGCGGTACCGTCGGCTATCGGATCGATGAAAACAAGAATCAACGGTTACGCAAAAACCAGATTCACCTCTACCCCGACAATGATTATGTGCAACTCCATTTGCGGGTCTCTTCTGAGGTGCAGCGGATCGAAGTGGAGCGATTGCGTGGCAGTAACCATCTGATGGTGAAGGTTCCACAATCGATGAAACGGAACCCTCTGCTCTCCGGTCGGGTGACCGTGACCGGAACCACCGAATGGACTGCAGCGCTTTTTCTGCAAGCGCTTGAAGAGCAGGGAATCGAGGTGGTGGGGAAGGCGGTCGATAGTGACTATCTGCGCGATTACCGTCCTGCGGATGGCCTGGTTTGGACCCACCACTCCAAACCCCTGCGAGAGATCCTGCCGCTGGCCAACAAGCGCAGTATCAATCTCGTGGCGGAGCATCTGCTACGGGCCTCCGGTATCGCTCGTAACAGTGAGGGGGCCGTGACTCACAGTGGATCACTGGGGCGCGGACTCTCTCGAGTGGGATCCTTTCTGAGCAAGATTGGCATCAAAAAACACCGCTATGAGATGGTGGATGGCTCAGGCTTGTCACGCTACAACCTCCTGCGTCCGGCCGACCTGGTCAAACTGTTGAACTACATGGAGCGTCACCCGCAGGGAGAGCACTATCGAAACTCCCTCTCACGTGCTGGCAAGGATGGCACATTACAGTGGCGCTTTCGCGATACTCCGCTAGAGGGTCGGGTCTGGGCCAAGACCGGAACGCTCTCGTCGATTCGGGCAATTGCCGGCCATCTCCAATCCGCAGCGGGAAAGCGGATCACATTTGCTATACTGGTCAACAATTATCCCTTTGGGAGTCGTAAGATCCGTAACCGTATCGATCAGATACTGTTAGCGGTGGCACGGGCCGTTGATCGATAGGGGGCCCTCTTCCGGCCATGAGCCATTTGTTCATGACTCATTCAGGGTGAGGGAGAGGCTAAAGGGCCACAGGAGAGAGTGATGGAACTGGAACAGATCAAGGTAAGAATCGAACATGGGATCCCTGGGGCAACGGCCTACCTCAGTGGGGATGGCTGTAACTGTGAGGCCCGTGTCGTGAGTGCCCGTTTTTCCGGGGAGGGGTTGCTGGCACAGCAACGTATGGTGATGGCGACGGTGACCGATCTGATCCACAGTGGCGAACTTCATGCCTTGGCAATCAAGACCTACACCCCGGAGAATTGGCCTCAAAGCGAGGAGTAGGCCGCATGACTCTGTTCGAGGAAGAGGTCGATTCGTCTGCGGAACGGTCCGAATCGGGATCGAGGGTGCTGATCGTTGATGATAATGCCGTCAACATCCAGGTGGCTGCGACCGCCCTGAGGGGGTTGCCGGAGGTGAATATCAGTGTTGCCGATAGTGGTGAGCGTGGACTTGAACTGTTGCGTTCGGTTCCAGTCGATCTACTCCTGCTCGATGTGATGATGCCGGGGATGAGCGGGTTTGAGGTTTGTCGGCAACTCAAGCAGGATCCTAGCACAGCGGAGATCCCGGTCATATTCATCACTGCACTCACCTCCCAGGAGGACCTGGCTCGGGGGTTCGAGGTCGGTGGTATCGACTACGTCACCAAGCCGTTCAACGCGATTGAACTGCAGACCCGGGTGCGTACCCATATCGACCTCTATCGGTTGAACCGGCAACAGCGCCAACAGGCGAGAAGGGAACAGTGGATCTCCTATCATAACGGTCGTTCAGAGATGTTGAGCTCGCTACTACACAGCCTTGGTAACCGTTTCATGGGAATTCGGACCGGGATGGGGGTAATCGAACAGCTGCCGCAACAGCTGGAAGTGCTGCTCAAGGCACTGGAGCAGGGGCGGGCATCGCTTCAGCAGCAAGAGTT
>CAYFOQ010000040.1:12459-12838 GCA_964344735.1 uncultured Piscirickettsiaceae bacterium
ATCGGGTGCTACAGTTGGGAATGGAGCTGTTGCAACAAGATCTTATTCCAGGATTGCAGCGTGCTTGTGGATCTGTGGATGAGACTTATCATCAGATTAGATCGACGCTGGGGCTCTATAAGAGTCTGACTAGCGAGGGGTTGAGCTCCAGCCGTTTCCACGTTTCAGAGCTGTTTGAGGATCTGCAGCTGCTGCTGAGTCGACTGTCGCTGTCGGATTTTTCGCTGGAGATCGATCGAGTCGAAACGGTTGGTGAGATCGAACTGCCGCGCAACCCTCTGGTGCAGGTGTTGGTGGAACTGGTACGGAATGGGGGAAGAGCGATCGAACGCGCAGTGGGCCAGGAGATGATCCCGGTGGGTGGTGGCAAGATCCGACT
>CAYFOQ010000040.1:12848-16208 GCA_964344735.1 uncultured Piscirickettsiaceae bacterium
CGTGAGTGATAACGGGATCGGTGTGGAACCGGAGCAACTTCCGCAACTGGTACGCGGGCGTTGTCAGTTCGAGGGGGATGATCACTCCTGTCGAGGGCTCCATGACGCCGCCAATCTGATCAACGCCATGGGGGGGGGACTGCGGGTAGAGAGTGGCGGTATCGGTCACGGAACCCGGGTGCTGTTGCGGCTTCCCATACAGAGTCGCTTGACGAGCTCACCCCCCTCACCCCAACCCTCTCCCAGAGGGAAGGGGGGCGTAGTCGGAGGGCCAGAATAAAAGTGGCATCCGATCAAAGCGTCCTAACTCCCTCTCCCTCTGGGAGAGGGTTGGGATGAGGGGGAGGGGAGACGTTACACCCCCCCTAAGTAGTTACCCCCGAAACCGGAACAGCTGTTCTGATAGATCGACGCTCCCCAGCGTGATGGGCAGACGCTCCCCGAGGGAGATACTCCCCTTCTGTTTGATCTTGCAGTCGAGCGCCAGTTCCGGGATGAGCAGGGTGATCCGTTCCCCATTGATTTCGACCACGATCCCCTCTCCCCTCCAGTCGGGCCGCTGCTGTAGCCAGATCAACTTCCAGTGGAGATTGGAGAGCCGTTCAGCCCGACGAACGCTGCCGATTACCGCCTCGGCCGCTCCTACCCGTTCAATGATGGCCTCATTGTCCAGCAGTGGAGTTCCAGTGATCCAGTGTCGTAGCTGCTGATGAGCGACCAGATCGAGGTATCGTCGCAGTGGACTGGTAACCTGGCTGTAGTAGCTCATTCCTAATCCAGCATGAAGGCTGGGAATAGTGGTCGACTGGCTGCGTTGGAAGCGTCGCCGAAAGGCAAACATCTCGGCAACTGTTTCAGGATGGGGCCAAGGGTTGCCCTGTGGATCGGGGTCGGGTGGTGGCTGAGTGGAGTAGGGGAACGGGATCTGGTGACCTTCGGCAAAGCGGGCGGCCGCCTCTCCTGCCATGAGCATGAACTCGGTGACTAGATCACGGCTTCGTAGTGCCGGGAGTGGAGTGAGAGTCACCTCCGCCTCATGGGCCTGAACCTTGACCTCCGGCAGTTGGATTCGGATCGCCCCTTGATTACGGCGACGCTGTTGGTAGCGCAGTGCCAGCTGATAGAGTGCGGCGAAGGGGGCGTGGTCGATCTGCTGCTCCACCTCATCATAGCTGATTCGGGTGACTTGAACCCAGCTCGGGGTAATTTCGATCGCCTCGGGGCGGGCGTCATGGTCTAGCGTAAAACGGAAAGAGAGCGCGGGTGAGCGCTGTTGCAGTCCCAGACCAAGCTGTTCGGTCGCCTCCCGGGGGAGCATGGTAATTACCCTCTCCGGAAGGTAGAGGTTGGCACCGTGGGCCCTTGCCTGCAGGTCGAGCTCGCTATCCGGAGTGATTAGTGCGGCCACATCGGCTACATGCACCCAGATCTGCTCACCATCGAGAGAGATGGCGTCATCCGGATCCTGGTTGCCATGATCATCGATGGCCCAGGCCTGAAGGTGGGTCAAATCACGTCGGGGCTCTTCCGGCAATCGTGGCAGCGGGCCGGTGCTGGATTTTAGTTCGACCCCCAGTCGGGCCGGGTAGGGGTTGTGGTGTGGAGGCCAGTAACCACAGCGACAGAGCAGGCGATGAGCCACCTCCGGGCGCTGATCCAGCTTCAGATCACGATGGATCCGGCTGACTTCGCTACGTCCCAGTGCCAATCGCTCGACATCGCTCAGCTCGGTATGATCTTCTGGTAACAGCCGTCCCGCCTCGATCCGTTGCAACAGTGCTGCCCACGCGGCCTCGGCCTGTTCCCGGGTCTCCCGCTCATGACGAACCGCCTCGATATGGCTCGCCTTGTGTCCTCGAATCGCTTCGACGGTGCCGTGGAAGTAGAGCTCTTCTTGCAGCAGCTGCCAACAGCACCAACTACTATGCGGAGTGTAGTCTCCAAAGATCAGTTCACTCAGATCGGCCAGTGATAGCGCCTCATCTCCCATCAGGGCCCAGGCCTCTTCGATCTCACCATCCAGCGGTTCGTTCAGAGCCGCTAGTGAACCCACGGGCCCGGGGTGAAGCAGTTCAATATCCTTTTCCCGCACCCGGCGGTGCTTTCCGTTTGCCGTTTCGATCTCGATCCGGTCACTGCTGTTGAGGAGACGAGCCGGCTTACTCTTGTAGAGCACCAGGCTCTCTGCTGGAGGGGGATGGTTCATCATGGTGAGGATACCGTGATTGGAGCCGATAGGGTAGACTTCCCCCCTCCTGTTTCTGCTGGGAGATGGTGTGGAGATGAAGAGAGGTCGACTACTGCGCTGGATTGTGGCAGCGGTGGTTGCTGTCGGGGTGGGTTGGATGCTGATGGTGGGGCAGTTGCCGCGCTCTGAAGCGGAGCGTGAGGTGGTGCGGCTCGCTGAGGTTGGCGACTGTCAACTTCATCAGGGCCCCTGTGAGACCCTGCTGCCCGATGGCACTATCGCGGTATTCGAGTTGGGTCCCAGACCGCTCTCTAGTGCCGATCCCCTCGATCTCCAGCTCCGTCTCTCCTCGCCCCTTTCAGCTCGGGTCGAGGTGATATTCGAGGGACGGGAGATGTATATGGGGATGTTGCGCTACCGACTACAGAGTAGTGATGGCGGGAACAGCTTTCAGGGGCGTGGAGGACTTTCGATCTGCACCCGCTCGCTGATGCTTTGGCGTGCCACCGTTGTCATCGAGCAGGCTACGGTACGGTGGGAACTCCCCTTTCTCTTCGAAACCTTGATGTCATGATTCGAGCCACCGCACTCTCCCTGCGGCGGGGCGGGCGACCACTCTTCTCTCCAAGCGATTTTACCATCCACCCAGGTCAGCGGGTGGGGGTGGTGGGGGCCAATGGCTGTGGAAAGTCTTCTCTCTTTGCCGCGATGCTGGGGGAACTGGAGACTGACTCCGGAGTGTTGTCGATGCCACCACAGTGGGAGATCGCCCATGTCGCCCAGGAGACTCCGGCTCTGGAGCGGTCGGCCATCGAGTGGGTGATCGACGGCGATCGACGGCTGCGCGATCTGCAACGGCAGTTGGCCGTGGCAGAAGAGCGTGCAGCGGGGGAGCGTCAGGGGGAGTTGTTGGCCGAGATCGAGGCGATCGATGGTTTCCAGGCAGAGAATCGAGCGGCCCGACTGCTACAGGGGCTCGGGTTTTCCAGTCTGCAGCATCAACGTGCGCTCAACACCTTCTCTGGGGGTTGGCGAATGCGGCTCAATCTGGCCCAGGCGTTGATGAGTCGCTCTGATCTGTTGCTGCTGGACGAACCCACCAACCACCTCGATCTCGAATCGGTTGCCTGGTTGGAGAAACATCTCAAGCAGTATCCCGGCACCGTTATCGC
>CAYFOQ010000040.1:16218-18205 GCA_964344735.1 uncultured Piscirickettsiaceae bacterium
ACACTGTTGCTGATCTCTCACGATCGCGACCTGCTCGATCGCACGGTCGAGGGGGTGCTGCACCTGAGCCCCACCGGGGCGGTGCTGACCAGCGGTAACTATACCCTCTTTGAACGGACCCGTAGTGAGCAGTTGGCACAGCAGCAGGCGGCCTATCAGCGTCAGCAGCGGGTTCGGCAACAGATCCACCATTTTGTCGACCGCTTCCGGGCTCAGGCCACCAAGGCCCGACAGGTTCAGAGCCGGATCAAGGCACTGGAGCGGATGGAGGAGATCGCCCCGGCCCATATCGATTCCCCCTTTCGGTTTCAGTTCGCGCCACCTGAGCAGTTGCCGCATCCATTATTGACGCTGGATGGAGTCGTGGCCGGTTATGGTCGTGAGATCATCCTGCAACAACTGACCCTCGCCATCAATCCCGGAGATCGTCTTGCCCTGCTGGGGCGGAATGGTGCCGGGAAGTCGACCCTGATGAAGCTGCTGGCTACGGCCGATACACGGCTCGAAGGGGAGCGTCGAGAGGCTCAGGGATTACGGGTGGGGTACTTCTCTCAGCACCAGTTGGAGCGTCTCGACCCCACGGCCACGCCACTGCAACACCTGCAGCGTCAGGAGCCAGAGAGCCCGGAGCAGTCGCTTCGGGATTTCCTCGGAGGGTTCGGGTTTGGTGGTGAGTTGGCCGACAGTGTGGTGGCCCCCTTTTCAGGGGGGGAACAGGCACGGCTGGTGTTGGCATTGGTGGTTCGACAGCGTCCTAATCTGCTGCTACTGGATGAACCCACCAACCATCTTGACCTGGAGATGCGTCACGCCCTCACTATGGCGCTGCACTCTTTTTCGGGGGCGTTGGTGGTGGTCTCCCACGATCGCTATCTGCTCGAGGGTGTGGTCGATCAGCTGTGGTTGGTTGCAGAGGGAAGGGTGAGACCGTTTGATGATGATCTTGGCGGCTACGCGCGGTTGCTGCGGCAGCAGGGACGTAGTGTAAACGTGGGGGGGGGAGATACAGCACATCCGGTTGCTCAGGGGCGTGAGCAGCGTCAGGCCAGGAAGCGGGCTGAAGCGGAGCAGCGGCGGCAGCTGGCACCGTTGCGGCGGGAGGCAGAACGGCTGGAACAGCAGATCGATCGGATCACTGCAGAACGTCAGCAGTTACAACAGTGTTTGGGAGAGGAGCAGCTCTACCAGGGTTCATCCCGGGATGAACTGAACCGAACCCTGCGACGAGAGGCCGAATTGGGACGGCAGCTGGAGAGCGCTGAAGAGCAGTTGTTGGTGCTTTATGAACGGATTGAAGCATAACGGGACCATCATGGTCTTTACCCGGCCACCGGTGCCCGGTAAAACCAAAACACGATTGATCCCTGCTTTGGGTGCGACCGGTGCCGCGCGTCTGCATGCTTGGCTCATCAACCAAACCCTGGACAGGGTCACGGCACTTCAGGGGGTTGATATCGAACTCTGGTCTGCTTCGTTGACAGAAGAGCCATTGCTAACGTCGTTGGCGGAAAGGTATCGGGTTTCACTATATCCCCAGCATGGTGACGATCTGGGCGCAAGGATGGGCCACGCATTTGAAACCGCCCTACGGACGGCACCCTGGGCCATTCTGTTGGGTACCGATATCCCAGAGCTCAAGACCGGCGATATCGAACAGGCCATTGATAAACTGCACGGAGGGCTCGACGCCGTAGCAGGACCCGCGCTCGACGGTGGCTATTATCTGCTGGGGTTGCGCCAAGTATCGCCGTTTTTGTTCCAGAAAATCCCTTGGGGGACGGGACAGGTCTGGTCCATGACACGGGATCGTTTAGATTCTCTCGGCTGGTCTTGGTCAACAATTGCACCGCGGCGCGATCTGGACAGACCGGAGGATTTACAAAGTTTTCCGATGCTTCGAGAGCTATAAGTTACGATTTCATCTAACGATTAGATGGTGCGAGCGGAGAGACTCGAACTCTCACACCTTGCGGCACCAGAACCTAAA
>CAYFOQ010000041.1:0-16016 GCA_964344735.1 uncultured Piscirickettsiaceae bacterium
GCCGCCCCTGCGGGATGCGGCGAATAAGTGCGGGTTTACTCCGGTGTCAACAACCAATAACTCCCCCACCTGATTCATCAAGCTATCGAGCTTGTATGACTCCACTCGAATGGTATCGATACGATAATCACGGGTTCGGGCAATCGCACCCGCCTCCAGCATGAGCGTCGAATCTTCCCCCTCAACGACTGACCGGGACTCATCAGTGGTTACCAAAGAATCCAATGGCGTCTCTACAGCAGCGGCCTGCTCTTCCTCCACGGGGAGAGTCTTCGGCTTCGGTGACGATACCGGCGGTGGCAGCACTCCTGCCCACTGCTCGCGAGAGCCAATCTCCAGTGCTGCCTCCGATTGTGACGCCTCCGTCCCCACCCGCTCACTTTCAGTCGACTCACCCTCAACCGCATCTCGACAGAGTTGCTTGAGCTGATCGACCAGCGTCAGTTGCTGTGATACCCAGACATCAATCTCGGTCGATCCCTCTTCTCT
The DNA here is from genome assembly GCA_964344735.1 of uncultured Piscirickettsiaceae bacterium. Taxonomy (GTDB): domain Bacteria; phylum Pseudomonadota; class Gammaproteobacteria; genus Thiopontia. The sequence goes on from CAYFOQ010000041.1 coordinate 490, forward strand.
GGCGGAACGGAAACGCTCTTCCAGATGATGGGAAAGCAGCTCGATCTCACTGAGCCCCAACATTCTGGCTGCCCCCTTGAGGCTGTGGGCCTCGCGCAACAGTTGCGGCTGCAGTGTCTCCCCCTCCTGCGGGCTACGTTCTAGCTGCATCAGACCGGCCTCGAGCTGATCCAGGTGCTCCTCACTCTCGACCCGAAAGAGTTGTCGCAACTCCTGATCTTCGATCATGCCACTCGCTCATCCACCGTGAGCACTCCCTGTTGCACCATCATGGGGAAATCAAGCAGTGTCACCATAACATCGTCATAGAGAAACTCTCCACGACTATATCCCTTGTTGCTCCCCATCAACGCCGCCGGTGTCGATCGCAAGCCACTCAATCCCACCCTAACCACATCCTCGATCACATCGACCACCACACCCAGCAGCAGTCCATCGATCTGGTAGACCACGACATTACGACCCTCACCTTCCTCTCCATCCGCCCCTGTCGATGGCGACCTGAGCCCTATCGTCCAAGTAATATCAAAGAGGGTGACGATGTCCCCGCGGAGGTTCATGTTACCGACCACCTGCGGTGGGGTGCAGGGAATAGGCGTCCACTGCGAGAGGTGTGCGAACTCCCGCACACCACGATCGAGCTGCAGCCCAAAATACTCCCCAGCCACCACCACGATCACCACCTGTGGGGTATCTTTCTCTTCGCTATCCGCTAAACGGGCATCACGATAGTGCTCACTACGCGCTTTCAGCAGTTGATGCTGCGCTGGCTCCAACTCACTGCAATGGTGAGGCCGGTGGTTCAGCTCCATCGGGTTGAAGGGGTGTGATGGCAGCAACCTCTCCCCGGCCAGAACCATCACCAAATCCCCTCGATACTCCCCATTGGCGACCACCAATGGAGAGGTGCTCTCTTCATCCTCTACCTGTCGTTGTAATAGGGGGAGTTCTGTCACCTCCAGGATTTCATGGGCAGTCACCCCAACCAATCCCCGTGACAGTGTCAGGATAATGATACAGTCACTGGTATTACAAGGTCCTGGTGGGTGACCCAACCGCAGATTGAGCTCAACCACCTCCACCGCCTGCCCCTGGAGATTGAAGACTCCGAGATGAAACGGCTCTACCTCATCGACCGGAGTGATCTCCGGTCTCCACACCACCTGTAGCACATCTTCTGCGGCTACCCCATAGAGCGCTCCCGAGAAGCGAAACAGTAAGAGACTGACCTCCGTCGGTGCGACCATCACACCATCTGTTCCAGCTCGCTGGTTGCGGCAACGAATGATTCGATTGCAACGCGAGACTGCTCCAGCTCCTCATGCAGACGATCGGCCCCTTCACGAACCTTGGAAATCGACTCGGTGACACTACTGAAGGCAGTGGACTGCTGGCGGGTATTGAGTGAGATCATCTGGATACTCTCGACCATCCCCTCCACCGCTTCGGCCATCGTCAGGAAGGCGTCCCCGGAACCGTGAATTCGATTAGTGGTGGAAGAGAGTGCCTCCCGTCCACCAGCGGCCGCCATCACCGTGGTGCTGGTGACCCGTTGAATCTCTGCGATCAGTGTTTCGACCCGCTCGGCCTCACTACGGCTCTTATTGGCGAGCTTTCGAATCTCCTGAGAGACCACCACAAACCCCTTTCCAAACTCCCCGGCACGAGAGGCCTCTACCGCCGCATTGAGCGCCAACATATTGGTCTGGGCCGCAATCCCACTCATGGTATCGATCACCCCTTGAATCTGTCCGGAGTGGTTACTCAGCAGTTGAATCTGCTCGGCAATCGTGGTGATCTTCTGCTGCAGATCGGTCATTGCCAACTCCATCGCATCGATCTGTCCCCGGGTATGACCCGCTGCAGCCATGATCGACTCGGTCCCCCCCGAGACCTGTTCCGCATAGTGACGGTTCTCACTGGCGGCTGCATCCAGCTCTTCCACTACGGCGACAATCTCATCGGTACGCGACTGCTGTTCACTCAACACCTCCTGGTCTCGCCGCAGCGCTACGATCACCACCTCCAACTTTTCACCGATATTCCCGACTCTACCATTGAGTTCAAGACGAATTCGGCGCACGGAACGAAGTGCATAAAAAAACATCAGCAGGATGACCAGGCCCAATCCGGCTCCCATCGACCAGGCACTTCGTCGTAATGCTCGCTGCTGCTGCAGTCGCTCACGTTCCAATAGCAGATCGACCTCACTCTGCAGTCGGCTCAAGTGAATCCGAACATTCCCCATCTGGCTCTGCAGATAGGACTCTTCTGCAGATAGGTTTGCGGCACGTTCAGTGATTTCGTTGAAACTGTTCCCGAGGGCCGCAAACTCCCCGAGTACGCTACTCTCTTGGGAAGAGTCGGAGGGCACCGCCCCCTCTAACCTTTGTATTGCACCACTGTTGAGACGTTGATAAATCTCCTGCCAACGTCGGGCATAACGCTCCAGGGGGCGTTGCTGGTAGAGTCCGGCAATCTCCTTTAGCCGATAGAGATCATTCAACAGATTGTGTTGAATGCGGTCGGCCAGATCGTGTTGCTGCTGTTGGTGCACGCCCCAAAACAGACTGAGTCCCCCCACCCCCGCAATGATCAGCAAAAACAGTAAGGAGAGTAGATAGATTCTGGAAATGATCCGCATCAGTACAATCTCGGAGGAGTATCGACCCGCTCAATGGCGACAAAGCCACTCTCTGCCAGCCCCAGGATCGATCACCACTGCGGCAGTCGCACTCGGAGTGGATCCACTCGTTGCAACGGTCGACTGTCAATCAAACGAAACATATCCGGCACTCGAGAGCGATGTGTCAGCCCGGATTGAAGCACCCAGACCGCCTCGGCATCCAATGCTATCAACAAAGAGCTGTCCAGCTCCACCACCGGATGATAGTCATTCCAAAGCGTAGTGATCCCACTCTCCTCAGAACCGCTGAAGGTGGCGACATCCTCAATCGCCGCTGCCGGATTCTGCTTCGCGAACCGTTCGGCCCGGAGCAGTGCTCGTAATACGGCATCGATCTCGCTCCGTCGCTGCAACGCCTCCTGGCTCACGACCACCAGATCGAACTGCAAAAAAAGCCCCGGCTCGGCAAACACCAGCGCCTGCTCTCCAAGTAGTTGAACCGCTTCACCAACATACGGCTCACGCATCGAGAAGGCATCGATTTCACCCCGTGCCAACGCTCCGGGAAGCTGATTCCCCTTCATGAAAGAGAGCTCGACATCGTTCTCGGAAACGCCATGCCGGTTCAAAAAAAGATGGAGAAAATAGTGAACCGCGGAGGCCTCTTGGGTCGCAACCCGTTTATTCCGAAGATCGGTTGGGCGCTCGATGCCGGCATCCCGTCGGGCAACCACCCGATTGTTGTTGCTGATATAGTTGATCGCCGCAATCACCCGATAGCCTCGATACTGAAAGCTGTTGGCCACCACAGGGGACTCCGCTGCGGTGGCGAGATCGGCCTTACCGGCCAGTAACCCATCCAACAGCGCACGCTTGCCACTGATGTGGCGACTGATCTCCACCTCTACCCCTTCGTCACGGAAAAAGCCCTGCTGCGCGGCGATATGAAACAGTGCCGACTGTGGCTGTTGAGCCACGGCCACCCGTAACGGTGCCGCAGAAACACTCTCCGACAACAGTAGTGCAACGACCCATAATAAAATTAGCCGTCCCACCTCCCGTTGCCACTGGGCATAATGACCCTCCGTCACCGTCCCCCTCTGTATCCATGCCATACCATACTCTCCCTTGGTCTCTCCGCGCTCCTCTCCATCCCCTCTCCCATCATAGAACAACATCGTCCATAACGCCATGAATCTCCTGATGCCTCCTCGCTGCTCACACCACCGTGCAACCTGAGCTCCGCTACGACAAGGAGCGATGCGGACACAGGTGAGATTCAACCAACTCCAACAACTCTGCCGCAGTCAGCGCATCATAAGGGGGGATACGCTCCTGTGGTTGACGACGCTGTAGCAGTCTGCGTGCGGCCCGTCGCATCCGCTCTGCCCGGTCTGTCCGTTCCTCTCGATCCAACTCTGCCGCCAGGTCAAGATAAGCGGGGATCAACCCCTCATCCAGATAAATCGCCTTCTCCAGCCGTTTGATCGCCCCACTCCCATCCCCTCTCAGCAGCCGCAGGTGCCCCCCAAGATAGTGGCCCAGGGCAGAGAAAGGGTACTGCTCCAATAGCGCAACAATCCCCTTCTCGGCCTCATCATACTCCCCCAGGTTGGCCTGTGCCTCTGCCTGCAACAATCGGCCTCTCTCATCCAGTTCGGGAAGTCGTTGCAACTGCTGCAATAGTTGTCGATAGGCTCCCTGCTGAAAAAGCACGAATAGTCGAGAGGAGTCCGGCACGGCTGGCGATAACAGCGGCGGCTCTTCGGCACGAACCACCTCTGGAGCCTGGAGAGGAGGCCATTCAGGGGTAGCCGGCATCCCCGTCCTTTTGTCGACCAAGGATCTCGAAGAGATTAATGGGACCGACAACGGCAAAGCCACGCTCTCCGCTCTCTGCTGGCTTGGCCTCGGGTAGTAGAGGATACTCTCGGGAAAACTATGAGCTACCAGACCACTGTGAGCCGTACGCAACAGTTCGGTATGACCGACCATCAGACATCCACTTTCACTCAGTTCTCTGCCCAACAGCTCGACAATACGATTGGCCACCTCGTTGCCAAAATAGATCAGCACATTGCGACAGACAATCAGATCGGCCGGCTCCGTCAGTAGGGATCTGATTCTGGGGGTATCGGTCGCCAGATTATGGTATTCAAAACGACACCGTTGGCGAATGGGCTGCCGTAACTGCGACCGCTTACCCTGGGGGGAAAAGTACTCCGCCAGCTGCTCTGGTTCCAGTGCACGCAAAGACCAGCTCGAGTACCCCCCTTGTCGCGCCTGTTCTAGCCGATCCTTGACGATATCGGTACCAAGCAGATGTAACCGCCAGTGGGCGGCATCGGGCAGCAGACGCAATAGCAGGATCGCAATCGAGTAGAGCTCCTCACCACGGGAACAACCGGCACTCCAGATCACCAATCTCCGGCGGTAGCGGTTGGCTTCAACCAGTTGTGGCAGGATATGGTGCTGGAGTAGATGAAACTGTCCACGATCACGAAAAAAGTAGCTCTCCCCAACCGTCAACTGCTGCTGCAGTAGCTCCCACTCCTCACTCTCCTCCCGTCCTTGCAACAGCCGCTGACGATACGCCTCCTCACTCAATCCCAAGGTGTGAAGCCGCCGGGACAACCAGGGTTGTAGCTGCTCCCACTCTCTATACGCCAACCGCAACCCACTGTGACGCTCTACTAGTCGTACCCACTCCGATGGGACCTGTTCCCCCCCGACTACCCCACTCATACCACCGCTACACCATCCGCTCCAGCCGTTGTGCCACTTGACGTAACGCCTCGATGCTCCCCTGTAACTGTTCGATCCCCTCCATCCCCTCGGACTGCCCCCGCTTGAGATCCTCCATGGTCACCTTCACCTGCGACAGGCTATCGCTCTCCTGGCGGAAATTCTCGACAATCTCCTCGATCCGTTCAATCGTGCCGATATAGGTCTCGACCATTCCACCCAGAATATCGGAGATCTCGTAGGCGATGTTGATCCCCTCCTGAATGGTTCCGACCCCCTGACGAGCGGATCGTATGGTATCTTCCGAGCTACGCTGCAACCCTTGTAGCAGCTCACTGATCTCCCGTGCCGAACTCTTACTCTGTTCCGACAACAGACGAATTTCCTGTGCCACCACCTTGAACCCCTGTCCCTTCTCCCCACCTCGCACCGCCTCGACGGCGGCATTGACCGAAAGTAGTCGGGTCTGGCTGGCAAGATCGAGCACCACTTGAACGATGGAGTCGGTCTCCCCCAACTGTGCCCCCAACCGTTCAACCTGCTCGATCAGCTGATCGACCTGACGCTGCATCTCCTCCAGGCTATTGGCAGCATCGACCACACGGTTACCACCCTTTCCGGCCACCTCGCGGGCATGACTGTTCTCCTCCATCACCAGGTCGGCCTGCTCCCGGGTCAACCGCAACGCCGACTCCAATTGTGCGACGATGGAGCCAACCTCGGTCACCGCCCCCAGACGCTGATGAGTCGCGGCCACCTGTTCAGAAACGGTCACGCCCAGCTGGTGGGTGGTCACCGCCAGGTCGGTGACACTGGCGACAATCATCCGAGTCAATGCTCTACCACTGATCCAGGCCACAACCAGTGCGACTCCTGCCACGGTCAACAAGGTCCAGAGCATGAAGCTGCGCAAAGAGTCCGCAGGTTCAAACACCTCAGCCTCCTCGATCTCGGCCACCACCAACAGATCGAGATTGGCAACCGTGATCGGCTGATAGCTACCCACCATGGTCACGCCACGATACCCTGAATAGGTGAGCTGCTGAAACGACTGCTCCAGCACCTCTCCCTGACGCTCTCTCAGCCACCTGCGAGTCAGGTCACTCTCGATCGGTCGTTGCAGCACATCCCCTGTGGTAGAAAAACGGGAGGGAGTACGGAGTTTCAGATCACTTCCGATCAGATAGCTCTCCCCACTCTCTCCCAACGCCCCCAGATCGGCGAAAATCTGGGCCAATTCACGATAGGGCAGCTGCAACAGCAAGAGCCCAACCTTCTCTCCGCTAGAGTCCGTCACCACTCGCATCAGATAAGCGGTGACCTGTTGTTCTCCCGGATTGAGGAAAAAATCAGAGAATTGGGCTCGACCACTCTTCAACGCATTGGTAATCGCCGCTTTGAGTGGCGTATGTTCCCACTCCCCTGACAGCAGATTGTTCCCTAGATAGGGGCTATTCTGTGCAGAAAAGAGCATATTTCCATCGAGGTCAAGCAACCAGATATCGGGATAGCCTCGTTCTTGTTGGAAAACGCGTAACCCTTTACCACGACTGGAGTTGATCAGCTCCCACTCATAGCTACCGACAAAGCCGGTAACCGCACGCTCCCCCTGTTCCCGTCTCTCTTCAATCTCGGAAACCAGCCGTCCAGAAGTGGGGTCGAACGAGAGGTAGTCGAGATCCCGTTCATAGGAAGAGATCAGATACCGAATCATCTCCACCCTCTCCTTCACCATCTCCGCCAAACGTTCCTGGTTGAGTCGAGCCAAGGTTTCCACACTACTGTGGTAGGTAAAATAACCGGAAACCAGCAGCGGCCCCACCACCATCATCAACCCCATGAGCAATAGCCGCCACCGTAATCGCCCACTACCGATACGGTACGTTGCAGGAGCTTCCGCCTCCGTTTCCGGTTCTATCACCACCGCCTCTCGTTCACTCATGGATTGGACAGCAGTGGCCCGCGGACCGCTTCCTCTGGTTCACCACCAGACTCCTGCTGAAGATGATATTCCTTCCAGTGTTTCACATCCGCCTCGGAAGAGAAGCGCGTATCGGCAAACTGCTCGAGTTCGACCGTCTGTTGCAGCACTCCTCCCTCGAGGGCAAGATCCATGACCCGACGCATCCCCTCCAGATCGACATCGAGGTCGTGATAGTGAATCACATCGAGTTCCCGATCCAGACTCTGAATAATCGCCTCCTCGGTATGAGCTGGAATATGTCTGCGGATCAGTTGTGCCATCTCCCGCAGAGGCTCCCCACCCAGACTACGTGCGTGGTCGATATCGGCTCCGGCCTGCTGAATGTAGTGAATCACCTCTGCCAGTGCCTCCGGTTTATTTCGAATCGCCTCATCAGTGGCAATGATGATACACTCCACATGGCCTTTGGTAGAGGGCAAAACATCCTTCGAGTACCAGGCCACCTGACCATACCCTCCAGTCTCGACGACATCGGCCCACGGCAGCGACTGCTCAAACGCCGCCGCCTCCCCTCGACTGTTATAACTCTTGATAAAACGAGGGGAATCGGGGGGAGGAACCGTCACCGCCTCAACCAGGTCCCCGGCCTTGGCTTGCCCCCGTCCCAACCCCATGGAGATCCCATTCTCCTTGAGGTATTTGTTGAGAATCACCGTATGGGTCGCCAGCAACGATGGCACCCCAATCTGCACCGGCTTACCCTCCCGGTGAGCGGCCCGACGAATCGCCTCCGCCACCCGTGAATCGGGCTTGCGATCTCTACGCAGTGACAGCAACTCGGCATCGGTAGCGAGCAGTTCATTCACCGCCAGTGCATTGCCATTGCGGTGAATCAACCCAACCCAACGGAAGTCGGGCTGTTCGGCAAACATATCCAGAGCCATCGGGGAGATGATGAAGGCAAGGTCGGCTCGACCGCTACGAAAATAGGACCGCAAAAGACGCCAACTCGACATCTGCAGTAGTGAGAGCTCTGCCCGGTCCATCTGTGATCGGTAACGCTCAAAGGCGACGACTCCCGGATAGTGATCGGCCAACGCCACATAGAGCGCCTTCACCGGTTCACGACCATGGGCAGTGACGGAAAGTATCACCAGCAACCACACAATCCCCAGCTTCTTCCACATTGCGCCTACCTCCTCTCCTGCCCCCACCGACTACATCAACGATAATACTGATTTGTCTCAACCGCAAGATAATGGTAGTTTCCTCCCCTCTGGAATGCGGGGATATTCCAGGCTCCAGCCATCCGGACGGAGCAACTTCATTTGAGGAGAAGCAAGAATGAGATTGACGCGCCACGCCAGCCTGTTGCTGATCACCACCACACTGGTCAGCCTCAACAGCCACGCCTTCATCGACCCCAAAGAGTGGAAGATGGACAAGTGGGGCAAATGGGATGAGTGGGATGGCCCACCCAATATGCGAGACTGGCGTCGGGATCAGTGGAGCGACATGGATCAGTGGGGATTTTTTCCTGACAGCAAGCGTCGTCTGCCGTGGGAAGAGTATGAGTGGAGTGACATGCCTTGGGGGGGAGATCGCGGCAACTGGGGCAGCATGCCTTGGGGAGGGAATCGCGGGGGCTGGGGAAGTATGCCCTGGGGCGGTAACCGCGGGGGCTGGGGCGATATGCCTTGGGGCGGCAACCGCGGCGAAAACTGGGGCAACATGCCCTGGAGCGGCAATCGTGGAGGCTGGAACAACACCCCTTGGGGAGGGAACCGTGGAGGGAGTTGGGGCAACGTACCTTGGGGAGGAGGTCGTGGCGGAAACTGGGGCAATAGGCCGTGGGGAGGAGACCACGGGGGCTGGGGGAGCTACCCGGGAGCAGGGAGACCACCTGCCGCTTGGGGTGGTGAGAGGCGCTCGCCCAATGCCGGCAGCCCTGAACCGATGATCATCCCTCAGGCAGAGCGTTATCCGCGCCGCCCACAGCAGGGTGTAGAGGAGTCTGTGCCAACCGTAGAACCGGCCACGGCCACTTCGTCTGAGGTGGAGGCTAAGCAGTAAGGATTCCCCCCCCTCATCCCAACCCTCTCCCCCCATGGGGTGGAGAGGGGGTGGCCTGGGGGTTAAGGTAATACTTGATCGATCTGATAGATCAACTCATCCAACAACGACTCCAGCGCACGACCCACCGCCCCTCCATCATCGATCCGCTGCTGAACCTCTGCGGCGGTCTCGGTCATCTTCGGGAAACCGAATGATGCTGCCAGTCCCTTGATCCGATGGGCCACCTGCCGTACCTGATCCCACTCTGCTGCCGCCCTTGCGTCACGCAGCAGTGGCGCATCCTGTTCCAGTTCCTGCAGAAAGATGGCCATCAACTCATCATCTACCTCCTCCAGAACCTCCCCCTTCTCTGGACTGGCTTCCTGCACCGATGCCGGCAGGGAGTCTGAGCGGTTCACCGTAGTGAGTTGCTGCTCCAGTACCTGGTAGAGCACGCGACGGTCGATCGGTTTGGCGATCCAGTCATTACAGCCCGCCTCCTCGAACTGCTGTCGGTGATGGGGCTGCAGATGGGCGGTCAACGCCACCACCGGCACCCGAACCCCCTGTCGTCTCAAGGTCCGGGTGCGGTCAGGCCATCCATCCGCGGCATCTGCATATCCATCAGAATCAGATCGTACGACCGACTCGTAGCCGACTGCACCGCCTCCACCCCATCTGCAGCCAGCTCAACCGTCAACTCCAACCCCTCTAGCATCCGCTGCACCAATCGCTGCAGTGCCGGGGTATCTTCGGCCAACAGCAAATGGCCCTGCAGTGGGGAATAATGTCCTCGAACCGACCGACTCGACGCAGCGACGGGAGCCGGTCGATCACCAGGACGGTAGGGAAGCCGTAGGGTAAAGGTGGAGCCAACCCCCTCCTCACTCTCGACCGCAATATCCCCCCCCATCATAATGGCCAGATTTCTCGAGATGTAGAGCCCCAACCCGCTGCCGCCAAATTGTCGGGTAGTCATGGCCGAGGCCTGCTCAAAGCGTTGAAATAGTCGTACCAACGCTTGAGGGGCGATACCGATGCCATTATCGCTCACCTTGAAGAGGAGGAACTTGTCCCGTTCCAGGGTCACCGAAACCTCCACCTTCCCGGCAGGGGAAAACTTGATCGCATTCCCCACCAGGTTGGTGAGAATTTGAGAGATCCGTTGTGGGTCCCCATAAATCAGTGGCAGCTCACCGGGAAAAGGGGTCACCTTGAACTCGACCCCGCTATCCTGGGCCCGCGTCGCCAACATCTGCTGTAACCGCTGCAGTAGCTCGGGCAGTGCAAACTGGAGTTCATCGATTGAAAATTTGCCCGATTCGATCTTGGAGATATCGAGAAGATCGTTGACCAGAGCCAACTGAGTCTCTCCCGCCACCTCGATGGAGTGCAAGATATCCTGCAGGGCAGGATCATCGACCTGCTCTAGCAGATAGTCACAGTTACCGATAATGGTGGTGAGCGGAGTCCGAAGCTCATGGCTCATCGAGGCCAAAAACTCATCCTTGGTCTGCTGCGCCTGACGCAACTCCTGCTCGGTCTGTCGCAGATGCTGCTCTCGCAACCAGTCATTGGCTAACACCAGAACACTCTGCATGAGGGTCTCTTCATCGAACGGTTTCTTCACAAAGGCGAAATTGGCCCCGAGTAGACGGTGTAGATCAGGCAAATCATAGTCATGATAGGCGGTAATGAAGATAACCCGTACCGTGGGGTCGATCGCGAGGATCGCCTGTGCGGTACGCACCCCATCCCAATCGCCCGGCATCCGCATGTCGATCAGCACCACCGCCGTAGGGTGAAGACGGAACTGCTCCACCCCTTCGCGCCCCCCCGCTGCAGCACGTATCCGCAGACTGAACGGCAGCTCCCAGGAGAATGATTCACCACCCGATCGGGTCCAGGGGCTAAAAATAAGCATTAGCGTATCCCGTACCGCCGGATCATCATCGATCAATAAGAGCTCGATTGTCGGTGGAGGTTGCCGGGGTTCGATTGGCTCTTCCATCACTTCTTGTGGTGGCTGCAGTATCACGACCCCAATTCTCGGCGACTGATCATCATACCCTCCATCATAGCGCAGCATCCCCCAATAGGAAAGCGACCAAGGTCAAACCGATGCGACGATCGATCACAAGCGGGATCCTGTACTCTACTTCGTCTTTTCGCTATCATCTTCTCCGCATTCACCCTTTCGGTTACCAGCTTGGAGGAGTCAACAACCGATGCCCCTCGTTCCCTCTTCGATCGATCGTTGCCGACCTCAATGAACGTTTCCGGCCAATACCGCATCCTCGCCATCGATGACGAGGAGCACATTCATGCCACCTACGATGCCATTCTCGGAACCGATCGGGAGTCGGAAAATCATCACGAGGAGCTGGACCAGCTCATGGCGCTGGCGCTCACCCCCCCTGCCGAAACCGCCGCCCCTGAGACCGAGACCAACTACCGGCTGGATCATGCCTATCAGGGAGAAGAGGGGTATCAGCAGGTACTCGATGCTCTCGAGGAGGGGGATCCCTACGCGGTGATCTATGTCGATATCCAGATGCCCCCGGGGTGGAACGGCATCCAGACTGCGCACAAGATCATGCGTGCCGATCCTCTGGTACGGATCATTCTGATCACCGCCTACACCAGCTTTACCGTGGATGAAATTCGTGAGGAGATCGGGGTCGACTTCAATCTTCTCAACAAACCCTTCAACCATGATGAGCTACTGAATCTGACCCAGCTACAGACCCATAAGTGGTCAGCACTGGTGGCGATGGAGGTGGCACGAAAGAGCCTGCTGAGCGCTGATGAGGCCCTTCCCAGTCGCTATCGGGTCACTACCGCTGACGGCACATCCCCTGAGTCCCCCCTCTCTCGCCACGACAACGCCCGCTACGAGGCCCTGCTACTAGAGAAGGCGCAGTATGAACTGATCCTGGAGTCGATTCAGGAGGGGGTGGTCGTGATCAACCGTACCGGCAAGATCGAATACCTCAACCGCAGTGTCGAGCGCCTCAGCGGCCGCAGCGACTCTGCGCTACTCGGTGAGGGGCTGAGCAAGCTTTTCTGTGGAGAGCTCTGCGGTGAAGAAAAAGAGCAAAACAGCCTCTTCCCCACCACCACGCTCCCCGCCATTCAACAGCAGCTGCAGGCGCTGATCGACCGCGATGAGGTCCTATTTCACAACTGGCTCAACTCTGCTCTGATCGCTACCCTGCTGGTCGGCGCCAATGGCCGAGTCGCCCACGCCAACGCCGCCATGACCGGTCTCACCGGTTGGACCAAGACCCAACTGGTGGGGAACCCGCTCGATCTGCTGGTCCCTCCAGGGCTCCGCTCGAGCCACTCTGGTCAACTGGAGCACTACTTTGATGCCCCAGAGGCACGGCGCATGGGGGGGGAAGAGGCCACGGTGACGATCCACACCCACAACCGCGACAACAAAAAGGTGGAGGTGGGGCTGTTGCCGCTACAGATCGGGACCACCGCCTACACCCTGGTGGTCCTCAATGACCCGGCAGAGCAGTATCAGTGGCAACTGTTTCAACTCACCCCTTTCGGCCGCCTCTTCAGCAACAGCAACAGCAACAGCAACGAGGAGGATGAACAGGGAAGTTATAACTGGCAACTCAAGCGATATGGGAACGGGGGTGAAGTACAGACACTCGCCGTCCATGTCACCGGCTCTCCGCTCTACCTCAACGAGGGGGCGCAGAACCAGTTCATCGGTGCCGTATTGGTACTCCACGATATCAGCACCCTGCTCAATCAGGAGAGCCGACGCCAGGTTAGCAAGGCGAAAGAGGACTTCCTCGCCACCATCAGCCATGAACTTCGCACCCCGCTCAGCGGCATTCTCGGCAACTGTGACCTGTTGAGAGAGCGCTCACTGGGTTCCGAGGAGCAGCGGCTGGTCGGTGCCATCTCCACCTCGGGACAGAACCTGATGCTGCTGATCGGTGATATCCTCGACTACTCCCGAATCCAGTCCGGGAAACTGGCACTGGAGGAGCAGGGCTGGGAGCTCAACAGACTCTGTGCCGAACTGATGCAGCAGTTCTCGACGATAGCGGCCGAACGCAACCTGCAGCTGGAGCACCAGCCCCGATTCCAATCCTCCCAGCCGTTGCTGGGAGATGGTAACCGTCTGCAGCAGATCCTCCGTAATCTGCTCAGCAACGCAGTGAAATTCTCCACATCCGGCACGATCACCTTCACCACCAGCCGTAGCCAGGACGGTAACCGGCTCCACTTCGCCGTACAGGATGAGGGGATAGGGATTCCATCCTCCGCCCAGAAACGACTGTTCCAACCCTTCGAGCAGATCGATGGCTCCCTCTCTCGCAGACATGGTGGTACCGGCCTCGGACTCTATCTCTCCAGTCAACTGGCGGAGATGATGGGAGGTACAATCGAAGTGGAGAGTAGCGAGGGAGCAGGCTCCCGTTTCACGCTCACCATCCCTTACCGTGCCAGCCAACCGGTTCGTAGTCGTCAACCTCTCCCCAGCCGCTTCAGCGGTACCGTATTGGTCGCAGAAGATACTCCGGTGATGTGCACCTTGGTCAAGGGACTGCTGGAATCGATGGGAATCACCGTAACCACAGCGGAGAATGGCGCGATTGCGATGGAACTGGCGTTACAGCATAGCTACGACCTGATTTTGATGGATATGCAGATGCCGGTGATGGATGGGATCGAATCGACCGAGACCCTTCGTACCCTCGGTTACAGCAAACCGATCGTTGCCCTCACCGCAAACGTGATGCCAGAGTATCGGGACCGTTTCTTCCAGGCCGGTTGCAATGAGTTTCTCAACAAGCCGATCAATCGCAGCGCACTGAAGCGGATACTACAGCGCTTCCTGCTACAACAGGAGAACTCGACAGCCGCGCCACAGGAGAGTGAAGAGCTGGTCGTCAGCAGTGAGGCCAGAGCGCTATTCAGCCAGCAGTTGACCCGAGCCCGGGAGACACTGCCAGTCGACCTCGAGAACCAGGCCTGGGATCGACTCCGCACCACCGCCCACAACCTCAAGGGCAGCGCAGCCACCTTCGGCCGCCCCGAGCTGACCGAACTTGGCAGAGAGATCTGTAACCGAATCGATCAAGCGCAATTCAGCGAGACCACCCCACTGATCGAACGGTTGCTACAGCAGCTCAATCAGCGCAAATAGTCGCTCAGGAGAGTGTACTATCAAGATCTGCAAGCAGTTGTCGTGCCTGTTCTGGTGCCCGATCCATCTGCTCCAGGTCAATACTCTCTTGCAGTTCACGGGCACGGTCAGTCAGCCCCGGAAAACCGAATGAGGCAGCAGTCCCTTTGATACTGTGTGCTGCATGACGAACCTGAGACCAATCCTGCTGTTCCAAGCCACCGGCCAGTCGATCGCGATACTCTGCCACCCCTTCAAGAAAGATGGCCATCAGCTCCTCGTCAACTTCCTCTTCCATTCGTCCTATTCCTCTATCTGACTTGCCTTCATGATACCTACTGGAACATCGTGAACCAATAACACTACTCGATCGAGTAATTACTGCCCCGGAAATACTCCGGTCGAGAGATAACGGTCACCGCGATCACAGATGATGGTCACTATGGTGGCATTTTTCAGCTCCCCAAGCAGACCGAGTGCCACGGCTACCGCACCACCAGAAGAGATTCCGCAGAAGATCCCCTCCTCTGCCGCCAGCCGCCTCGTGGTCTCCTCCGCCAGCGACTGGGAGACATCGATCAGGCGGTCCACCCGCTGCGGCTCATAGATCTGTGGCAGATACTGCTGGGGCCAGCGTCGGATCCCGGGGATACTCGCCCCTTCGGCAGGCTGGACACCAATGATCTCGATTGCCGGATTACACTCCTTGAGATAACGGGAGTTCCCCATGATGGTGCCGGTCGTTCCCATGGCACTGACAAAGTGGCTCACCTCTCCGGCGGTATCACGCCAGATCTCGGGGCCAGTGGAGTCATAGTGGGCCTGCGGATTGTCAGGATTGGAAAACTGATCGAGAATTCGGCCAGCGCCACTGGCCTGTAGTTCTCGAGCACGGTCGATCGCCTCTTCCATACTCCCCTCTTTCGAGGTCAGCACCAGTTCGGCGCCATAGGCACGCATCGAGGCCCGCCGCTCCAGGCTCATGTGCTCCGGCATCACCAGAATCAGACGATACCCCATGA
>CAYFOQ010000041.1:16026-17956 GCA_964344735.1 uncultured Piscirickettsiaceae bacterium
CGCCAAGGCAATCCCGGTATTGCCACTGGTGGCCTCGATCAGCGTCTCACCAGGGTGAATCTCCCCCCGCTCCTGAGCTCTTCGAATCATGCTCAGGGCCGGGCGATCCTTGACCGATCCGGCTGGATTGTTGCCCTCCAGCTTCACCAACAGGCGATTGCCTCGAGCATCACCCGCCTCCCCGGGCAGTCGCTGCAGTGCCACCAGTGGGGTATTACCCACTACGCTCGCCATCGTCTCATAAGACCGCATCACCTTCCTCTCTCCAGTACCACAAAGGCCACTGCATAGTGCAATTCATCACTGATCGACAGATACGCCCGTTCCACCCCGAGGGCATCGAAACGAGTACGTGCCGCTCCACTCCAGCACAATTGAGGCTGACCCAGCTCATCGTGCTCCACCTCGATCTGGGAAAATCCGATCCCCCGCTGGAAACCGGTTCCCAACGCCTTCACCGCAGCTTCCTTGGCAGCGAAGCGCCGTGCCAAAAAGCGGTGTCGTTGCTCCTGCCGTTGGCAATGGTACTGCTCTAGCTCTTGTACCGCCAGCAGCCGAACGGCGAGACGCTCACCAAAACGGCGGTGGGCCATATCCAACCGTTCTACCGCCACGATATCGGTCCCAACTCCAACGATCATCACGCCTCCCGCAACAGCCGTTTCATCTCTGCCACGGCCTGCCCCAGTCCAGAAAAAAGGGCACGGGCAATAATGGCGTGACCGATATTGAGCTCAACAATTTCAGGCAGGGCTGCAATGGGCTGAACATTGTGATAGTGCAGCCCATGACCGGCATTGACCTGTAGGCCGCTGGCGTGGGCATAACGGACCGCCTCAACGATACGGAGTAGCTCCTGCTGCCGCTGGTCTGCGGTTGAGGCATCGGCATAGCGTCCGGTGTGTATCTCACAGACCGGGGCCCCCACCGCCACCACCGCATCGATCTGACGAGGATCAGGATCGATAAAAGGGGAGACTCGAATCCCGGCTTGCTGTAACTGTTCGACCGCGACTCGCATATTCTCCTGCTGTCCCGCCACATCGAGTCCCCCTTCCGTGGTGAGCTCCTCGCGCCGCTCCGGTACCAGACAACAGTCGGCTGGTCGGGCGGCGATAGCAATGGCGATCATCTCCGGAGTGACCGCCATCTCCAGGTTGATCCGGGTCTGCACCACTTCGCCGATCAATCGTAGATCACGCTCCTGAATGTGACGTCGATCCTCCCGTAAATGGAGGGTTATGCCATCCGCCCCCGCCTCCTCCGCCACCAGGGCCGCCTGCAACGGATCGGGATAACGGGTACCCCGCGCCTGACGCAGGGTGGCGACATGATCGATATTGACCCCCAACAATGGGGCTCCAGTACTTCTCAACATGGATTTCTATCTCCTGCAACCAGACCGCTGTCACCGGTCCATCGTTGATAACCGCCCAACAGTTTGCGACTCTGCAGCTCTCCACTCAGATGAGAGTCGAGAACCCGACGCAACAGTTGTCGTGCCTCCCGCCGCATAGACTCATCACCACCGCGACACCCTTGCCCCAACCACCGTAACGTAGCCCCACTCCAGCTCTCCAATGAGGCGGTTGACAGCGCCCGCTCGAACCCCTGCTGTGGACGGTAGTGATAACGGAGATCCCTTTCGATGATCTGGCCTTGATGATCTTGGTCAAAATCGAGACCGAACCCTGCCACTCGTAGCAGATCGATCTCGAACCGCCGCAACAGCACCCCCTCTTCTGCCCCATCCTGCAGTGCACCCAGGGTCTCACAGTAGCGTTGGAACAGCGCTGGAACCGGATCCCCCCGTTGCAAGAGTCGCATCAACAGTTCATTGAGATAGAGGCCGCAGATCGCCCGCCGCGCACTCACCCCCCAGGGAGGCCCCTCCGGTTCCAACATCACCAGTGTCGCCAGCTCTCCGCGC
>CAYFOQ010000042.1:0-1181 GCA_964344735.1 uncultured Piscirickettsiaceae bacterium
GCTCGGCTGCGGCCTTCCCTGGCCGCAGACGGTTGCCATTCAGGAGTGCCGAAACCTTTACAACGATTGATAGGAAAACTGCTCGGTTCGGTACCGTTCTACCCGTAAGCTCTCTGACCAGTAGTCACCGGCCAGTCCCGCTTTGCGCTTGAGTTGTTGCAGGAATTGATGCGGTTCGGGGAGCTGCTCCCAGACCGAGGGCAGAAAGGTGCCCCGATGGGTCCGGTCACTCAGAATCAGCCCATCGATCCCCGGTTGGAGCTGTCGTAGCAGATCACTCTCCGAGCGAAAGGTGAGTGGCTCGGGTCTGCTCAGTAGTGAGATTTTGATCGTGCATCGGGGGTACTCCTCTGCTCCCAGGGGGGGGAAGCGGGGGTCACGAAATGCGGCTGCGAAGCCGTTGGCTAGTAGATCGTCCAGTAGCGAGCGATGGGCCTCGAGGCTACCGATGCAGCCACGAAGATGGTGATCGAGTTCGAGTGTGATAAAGCAGGCGCCCGGTTGGTGTAAAAAAGGGGGGTGCTGTTCTGCGGTGGCTGTCGCTGGCGTATGATGCTGTAGCCCGTGCTCGATCGTTCGGCGCACCAGCGCCACCATCTGCTGTCGCTCTGTGTCGGTATGAGTCATGGTTGGGAGAGTGGGGTGGTGTGAGGGGTGGCGGTGGTGAAGAGATAGGATCCATAACCCACGACCCGCTGGTGATCCCCGGCGGTATCACCGGAGTTGCGCAGATCAACGGTGTGACACTGCCACTGCTGCTGTTGCGCCAGTAACAACAGACCGCCGATCGGGACTCTTCCGCAGGCGCTGTCGTATCCCAGTCCGGTATCATCGAGGGTCTCGATCGCGTGGCTGGTTTTGCGGTCGAGTCGCTGGGCCTGGGGGTATGGGAGGTAGTGGCTGAGGTCCGAGCTGATCACGATCAAGGTCTCCTCTCCCCCTTGCTGCTGGCTCAAAACCTCATGAACGACATGGGGAGAGGTGGAACCGACCACCAGTGGCACTAGCGTGAACGCTTCCAGTAGATACTGTAGAAAGGGGAGCTGAACTTCCAGGCTATGTTCGGGCAGATGAGGGGCGTCGAAGCGGTTCACTGCCGCCAAGGTGTAGAGTGGCTCGAGTGCAGCATGGTCGATTGCGATCTCACCCAACGGGGTCTGGTAGTGGCTGAAGGAGGGGGC
>CAYFOQ010000042.1:1192-2105 GCA_964344735.1 uncultured Piscirickettsiaceae bacterium
GTGGATCTGCCGGCGCGGTGATTGCGGTGATCGATAGCCGGAGGCCGCGATCGGACCGGAGTAGCGGTATCCGGCATGGGGAGCGATGATCGCCTTGGGTCGGAGCCGGGCGGGTGAGGCCGCGGTGATGAGCCGCTCCAGCTCGAGCCCGAGCTGTTCCCGACTTTGGGGATAAAAGGTACCGGCGACAGCGGGTTGGCGGATCATGACAGCGCTCCTCACACTCTTCTTTCCCTGCAGTGGTAGAGTCGACTACCATCACACCATGAACGGCACTAGCGTAACCGATTCCGATACCACAAGGCCACCCGTTCAACGGTTGGCCGGTCTGACCGGCAGGAGAGGCGAGTCGTGAGGCGGATGGAAGAGAGGCGTGCGTACCATCCCACCCGTTACTGGCGGCGGCTTGAAGATGGTCGAGTCGAGTGCACCCTCTGTCCACGAAGTTGTCGGTTACGGGAGGGACAACCGGGGCTCTGTTTCGTTCGACAGGCCCATCAGGGAGCGGTGGTGTTGACCAGCTATGGTCGCTCCAGCGGATTTGCCATCGATCCGATCGAGAAGAAGCCACTTAACCACTTTCTCCCCGGTAGCGCCACCCTCTCCTTTGGTACCGCCGGTTGTAACCTCAGTTGCCGATTTTGTCAGAATTGGGATCTCAGCAAGGCGCGAGAGCAGGACCGGTTACAGCAGCAGGCCACACCGGAAGCGATTGCCCGGGCTGCCGTCGAGAGCGACTGTCGCAGTGTCGCCTTTACCTACAATGACCCGGTGATCTTTCTCGAATATGCACTCGATGTTGCTGCGGCCTGCCGGCTTCGTAATATCCGCTCGGTTGCGGTCACTGCAGGCTATATCGAAGGGGCAGCCCGGGAGGCGTTCTTCTCTGGTATGGATGCCGCCAATATCGATC
>CAYFOQ010000042.1:2115-3209 GCA_964344735.1 uncultured Piscirickettsiaceae bacterium
TCAAGGGGTTCAGCGAACCCTTCTACCGTCGTCTCTGCGGAGGACATCTGCAGCCGGTGCTCGAGACCCTGATCTACCTGCGACAACAGACCTCGGTCTGGGTCGAGTTGACCACCTTACTGATTCCCGGTGAGAATGATGACCCCGGGGAGATCGCTGCCATGAGTCGATGGATTGTCGAACAGTTGGGCCCCGAGGTTCCGCTGCACTTTCCCGCCTATCACCCCGCCTACCGAATGTCGACGCCACAGGCCACACCGTTGCAGACACTGCGTCGGTCACGACAGATCGCCCGTGATGCCGGCTTGCTGCATGTCTATACCGGCAATGTGGATGATCGAAATGGGAGCTCTACCCGTTGTAGCGGTTGTGGGGGGGTAGTGATTCAGCGTGACCGTTACCACATCAGCGATTACCATCTTGATGAAGAGGGGCTTTGTCAGGCCTGTGGTACCCGCTGTCCCGGGGTGTTCGAAGGGGGCGTAGGGGCCTGGAACGGTCGGCGGCAGCGGGTGTGGCTATGATGATCGCCATCGATTTTGAGTTGAGACGAGGGAGCGGGAAATGAGGTCGATCAACCCTTACAGTGGTGCGGTAGTTCGGGAAGTGGCGCAGTGGGACCAGTCTCAGATCGAGACGGCACTGCAGCAGGCAGAAATAGCGGCGGCGGCGTGGCGTCAATGGACGCTTGCGGATCGTTGTGCTCAGTTGCGGTCGGTGGCGGTGGTGCTTCGCCAACGTAAAGAGGTATTGGCAGCGTTGATCGTAGAGGAGATGGGGAAGCTGATTGCCGAGGCGGAGGCCGAGGTGGAGAAGTGTGCCTGGGTCTGTGATTACTATGCTGAGCAGGCTCCCCATTTCTTGCGGGATGAACCGATCTCCTCCGATGCTGGAAACAGTTATGTGGCCTATCAGCCGTTAGGGTTGGTGTTGGCGATAATGCCGTGGAACTTTCCGCTATGGCAGGTGTTTCGTTTTGCCGCACCGGCATTGGTGGCGGGAAACGGTGCACTGTTGAAACATGCCGCTACGGTTCCAGGTGCGGCAGTAGAGATCGAGGCCGTTTTTCAGGCGGCAGGGGTACCCACGGGGGT
>CAYFOQ010000042.1:3219-10687 GCA_964344735.1 uncultured Piscirickettsiaceae bacterium
CGGCCGATCAGGTGGCTGCCGTGGTGCAGGACCGGCGGGTTCATGCGGTCACATTGACGGGGAGTGAACAGGCCGGAGAGCGTGTCGCTGCGGTTGCCGGTGGTGCACTGAAGAAGAGTCTGCTCGAATTGGGTGGTTCCGACCCCTTCATCGTGTTGGAGGATGCCGATCTCGATCGGGCGGTCGAGGTGGGGGTGGTCTCTCGCTTTCTCAATGGTGGGCAGAGTTGCATTGCCGCCAAGCGTTTTATTCTGGTCGATGCCATTGCCGAGCCCTTTCTTCAGCGCTTGCAGTCGGCAGTGGAGAAGTTGCGGTATGGTGATCCTCGTGATCCCCAGACCACCTTGGCGCCTCTGGCACGGAGTGAGTTACGCGATATCCTCGATCAACAGGTTCAGCGGAGCATTGCT
Organism: uncultured Piscirickettsiaceae bacterium; assembly: GCA_964344735.1. Taxonomy (GTDB): domain Bacteria; phylum Pseudomonadota; class Gammaproteobacteria; genus Thiopontia. Next base: position 3,630 of record CAYFOQ010000042.1, read on the forward strand.
GCCGGTGCGGTGGCTCTTCAAGGGTGTCATCCACTGACTGGAACCCTGGCCGGGTATGCCGCATCGATACTGGACCGAGTGGCACCGGGGATGCCGGCCTGGGATGAGGAGCTATTTGGTCCGGTGGCGATCGTGATCCGCGCCCGGGATGAGGAGGAGGCGGTCGAGATTGCCAATGACTCCCCCTTTGGCCTCGGTGGTTCGATCTGGACCGCCGACCAGGAGCGAGGAGAGCGATTGGCGCATCGACTCGATTGTGGTGCGGTCTTTATCAATGGGCTGGTGAAGAGTGACCCCCGGCTCCCCTTCGGTGGGGTCAAGCGGTCCGGTTATGGTCGTGAGCTCTCTCGGCTCGGAATTCTGGAGTTTGTCAATGCCAAGACGGTGTGGATAGCCCCAGAGGGGTAGCGTCGTGTCAATGCTTCACTTGCCGTTACTCTACCTCCTCACCGGCGCGGTGGCCGGCCTGCTCGCAGGCCTATTGGGAGTAGGGGGAGGGTTGGTGATCGTTCCGGTGCTGGCGGGGGTGTTTACCTTGCAACAGGTGCCGGCCGAGTGGGTGATGCATCTGGCGATCGGGACCTCATTGGGAACCATCATCGTCACCTCCCTCTCCTCCATTCGGGCTCACCATCATCGCCAGGCGGTCCGTTGGGACCTCTTTCAACGACTCACGCCAGGGGTGATCGTGGGGGGATGGATCGGATCCTGGGTCGCAAGTCAGATTGATACCGAAGTACTGCAACGGCTCTTTGCCCTGTTTGAGCTCTGGGTCGCGGTGCAACTGGCCCTCGGATTGCGGGCACCAGCAACCCATACCTTACCCGGAAGGTGGGGGAGTGCACTGGTTGGAACAGGGATTGGTGGATTCTCGGCATTAGTCGGGATTGGTGGGGGGACGCTGACAGTACCCTGGTTGGTCTGGAATCGAGTATCGATCCATCAAGCGGTTGGTACCTCGGCTGCGGTGGGGTTGCCGATTGCACTTGCCGGTACCATCGGGTTCGTGGTGAGTGGTTGGGGAATCCCCTCACTCCCACAACCCAGCAGCGGCTTTCTCTATTGGCAGCCACTGTTTTGGGTCAGTCTGGCCTCGTTACTGACGGCGCCATTGGGGGCACGGCTGGCACATCATCTGCCGGTGGCACCACTGCGACGGCTGTTTGCGTTCTCTCTTTTTCTGGTCGCCATGAGGATGCTATCTTCACTGTAATTGGTGTAAGTTCCTCTCACCCCACCCCTCTCCGCCACATCTTTTTCAGCCGCTCCGGTGATACCGGTACCCGGGTTCCCAGTTCCTGGGCGAAGAGTGAGACGCGGTACTCCTCTACCATCCAGCGGTACTCTTCCCGTCGATAAGCACTGTTTTCGGTCAGCCGTTGCTGTATCGGATTCCAGTATGGTTCCAACTGTCGTGCCCGTTGTTGGTCGGCGCTGGGGTTGCGGAGCAGTCGCTCCAGTCGTATCTCGATCGCCTGCAGGTAGCGTGGTAGCTCTGGGAGCCAGGGGGTAGGGGTGTGACAGATGAAGTGGGGATAGACCAGGGTGTCGAGGTGGCTACGGATTGCGCTGTAGCTCTTGAGTAGCGCGGGTGAGAGGTTTCCTTTGAGTTGCTTCTGTAGTCGATGGTGTCGTTGCAGTATCTCACTCAGAAGGGCCCCATTTTGTCGTAACCGGGATTCCAGTGCGGATAGCGCACCACCACAACGTTGCTCGTACTGTTGTGCCGTTCTCGGTAGAACGGTGTTATCGCCAAAGAGCAGCTCGCGGGCGGTGACGGTGAGAAGATCCTCCCGCAGCTCCCGACAGCGCCCCAGGGTCAGGTAGTGGAGGCAGAGCCGATCACCATCGATCGCTTGAGTGGTGATTGCCTCGATCTTTCGCCGGTATTGCAGCAGAAATAGTGCGGTAATCCCTTTTCGGCTGGCCGCTTCGGCCTCCTCTGGGGTATGGAGTAGCTGTAGATCGATTCGAGCGGGTTCGCGTTGGTGTACCACTGCCGGATAGAGGGTGATTCCGATGGCGTGACGCTCCACCTCGACCGACTCCGGCAGCGAGCCGATGCTCCAGTGCTGAAGATCCTGTTGTTCCAGGGGGTGGCGAGGTGGGGGGGCGACGGAGGCGCTGTTTTGTCCACGGGTTGGACGCGCTCCATCCAGACGATTACCGCGTTGTTGTAGCGCCCGCAGGTTGCGTCCATGGTCGATCGGTTTACCGGCAGCATCGATGACAACGAAGCGGAACTGCAGATGGTCCGGTGGTGTTGCCTCCTCCCAGAGCTCTTCTGGTAGGGTGACTCCGGTCATCTGCCGCAGTCGTTGCGAAAGTTGCTGTCGTAGTGGACCGCGTCCTGGGTCGAGTGTGGGTAACAGCGCATCGGCAAACTCGGGTACCGGTACGAAATTGCGTCGCCACCGCTTGGGCAGGGCCCGAAGCATGGCAATCAGGCGTTCGCGGAAGAGCCCTGGAACCAGCCACTCGAATGGTTCAGGATCGAGTTGAGGCAGAAGCTCTTGAGGCAATTTCAACGTGACGCCATCCTCATCACTGCCGGGTTCGAAGAGGTAACTCAGGGGTAGTCGAGTTCTGCCGAGGGTGATTTGATCGGGAAAGAGGTGCGGATCTTGTACCGATTCTGCATCGTGCTGCATCAGACGCTCTGCAGAGAGATAGAGTAGACGAGGGTTCTCCTGCTCGACCTTTTTGCGCCATTTCTCAAAGGCTGGTGTAGAGTAGATCCTTTGGGGAATATGTTGATCGTAAAACTGGAACAGGGTCTCGTCATCGGCGAGAATGTCGCGCCGTCTCGACTTTGCCTCCAGCGATTCGATCTTTTCGATTTCACGGCGGTTGTGTCGAAGAAATCCTCCTGCGGTTCTCACCTCCCCCTCTACTAGCCCGGAACGGATAAAGAGCGTACGTGACTCTTTTGGATCGATGGGGCCGTAGTTGGTCTTGCGACGAGAGATGATCGGGAGGCCGTAGAGGGTAACCGTCTCGTAGGCGGCCACCTGTCCTCGGCGCTTCTCCCAGTGGGGTTCGGCGTAGCTACGTTTGAGCAGATGGGATCCAACCCGTTCCAGCCAGAGTGGCTCGATGCGGGCGATGGTGCGGGCATAGAGCTGGGTCGTCTCCACCTTCTCGGCGGCAACGATCCACTTTGGGTTGCCCTTGAACTGGGTTGAGCCGGGCCAGATTCGTAGCTGTACACCACGAGCACCGTCATAGCGATGTTTTTCACTGGAGGCGGTCGCAATGTGGCTCAATAGTCCTGCCAGGAGGGCACGATGGATCATCCCGTAGTCAGCCGGTTGATCATTCTCTTGTAGTTTGAGCTCTCTACAGACTTGCTGCAGCTGGCTGTGTACCTCCTGCCACTCACGCATTCGCATCCAGGAGAGGAAGTGATTCTTGCACAGTTTCCGAAGTTGGTTGCCGGAGAGGGCCGTGCGCTGTTCTTGGTAGAAGTTCCACAAATTGAGGAAGAAGAGGAAGTCTGACGACTCATCGGTGAAGGGTTGATGACGCTGATCAGCCTGTTGTCGTGCCTGTTGTGGACGCTCCCGGGGGTCTTGAATGGAGAGTGCCGCGGCGATGATCTGTATCTCCTGCAGTGACCCCTCTCGTTCCGCCGCCAGTAGCATACGGGCGATCTGGGGATCGAGCGGAAAGCGGGCCAGTTTTCGGCCCAGTGCGGTCAGCCCCTCTTCTGGACGTTTGAGTGCGCCCAGTTCACGAAGGGTCCGAAGACCGTCACGGATCAGTGATAGGTCTGGCGGATCGATAAAGGGAAACGACTCGGGACGCCCCAGACCGAGGTGGGACATCTGCAGGATGACCGGGGCAAGGTGGGTACGGAGGATCTCGGGGTCGGTGAAGAGCGGGCGGCTGTTGAATGCCTCCTCACTATAGAGGCGAATACAGATGCCGTTGGCAACTCGACCGCAGCGCCCTTTTCGTTGGTTGGCGGCAGCCTGAGAGATCGGTTCGATCGGCAGTCGTTGGATTCCGGTACGATGGCTATAGCGACTGATCCGGGCCGTGCCGATGTCGATGACATAACGAATGCCGGGAACGGTGAGAGAGGTCTCTGCGACGTTGGTGGCGAGGATGATGCGACGACCCGGATGGCTGGCGAAGATCCGATTCTGCTCCTTCGATGAAAGTCGGGAGTAGAGTGGTAGCACCTCGGTCTGACGGAGTCCGGCACCTTGGAGGTGGTCGCGCATTTCGTTGATCTCGCGCTCCCCACTGAAGAAGATCAGAATATCTCCTTGCCCCTCCCGTCCCAGCTCTTCGACCGCCGCCAACACCGCCTGCTGCAGTGGACGGCTCTGCTCTTGACGGCGAGACCGCCCGCCACTCTTCTCTTCTGATTCTTCCTCTTCGATTGGTCGGTAGCGCACCTCTACCGGCCAGGTTCGGCCCGAGACATTGAGAATCGGAGCATCATTGAAGTGGCGTGAAAAGCGTTCGGGATCGATGGTGGCGGAGGTGATAATCAGCTTGAGATCGGGACGGCGAGGCAGGAGCTGCTTGAGATAGCCGAGAAGGAAGTCGATATTGAGGCTGCGCTCATGGGCCTCGTCGATGATCAGGGTGTCGTAGTGTCGCAGTAGCGGGTCGGATTGGATCTCTGCCAGCAGAATTCCGTCGGTCATCAACTTGATTCGACTCTGCTTGTGGCTACGGTTGCTGAATCGGATCTTATAGCCGACGACACTCCCCAGCGTTGTCTCCAGCTCCTCGGCAATCCGGTTGGCGACTGCCCGAGCCGCGATCCGACGAGGCTGGGTATGGCCGATCATCCGCTCTTCTCCTCGTCCCAGAGAGAGGCAGATCTTGGGGAGCTGGGTGGTTTTTCCAGAACCGGTCTCTCCACAGAGGATGGTCACCGGATGATCACGGATGGTGGCCGCGATCTCCTGTCGACGTTGGTTGATCGGCAGGGTGTCGTCGAAGAACAGGGTGTAGGGAGCGTGGCTCATGACTGTTTTGCAAAAGGGGGGACGCAGGGGAGAGGCTAGATCAGGTTCAAGGGCACCCCCAAAAAAAAGGCCCCTGCCGGGAACGGCAGGGGCCTATGGTACCGCATCCGGGTCGTTAGAATTACGACTCGGCGACCTCACCCTCATCATCAGTGAAGAAGCTCATGATGTAGATCACCAGTCCGATCAGGAAGATCACACCGGAGATCTCACGCAGCCAGTAGAACAGGGCGACCTGATCCTGGGCTGCCATGAACGGCATCGGGTTGTCGGCAATACGCTGCAGCCAGGTCTGCAGGATGCCTGCAGCCGTGAGGAAGAGCGTAATGAAGACGATAGAGACCGTCATCAGCCAGAAGGACCACATCTCCATGACTTGAGCGCGGTTGGAGTTGGCCGCACGACCCCGCATGATTGGCATGGCGTAAGAGATGATCGCCAGCACCACCATGGCATAGGCTCCGTAGAAGGCCATGTGACCATGGGCTGCGGTGATCTGAGTACCGTGGGTGAAGTAGTTGACCGGAGCCAGCGTGTGGAGGAAGCCCCATACACCTGCGCCGAGGAACGCCATCACACCGGTTCCCAGGGCCCACAGTACGGCGGCCTTGTTGGGGTGGTCGATCTTACGCTTGTTGACCATAGTGAAGGCGAATACGGTCATCATGAAGAACGGAATCGGCTCCAGTGCGGAGAAGATCGAACCCCACCACTGCCAGTACTCCGGAGTACCGATCCAGTAGTAGTGGTGGCCGGTACCGACGATACCGGTGATCAGGGTCATGGCGATGATGATGTAGAGCCACTTCTCGATCACCTCACGGTCGACACCGGTGGTCTTGATCAGTACGAAGGCGAGAATCGAACCGAGGATCAGCTCCCAGACACCCTCTACCCAGAGGTGAACCGTCCACCACCACCAGAACTTGTCCATTACCAGGTTGTTGGGGTTGTAGAAGGAGAAGAGGAAGAATACCGCCAGTCCCACGAGACCGATCATCAGCACCAGATTGATAACGGTCTTTTTCCCGGTCAGTACGGTCATCCCGACATTGAACAGGAAGGCCAGGGCAACGACCACGATACCGAGCTTGGTGATGGTCGGTTGCTCCAGGAACTCACGCCCCATCGTGGGGAGTAGCTCGTTCATGGTCAGGTCGGCCAGCGTGGAGTAGGGTACCAGCAGATAGCCGAGAACCGTAAGCGCGCCCGCAATCAGGAAGATCCAGAACATCAGGATCGCCAGCCCCGGACTGTAGAGTTCGCGTTCCGCCTCTTCCGGGATGAGGTAGTAGGCTGCGCCCATGAAGCCAAACAGCAGCCAGACGATCAGCAGGTTGGTGTGGACCATACGGGCCACGTTGAAGGGGATCTCCGGAAAGAGGAAATCACCCATGACGTACTGCAGACCGATGATCAGGCCGAACAGAATCTGTCCTGCGAATAGGCCGATCGCAGCGGTAAAGTAGTACTTGGCAACAGACTGTGATTGATATTGCATGATGATCTCTCCTTAACCCATCTTGTTCGGTGGCCAGTTGGAGGTATTGATCTCCGAGGTGTACTTGAGGAACTGCGCCAGCTGCTCCAGCTCTTCATCCGTGAAGTTGAATTGCGGCATACTGCGGCGCCCGGGAATACCATCCTTGGGACGACTCTTGATGAACCCCTTGATCGCCTCGGTGCTGTTACCGAAACGGACATAGACATTGCCCAGCTCGGGAGCGAAGTAGGCCCCTTCACCCAACAGGGTATGACAACCGATACAGTCGTTCTTCTCCCACAGCATCTTACCGGCCGCTACCTCGGGGGTGAGGTTCGCATGGTTGTCCCGGTCAGGGATAATCCCCATGGTGTCGAAGGTCAAGGCCAGAAATAGCAGGAAGAAGAACATGCTTCCCCCATAGAAGATATTTCGAGCCATCGATTTGGTGAACATTTCGTCCATCGTTGGTACTCCTAAGGTTGGTATGGAAATAGGAGAGGGTAGTGTGTTGGAAGGGGGGGAGAATGACGTTGATTTAGGTCAAATGATAGTTTGTAGTCGGGGGGGTGAGGGGAGAACGAGGC
>CAYFOQ010000042.1:10697-15555 GCA_964344735.1 uncultured Piscirickettsiaceae bacterium
TCCCTTCCGATCGCCGGATCTTGTTATAGACGTTGTACTTCCCGACCGGCTTATTCATCGGAATACGTTTCACCTCTTCCAGCGTATCATCATCGTAGACCACCAGGGCCCCCTCTGGATCCCAGATGCTGAGCAGGGCATAGCGACCATCACGGGTGAACTCGACATGAGCCGCGGTCTTGCCCGGTGCGGGGCGCACGGTCTTGACGATCTCCAGGGTCTGTTTATCGATGATGTGGACCAGATCCCGGTTGGGCCCGAAAAATACATCGGCCCAGGCGTAGCGACTGTTCTCATGGCTCCGCATGAAGAATCCGGGCCCCTGGGTTTTGATCTCCTGGATCGGCTTCCAGTGGGCCATATCGAGTACGGTCATCGCCCCCTTTTTCAGGTTTGGGGTTGCCATCACCATCTGTTCTCCACGCTGCCAGGTGATTCCTGAACCGAGGTGAGGCATCCCGTCGAGTTGCAGTTGGGCCACCTTGCGTCGTAGGTCGAGATCGACTACGGCACCACCACCGCTACGAGAGGTTCCCATCAGAAAGACATAATCTTGGTCGAAGAAGAAGTCATCGAGCGGGGTGTCGAGGTGGATTCGGTTGGGGGTGAAGGGGAGGCTCCCCTCGCCACTGTCACTACGATAGTCGTGTTGCCATCCTCCTTGCTTGCCGGGTAGGTAGGGAATCTCCCAGATCTCTGGCAGATCTTTCAGTGCCAGGATGAAACTACCCCGGGGGGCGGCATCGTAGACGGCGCTGACTCGTGAACTCTCGTCACCACTCTGGATCGGGATGATTTTTCGCAGGGAGAGATCGCGGGCATCGAGTAGCACCAGGTTGTGTGGCAGGTAATTACCCACAGCGACCAGTTTGCCGTCACTGGAGATGGCGATATTGCGGGTATTGATGCCGGCACGAATCTCTGCCACCGGCTGCATCGAGTGAAGATCGAATTGGGTGACCCAGCCATCTCGAGTGGCGTAGTAGACGAAACGTCCATCGGGGGAGTATTTGGCCCCACCGTGGAGCGCGAAACGGGTTTTGAAACGGGTGATGGGTTCCAGTCGGTCGCCATCGAGAATGGTGGCGTGGTGGTCACCTGACTCCACTACGAAAAAGAGGTTGAGGGGGTCGGCACGATGTTGTGGTTCATTGGGGAGCTGCTCGAGGGGGAGAAAAAGGGTATGGCTGGCGGTGATCTTGTCTTGGTCCCATTGTGGAGCCTGCGGTAATGGACGGTAGACATGGTCGACCAGGGCAGCGATCTGTTCTGGTGTTAGTTTTTCTCCGAAAGGGGGCATTTGGGTCGCAGGCCGTCCTGCGGTGACGGTGGCGATGGCCGCCTGTTTTCGCAGTCGTTTGAGGTTTTCCGGTAACAGGGCCGGTCCGATCAAGCCGAGGCGATCGGCACCGTGGCAGGCGGCACACTGCTGCTGATAGAGGTCCTCGGTCGACTGGGGAGAGAGTGGTTCGGCCACAAGTGTGGTGGTCAATGCCAACAGCAGGGCGGTACCGAGGGTACGAACCGCCATCGAAGTGTTGTAAATGAGTCGGTGATCAGGCTGCCTCTTCACGACTGCTCTCCTCGCTACGATCGGTGTCGTCAGCGGCTACGCCGAGTCCGATTTCGGCATCGGTCAGGTAGCAGCCGGGATCCTCGGCCCAGAAGTTACCGCTCATCTGAAGTGCGCGTACCCGGGTGTTACCACCACAAATGGTGAAGCCGTCACACGCGCTACAGCGCCCCTCCACCGGGCGGGGCCGCTGTTTCAGATTGGCCATTACCGGATGGGAGAGATCTTCCCAGATCTCCGAGAAGGGGCGCTCCCGAACTGATCCGAGTGTGGTGTCCCACCACATGGTGTCCGGATGGACTCGCCCCAGGTTGTCGATATTGGCGATATAGATCCCCGACTGGTTTCCTCCCCACCGCTGTAACAGTGAGCGAATCGTCTCCAACTGTTGAGGGTGGTTGCGAGCCACCCAGTGGAGTAGATAGAGCCCATCGGCATCATTGTTTCCGGTTACGAACTCGATTCCGTCACTTTTGGCCGACTCCTCCCAGGCCCGTTCAAAGAGCAGATCCATGGCTCGGCGGGTGGTCTGAAAGTGGGCATCCTCAGCGCGATTTTTGTTTCCTCTACCGGCGTAGTTGAGATGGGAGAGATAGAACTTGTCTACGCCCAAATCTCTTGTCAGGTTGAGTAGGGGCTCGAGATCATCGGCATTCTCCTGGGTCAGGGTAAACCGTAATCCCACCTTGATCTGCCGCTGTTGACACAGTTCGATGCCGTGCAGTGACTGGCGAAAGGCACCATCGAGGCGGCGGAAGCGATCATGGGTCTGCTCCAGGCCATCGATGCTGATACCAACGTAGTTGTAGTCGACCGCAGCGATCGAGTCGATATTCTCTTCACTGATCAGGGTGCCGTTGGTCGAGAGTCCAAGGTAGAACCCCTGGGATTTGGCCCGGTGAGAGATCTCGAAGAGGTCGGGACGCATCAACGGTTCCCCGCCGGAGAGAATGACCACCGGGACGCCATACTGCTGCAGATCATCCAGCACTCGATAGACCTCCATCGTGTCGAGCTCGCCCTTGAAGGAGGTGTCGGCAGAGACCGCATAACAGTGCTTACAGGTGAGGTTGCAACGCCGGATCAGGTTCCAGATCACCACCGGTCCGGTTGGCGTTCGGGCGGGCCGAACCGCCCTTGGATTGCGGATGGCACGCATATAGTGACTGATCCGGAACATAAGTGGGAATACCTCTAGTGGGAAGAGCGGGGAGCGTGCAAAGTCGTAGCGGAATTTTGCAACAGTCGGAAACCGCTCTTTTTCAGAATCTCCTTACTAAGGAGAATTTCCCGGGATCGAACGGTACTCCCCATGATTTCGGCAATCGCATCGGCCTTCTGTAGTACCTCGTTACGGGTTTTTCCATGAACCATGGCAAAGAGGTTATAGGGCCAGTGCGGGAGGTGGCGTGGACGCTGGTAACAGTGACTGACGAATTCGAGGTCACCGATTGTGGTACCGAGCCGATCGATCTCCTCATCTGGAACGTCCCATACGGTCATGCCATTGGCCCGAAAGCCGAGCTGATAGTGGTTGGGGATGATCCCGATTCGTCGGATCGCTCCGGTAGCCAACATCTGCCCCATTCGGGCCATCACCTCGTCCCCACTGAGTCCAATTGTCCTGCCGATGGTGTCGTAGGGGTGCGGGGTAAGAGGGAGACCCTCTTGTGTGGCGGCGATAATGGTGCGGTCGATCTGATCCATGGTGGTGCTCACAGAGTCAAAGTTGGAACTTCAGCTCCAGGAAATACTCCTTCAGTTTTGGCATATTGTAGACGCTGAGGTCGGTCTCTCGTTCGATTCGAGAGATCACCCGAGCAATCTCATCACCGGTTTCGGTCGAGATTACAAACCACATGTTGAAGCGGGTTGGCCCATAGTGGTTGGCCCTACGGTAGTTGTGCGACACCTCGGGGTGGCGGTTGACCTGCTCTGCAACCCGGTTGAAACGCGCCTCTGGAACCTCCATGGCCGCCAGGGTGACGCCACCACCAAGGGCTTCGGCGTTGTAGAGTGGGCCGAAGCGGGAGTAGACTCGATCGGTTTTCATCACCTCCAGTCGCCACAGCAGTTCGTCTTCGGTGATCCCCAGTTGCCCGGCAACCTCGAGATAGGGGCGGTCGGTCAGCGGGAATCCCCCCTGTAACAGATTGATCAGGGCACGGTTGGTGTTGTCGAGTACCGGGGCTGTAGCGCTCTTCATGATGTCTTGATGGAGAGAGCAGTCTGTTCTTGCTCTCCTCCAAGACTTCCGGTAATGACGGTAGGGAGGCCTGGAGTTCGCTTGAAATAGCGTGCCCCCTGCTGTTTGAAGCGGCGGCTGCTGAAGAGTACCTGGTGGTCGGTCCCCTCTGGCGCTAGCTGGGCGAGGGTGGCTACGTGCTGTAGTACCGTCTCCCGGTCTTGGCCATGAATCATGGTATAGAGGGTGTAGGGCCAACGGGGCGGCAGCGCCGTGCGCTGATAACAGAGGGTGACATAATCCCGGGAGGAGGCCTGCAGGGCGAATGGCTCAATCTCTTCGGGGGCAAGCTTCCAGACCACCATACCGTTGGCCTGGTAGCCTAGTGGGCGGTGGTGGACGATAATTCCGAAGCGCCGGATCACTCCCTCATGGCGTAGTCGCTGGATTCGGGAGAGTACCTCCTCTTCATCGACACCGATGGTAGTAGCGATGGCCGCATAGGGGTGTGAAACCAGCGGTAGTCCGCCCTGGATCGCTGCCAGCAGGGCCTTGTCGGTATCATCGACCATCATTGTTCTCTCCCGAGGTTTGGTGGACCGACTCATCAAGAGAAAGCCACCTCTTCGTCTTCGGCGGTGACGACGAACCAGAGGTTCATTTCGTTCTCACGTTCGTAGTTGTGGTTGACCTGAGGCATCTGGTTGATCAATGCCACGGTGGCTGCGATCGCTGGAGCCGGAACGGCCATTGCCGCCAAGGTGCTGGCACCGATGGTGTGGGGCTGTACTACCGCACCGATGCGGCTGATCATTCCGGACTCCGTGAGCAGTTCGATACGGGCGATCAGCGCCTCTTCAGATAGACCCAGTCGCTCGGCCAGCTCCTGATAGGGGCGTGAGGAGAGCGGAAAGTGGTGCTGAAATTCGTTGAGCAGCCGTCGATCCTGTAGCGAGAGTTGTGAGGAGTCGATCATGTGATACCTGTGAATAGTTATATCCTGAGGACATTATGCCGGGATCAGGGGGGGGTGAAATTGATACAAGGCAAACAGAGGGGGGGCTGTCAAAGACCGATCTTGTGGGCCCGCGCGGTGAAAA
>CAYFOQ010000042.1:15565-17801 GCA_964344735.1 uncultured Piscirickettsiaceae bacterium
TCCACTGGGGGTCTCTGCCGGCAGGGAACCTACCCGCTCGAACGTCGTGGTATCGTAGATATCGACCCGGTTCTGGTCGCGTACCGAAACCCAGACCTCCTCTCCACGTGGGGTAAACTCCATGTGGAGGACCCCCTTGCCTGGGGTCAGTTGGTGGACCACCTCAAGCTTTTCGGTATCGATCACTTGTAGGGTGTCGTTGTCAGGAAAGGCGAAGTTGACCCAGAGTTGTCGGCCATCCGGGCGGCTCATGGCGAAGACCGGTTGGCCGTGGAGCGCAATGCGTCCCTGTTCCTGCCACTGACCGTTCTCCACCACCAGTAGTTCATGGTGTCCGACTGCGGGGAGAAAGGTGTGTCCCCCCGCCTGGGCCCAGCCTTCGAGGTGAGGCATCTTGTAGACTGGTAGCTTCTGTTGACCACGACCATAGTGGTTGAGAAGGCGCTGTGGTCCCTGGTCGAGGTTCCAGAGGTCGAATCGGGTGAGTCCATCTTCTCCGAAGAGGCCAGCGATATAGTGCCGTCCATCCGGAGTGATGAGGCCATCATAGGGCTGAACCCCGGTCGTGGTGAAGCGGTGGGTAACGGTGGCGGTACCCTCCGGGGTCATCTCCACCACCCAGGTCTCCCCGGTATCGAACAGGCTGTAGACGAAGCGGTTGCCGGGAGCATCAACCAACCCTACGGTACGGGAGCGCTTCTCGCCCTGGATTGGGGTGGCGGGGAGGTCAGCTACCTGTTGTAGTGTGGTGCTGTCGAAGATTCTGCCGCCGCCCGGTTCGTAGTTGGAGACGGCAATCCAGCGACCATTTTGGGAGATCGCCCCGCCGATACTGTTCCCCCCCTGAAGGATTCGCCGTTTCAGATTGCGGCAGAGCAGATCGACCTGGCTTAGACCACCATCTCGGCCAAAGATGTAGGCGTAGCGTCCATCACGAGAGAAAACCGCCGAGGCGTGAGAGAGGTCGCCCAACCCCTCGATCCGCCCCAGTGCGGTCCGGCTGGTGGTATTGATCACCTGAATCGAGCCGCTGGCCCGTTCGATGATGATGCCGAGGTCACCACTACCGCGGATTTCACAAGCCCCACTCCAGCCGGAGAAGAGCAGCAGCAGGGGGAGGATCAAGAGGAGATGTTTACGGGACATACCAGACTCCGGAAAGTAGTTGTGAGGCGATATAGCGAATCTCCTCGGAGGTCAGTAGAGGGCCCCAGGGGGGCATCGGAGTGCCCGGGCGACCGTGAAGGATGGTCTGCTCGATATAGGCGGGTGGATAGTGTCGTAGCCGGACTGGATCGAGACTGGGGCCAAGTCCACCCTTGAGTGTGAGGCCATGGCAGGAGCCGCAGTCCTGTTGCACCAGCCCGGCAATCTCCTGCTGGCGCTGTGGTGGAAGTGTCGAAGTCGTCTCTGCGGCAACCGGGTGGAGAAGTGATCGTGAGGCCAAGACCAGAAGAAGGGTCGCAGTGGGCAGGGTGACTCTAGTCATGATGGCATCCTAGCACCGCCACGACAGGGGGTGTAGCTGCCGGTAGAGGGGGGTGTTGACCCATGTCAATGTTGGCGTCTGGATTGTGAGGTGCAGAGGGAGTATACGCTGTTTCTGTGCGGTTGTTGACCTAGGTCAATGAAGCCTAGGGCGCTCTTGCAGGATTCTCTCTGTCCACATGGCAGGTCGCAGCGGGAGGTTTGGCCCGCTGGCTCTACCGCTGTACAAGATCGATTTTATGGTCTCCTGGTATTGATGGCCGGAGACTGCCGCTAGCGAACCAAAGAAGGGGATAGTTATGGCGATGGATGGGAGCAACAGTTTCAGCAGCCGGCCAATGGCACTGGCGGTGGCGATTGCGTTGGGGATGGGCGTGGGGCTGAGTGGCTGCAGCGATTCCGGTGACGGCTCTGCAGCCAAGAGTGCAGCACCGCAGTCGGCCCCGGCCCCCGCACCGGTGGCCAAGGCTCCGACTCCGGTGGCCGAGCCCCCTGCAGCGGCACCGATGGCCAAGGCTCCGGCTCCGAAGCCGGCTCCCGCTCCAGTCGCTGCACCGGCTGCTGCTGCGACAACCGTGGCGGCGACCACTGCCTCTGGTCCGACACTCTCCGAGACCGATTTTGAGAAGGCCAAAAACCTCTACTTCCAGCGCTGTGCCGGCTGCCATGGGGTGTTGCGAAAGGGGGCGACCGGGAAGAGCTTGGAGCCCAAGAACACCTTGGAGCTGGGACAGGAGCGCCTGGAGAA
>CAYFOQ010000043.1:0-3843 GCA_964344735.1 uncultured Piscirickettsiaceae bacterium
CCTCCTCCAACATGCTGAGATTGGTGCGCCCGGCAATCGTAGAGTAGGCCCCATTGAGTCCGGTCGGGATGGCACCATCAACCACCAGCAGATAACTACCGTAGGACTCCTTCATCGCCACCTCGCGGGCATGTTCGGCCTGTGCCCCAGCAGCCACCTGAAGCGTGTGGTGGTAGTCGAGAGAGATGAAGTCGAAGATGAGATTCTCGATGGTAGGACTATAGGAGCGGGTAATCGACTCGGTACAACCGGTACACTCCTGGAACGAAAGCCAGATCACCGTCGGTCGTCGAACCGCTGCCAGTGCCTCGGCCATCACCTCGGCCGATCCCACCGGTAAGGCCAGCGCCGCCGCCATCGAACTACAAAATTTCAGGAATCCCCTGCGGCTGATCCCGTTCCTCTGGAGATGGTCGGCAAAGCGCTCATCCGACCCCTTCAGCCCTGCTCCCACTTGCTCCCGCTCTACGCTCATCAGAACTCTCCGGTGCAGTAATACAGCATTCAGTAATACCATTTACCCATAATGATAGCCCTGACTATGTATTAGAACTTGAGCACTCCGTTGTCAATCGAAAACCCTGCCGGAGCCGTTGCAGCGCATCACGCATCTCCCCCGCAGTCGCCCCGACGATCCCTGGAACCAGACAGATCTCAATGGTCTCGGCAATGACCCGCTGCTCCTCATCGCGATGGGTGATGTGCCATACTCCGGCGTAGGCGGTCTCGATAATCTCACTCTCCCCCATCACCGCCAATGAAATGGTCACCTCTCCTCGTCCCAGCGCGGAGAGTAGCGCCTGATGATCCTGTGGGGTAAGTGGCAGAGTGCGTAGATCGATCTCCCCCCGTTCGCCCCGATCCAGATAATCTTCAAGACGGGTCGCCACCTCCACCAACAACGAATCGACCAGCGCCCGATTCTCCAGCGCCGCCCCCTCCACCACAATTCCATCGAGACTACTCATGTTCCCACTCCGCCAATAGCCGCTCCACCACCTTCACCGCCTCTTCCACCGCCGCATCGACCGCTGGGGATAACTGGTCGGCCCAGTCGACCACCTCTGGCTGAATGCCGATCAAGGCACGCGGCTGAGGCAGGTCGGCACTGAGGGCGGAGATCGACAGCAGATCGAGTAGGCTCACCTCGTGCACACTGCTCATTTTTCCTGTGCCGACAAACCGGTCCATCTCTTCGTCAACAAAGGTGGCAAGTGCCCCACTGTGACGGCTGAGGTTGGCGGCATCGATCACGATCAGACGATCGGCAGCGGCGATCGGCCCAGCCAGGGTAAAACTGAGCGTTCCACCATCCATCCACGAGACCCCCGCTCTCTCTCCCGTTGCCGCCAGCCGCTCGACCACGCGGACCCCGACCCCTTCATCTCCGAGCAGTGTATTTCCCAACCCCAACACCAGTGTCTGTGGCATCTGTCACTCCTCTGAAAGCTATCCACATTGTTGTGTTCGAGTCTAGCATGGAGGACGGGAGTGGGTTGGCGTATCATCTACCTCTATGTGTTTTGGCATTCCAATGCAGATCAAGGAGATCGACCAGCTGGTGGCTCGGTGTGAGGCTCAGGGTGTCGAGCGTAACGTCAGCCTCTTCATGCTGCAGCACGAGGAGTGGCAGGTAGGAGACTATCTGGTCAGCCACCTGGGAGAGGCGATTCAGAAACTGACCCAGGAGGAGGCTGAAACCGCCTGGGCCCTCTACGATGAGATGTGTCGCAACACCCTGCCACCCGATGCATGAACTCGCCCTCTGCCAGTCGATCCTGTCACAACTGGAGACGATTGCCGACCAACATCAGGCCCGTGCGGTCACCGTGGTCTACCTCCAGATCGGCCCCCTCTCCGGAGTCGAGCCCCCGCTACTACAGAGCGCCTGGGAAATCGCCCGGAGTGGAACCATAGCGGCAGAGGCGACTCTTGAAATTGAGCCCGTGGCGATTACCATCCGTTGTAGTCGGTGTGGTCGAGAGAGTAGTGCAACAATCAGCCGACTGGTCTGCCCCCACTGTGGAGAGTGGCGAACCGAACTGCTCAGCGGTAACGAAATGTTATTGAAAAGCCTGGAACTGGAGAAGGAGTAGAGCGATGTGTGATACCTGCGGCTGTAACCTCACCTCAGCCAACCAACATCTGGTTACAGACGGGGGACGACTCTCCCGAACCGCCAGTGGGGGCGAGGCGGTCGAAGTGCTGCAGGGACTCCTGCACGAAAATGACCACCAGGCCAGTCACAATAGGGACCACCTCGATGGTCACCGTATTCTCACCATCAACCTGATGTCCTCCCCCGGTAGCGGCAAGACTGCGTTGCTGGAGGCGACCATCGAGGCGCTGCAGGGCGAGTTCAAGATCGGGGTGATCGAAGGGGACCTGGAGACCGAAAACGATGCCGAACGGATCCGTCGCAAAGGGGTGCCGGCCTGTCAGATCTCCACGGGAAGCGCCTGCCATCTGGATGCCCATATGGTCCATGACGCCCTTCACCAGCTCGATCTCGAGGGGCTCGATCTACTGTTCATCGAGAATGTCGGAAATCTGGTCTGCCCCGCCAGCTTCGACCTCGGACACCACCGCAACATCACCCTGCTCTCGGTTACCGAAGGGGATGACAAGCCGGCCAAGTATCCCGTCATCTTTCGTGCCGCCGACCTGGTATTGGTGACCAAAGGGGATCTCCTCCCCTACCTGGAAGATTTCGACCCAGCCCGGGCCGAGACCAATCTGCGCCAACTCTCCAACCCCGCCCCGCTATTCTCACTCTCAGCCAAGAGTGGCGAAGGGATGGCGATCTGGCTCGACTGGCTCCGACAGCAGCTGCACCACTACCATCAGCAACTACAGCAGGGGGAACGACTCTTGCCCGCACTGCAGCCAGAGGGACGAGCGCTCCATAGCCATTCCCACGATCACCACCATCACCACACCCACTCGGCCTAAAATAACGATGGATCCGGAAGGGCGAATCGCGATTACCCTACACCCCATTTCGACGGGGGTAACCACCACCATCGTCTCCAGCCGTCCGGTCCATGCCTGCCGCCTCTTCCACGGGCGCACCATCGAGGAGACCTTGACCGCCCTGCCACTCCTCTTCAGTGTCTGTGGCACCGCCCAGGCGGTAGCCGCCGTGCGGGCAACCGAACAGGCAATGGGAATCGTGGCCACCCCCACCCGAGAACACCAACGCCAGCAACGAGTACAACTGGAGACCCTGCGGGAGCACCTCTGGAGAACATTGATCGGCTGGAGTGAGGAGCTGCAACAACCGCCACCACGACAACCACTGGCTCGGGTGATGGCACTGCGGCAACAGCTGACAACCATTGGGAACGAAACCGACAATCCACTCCAGCCACAATACCGACCGGGAACAGAACAGTCGCAGAGGCTCCCGGCAGAGCCACTGCAGGAGCTGGAAAGAATCCTCACTGCAGTGGTCTATGGCGTCTCCCCCCTGGAGTGGCTACGACTCCCCGATCTGGACGCATTACAACACTGGATCCAAACATCGAAAACCCTGCCCGCCCGCTTTCTCGACCTGCTGGAGAATAACCACTGGCAGGGAGTGGGACGTACCGCCTCGGAACCACTACCACCAGAACTGGAGGCGGCTGCACTCCATAGGGCACTGCAGCAACCGGAATTTGTCGCGCGTCCACAATGGCAGCAGCGCCCCCATGAGACCACTGCACTGAGCCGCTGTCACACCCCACTCCTACGACAGCTGCAACAGATCCACGGTAATGGCCTGCTCAGTCGCAGTGTCGCCCGGCTCACCGAGCTGGCCCAGGCGCTAACCACCCTGGTCGATCCCGCCCCCCCCCCCCC
>CAYFOQ010000043.1:3853-6398 GCA_964344735.1 uncultured Piscirickettsiaceae bacterium
TATCGGCCTGGGTCAGACAGAGGCGGCTCGAGGTCGGCTGCTGCATCGGGTCGAACTGCGTGGAGAGCGGGTGGCGCAGTATCAGATCCTCGCCCCTACCGAATGGAACTTTCACCCCCAGGGGGTCGTTGCCAAAGGGTTGGAGAGTCTCCCCCCAGATCATCCTGAACTGTTGCGACAGGCACGGTTACTGGTTCATGCAATCGACCCCTGTGTCGGCTATGATCTCACGATCGACCACGATATTGACTGACCCTTCCTTGACTGTTTCGATCCTCTCATGTGTCTCGCCCTTCCCATACAGATCTCTGCCATCAGTGCCGATGGTAGCCGTGCAGAGGTGACACTGGAGGGGGTCCGAAAGGAGATCTCACTGGCCCTACTGGAGGATGTCGAGGTGGGCGACTATGTGCTGCTCCATGTCGGCTACGCCCTCAGCAAGGTCGATGAGGCCGAGGCCGAGAAGACCCTGCAACTCTTTGCCGAACTGGGCGAGCTTCCCCCCTCATGAGACTGATCGAGGAGTTTCGTTCCGGTGAATTGGGGCGTACGCTGGCGCGGAAGATCGCCGCGACGGTTGAACCCGGTCGCCAATACCACCTGATGGAGTTCTGTGGTGGCCACACCCACGCCATCTACCGCTACGGTATCGAAGATCTGATGCCAGAAGGGGTCCACTTCATCCATGGTCCCGGCTGTCCGGTCTGTGTATTGCCGACCCGCAACTCACTGCTCAAGGCCAAAGCGGCCGGGGCCGATGTGCGAATGGTCTACTCCACTCTCGACGCCTTGCAGATCGCGCGTGACCACCCCGACCGAGAGGTGCTGTTCTTCGCCATCGGCTTCGAGACCACCACCCCGCCGACCGCTGTGGCCATTCAGCAGGCGGCGACCGAGGGGCTGGAGAATTTTTCGGTATTCTGTAACCACGTACTCACTCCAGCGGCGATCCAGAATATCCTCGAGGCCCCGGAGGTACGGGAGTTCGGGACCGTTCCCATCGACGGGTTTCTGGGTCCCTCCCACGTCAGCGCGGTGATCGGGAGTCGCCCCTATGAGTATTTTGCCGCGCAGTACCAACGACCGGTAGTCATCGCCGGCTTTGAACCACTCGATGTGATGCAGTCGGTACTGATGCTGATTCGGCAACTCAATGCGGGTCGTTTCGAGGTGGAGAACGAGTATCACCGTGTAGTGACCCGAGAGGGGAATCTCAAGGCCCAGGCACTGGTGGCCGATGTATTCCAGTTGCGCCCCCTGTTCGAGTGGCGTGGGTTGGGAGAGGTCCCCTACAGCGCACTTCGCATTAACGATAATTATGTTAAATACGATGCCGAGGCCCGATTCGATTTTCCCGAGGTGGTCTCCAAGGATATCCGTGGATGCGCCTGTCCAGCCATCCTGCGGGGGGCCAAACGGCCCAGTGAGTGTAAACTCTTCGGCACCATCTGCACTCCGGAGAACCCGATGGGTTCCTGCATGGTCTCCTCCGAAGGGGCCTGCGCAGCCTACTGGAGCTACGGACGATTTCGCCACCAGAGAGAATAAGTACCATGAGACCCTGGAATACCCCACTCGACCTTAAACACGGGACAGTAGAGATGAGCCATGGTAGTGGTGGCCGCGCCATGGTCCAACTGATCGAAGAGCTCTTCCTGCGCCACTTCGACAACCCCTTGCTGCGTG
Organism: uncultured Piscirickettsiaceae bacterium; assembly: GCA_964344735.1. Classification (GTDB taxonomy): domain Bacteria; phylum Pseudomonadota; class Gammaproteobacteria; genus Thiopontia. The sequence continues at coordinate 5,540 of CAYFOQ010000043.1, forward strand.
CCGGAAACGATATGGCCACCTTCACCACCGAAGGTCGACGGCTGTCGTTCAGCACCGACTGCCATGTGGTCTCACCACTCTTCTTCCCCGGCGGGGATATCGGTTCTCTGGCGATACACGGCACCCTCAACGATGTCGCCATGTCGGGGGCCCGTCCACTCCACATCGCCGCCGGTTTCATCCTCGAAGAGGGATTTCCCCTGCAACAACTCGAGCGCATCATCGCCTCGATGGGGGAAGCCGCCCGGACCAGTGGGGTTACGGTGGTTACCGGGGACACCAAGGTGGTGGAACGTGGGCACGGTGATGGGGTCTACATCACCACCACCGCGATCGGTGAGGTTCCGGAAGGGATAGAGATCGCTGGTGATCGTGCCCGCCCCGGAGATGTGATCCTGGTCAGCGGCACACTGGGGGATCACGGGGTGGCGATTCTCTCCAGCCGGGAGCATCTGCAGTTCGAAACCACCATCGAGTCCGACTCTGCTCCGCTTCACGATCTGATTGGCGAACTGGTCAGCGCGGTTCCCGAGATTCATGTTCTGCGCGACCCCACCCGGGGGGGAGTAGCTACCACCCTCAATGAGCTGGCTCGACAGTCGGGAGTGGGGATATTGATTCGGGAGCCGACACTACCCATCCGTGCCGGCGTTCAGGCCGCCTGTGAACTGCTCGGACTCGACCCCCTCTATGTCGCCAACGAGGGCAAGTTGGTCTGTATCGCTCCGGCTCCTGTGGCCGATCGATTGCTACAGATCATGCACAATCACCGTTATGGTAAGCAGGCTGCCATTATTGGAGAGGTGGTCGAGGATGAGCTGCAGTTGGTACAGATGGAGACCGCCATGGGAGGACGACG
>CAYFOQ010000043.1:6511-12332 GCA_964344735.1 uncultured Piscirickettsiaceae bacterium
CTGTTGAGGCGGGAACGGTCTGTTTTTTGTCCGGTCGACTCCTGTCGACTTTGTTTTCCCCACCCTCACCCCGGCCCTCTCCCAGGGGGAGAGGGGGCGTAACTGGAGAAGCACTCAATCTCCCTCAGCAACTCCCTCTCCCCCTGGGAGAGGGCCGGGGTGAGGGCGGACCGGTCTCAGCGGTAAGCTCAGCGACTCAAGACGGTAAATGATCCTGCAGCGTCTCTAGCAGCTGCGAGCGATCGATCGGCTTGGAGAGAAATCCGTTACATCCTGCGGTGAGGAAGGCGTCGCGATGCTGCGGCATCACATTGGCGGTGAGGGCGTAGATGGGGGTGAGATCGCCACGAGCCCGGATCTGCCGAGTGGCCTCGATGCCATCCATCTCCGGCATCTGCATATCCATCAATACGAGGTCGAAACGGTTGGCAGCCAACGCCTCCACCCCCTCGATCCCATTCCCGGCCACGACCACCTCCACCCCGACCTTGGTCAAAATTCTCGAGATCAACAGCTGCATTGCCGGGGTGTCCTCCACCACCAACACCCGTCCGTGGAGTTGGGCCGTCTGACCCGCCTCGGCCCCTTGATCCCTCTTCAACCGAAGCTGCGTCGGGCGATAGGGAAGAATGAGTTCAAAGGTCGACCCCTCCCCCAGCTCACTGGTGACGTCGATCGTCCCCCCCATCATCTCGGCAATGCTCAGAGAGATGTAGAGCCCCAACCCGGCCCCCCCAAACTTGCGAGCGATCGAACCGTCCGCCTGTTCAAACCGGCTAAAGAGTCGCTTGATGAAGGCCACATCCATCCCGATCCCGGTATCCTGAACGGTGAGGTAGAGCCGCTCTCCGAGCACCTCGGTCGTGAGCGTCACCCGCCCCTCGGGGGTGAACTTAATGGCATTCCCCAACAGATTGATGAGAACCTGCACCAACCGCTGACGATCCCCCAGCAACAGCCGTTGCTCCTGATTACGGATATCGACCACCAGCTCGAGTCCGGCCGTGCGCGCCAGATCGGAACTCATGGAGGTCACCTCCGCCAACATCTCGGCGAAGTCGTAGGGGCTCTCCTCGACCGTGAACTTGCCCGACTGAATTTTGGACATATAGAGAATATCATTCACCAATGCCAACTGATTACGCCCGGCCAGCAACACCGAATCGACCAGCTCTCGCCCCTCGCCACCGGAGCAGTGCTCCAGCAACAGCTCACCGTTACCGATGATCGAGGAGAGTGGAGTCCGTAGTTCATGACTCATTGCCGCCAGAAACTGATCCTTGGCCTCATTGGCCTGATTGGCCTGAATCACCTTCTGCCTCAACAGTTCATTGAGATCCACCAGAGCGGTATCATCAAAGCCGTAGGCCAGAACCCGATTCAACTTTTGAACCCCGCGCAGCAGCAACTGATAGTGGCGTTGTTGATCGACAAACGCGGCTTGACGCGTCTCGTTCCCGGCAATGATCCGGCCACACTCCTCCGGTGTAATCTCCGGGAGGATGTCGGATAGGACCTGGATCGAAGGCAACAACTGCTGCTTTGCCGGATTGGCATAGATCAGGGTACCCTCAACAGAGAAAGAGAGAACCGGCAGAATGTTGTAGTGTGGAAAATCGATTACTCCTTCCAGCTGCTGCCGCGCCTCCTCCAACGCCTGCAGTAGCGCCTGATTCTCTTGCCGCAACCGCTGTAGCTCACCCTCCATGCTCAAGGTTCTCGCACCAGACGAAACCCATCGGTATCGAACCGGAGTGCCGGCAGCCCACCATAACGTACCGCGGTCCGCAGTGAGTCCCGGCCATGTAACCAGGATCCTCCCCGCAATACCCGCTGTTCACAAGAGCGCATCAACCACGGGGCACCATCCACCGGCGCCCCGCGATAGCTGTCGTGCCAACAGTCCTCGGTCCACTCCCAGACATTGCCATGCATATCGTACAACCCCCAACCGTTGGGCTTCAGCTGACCAACCTCATGGGTACGCTCAGCAGCGTTCTCATTAAACCAACCATGCTCCTCGATTGTGGTAATCCCACTACCATAGGGACCCGCACCACCTCCCCGTGCGGCATACTCCCACTCCGCCTCACTGGGCAGCCGGTAATTGGCCTCCCCATCGAGTTGATTGAGATATCGAATGAAGCGTTGAATATCGTGCCAACTCACCTTCTCCACCGGTAACCGAGCGTCCGGATCGATGGTCCCAGGCTGGCGAAACTGAGCCGGATTCTCCCCCATCACTCGAAACCACTCCCCCTGGGTCACCTCATGGACTCCGATCCAGAAGGACGGCACCGTAACCGAATGTTGTGGCCGCTCCTCAGGAAATCCGGAGTGGTCGTCTCCCATGGTGAACGCTCCCGCCGGGAGCCGTACAAAGGTCATACCAATGGGGTTGACCACCTGTTCACAGGCCCGATCTCCGACACAGGACGCGGCCAACGAGCGTTGCTCCAACCCCACCACGGCCAGCAGCAGTAACAGCCCCCATCTTACCCTACTCCGATACCGCCGCATCCTCCCCGCGCCCCTTCTGTCCCGCCGTAACCATTCCCTAACGCTCTTCATTCCGTTATCTTCCTCTATCCAACATCGATAATCAACGCCCCTTCCCCTGAATGGTCTCCCCTCTCCCACTCAACATTCTGCTTCTCACCACCAGCTTCAACGGCCTGAGCCAGCGGATCTTCACCGAACTGCGAGAACAGGGGCACCACCTAGCGGTCGAACTCGATATCCATGACCAGGTCACCACGGAGGCAATCGATCTCTTTCATCCCGACCTAGTGATCGCTCCACTACTGAACCGGGCAATCCCGGAGACGATCTGGCGTCGGCTCCCCTGCCTCATTCTCCACCCCGGCCCCCCTGGCGATCGGGGTCCGGCGGCACTGGACTGGGCCATTCTTGACCACCATGAACAGTGGGGGGTCACACTACTCGAGGCCAATGACGAGCTCGATGGCGGCGATATCTGGGGATCTCGACACTTCTCCCTGCGCCTCGCCAGCAAGGCCAGCCTCTACCGCCACGAGGTGACCACCGCGGCCGTGGAGGTAATCCTGGAGTCAGTCGAACGGTTTCGCCGTGGCACTCATCGCCCCCATCCACAACAGCGCACAACAACGGACTCTCTGCTACCACTACGCCCAGCGCCATCCCCCCGACAACGAACGATCGACTGGCAACGGGATAGCAGAGAGCAAATATTGCGCACCATCCACTCCGCCGACAGCCGTCCCGGTGTGACCGATACCCTTTTTGATCGCACCTTCAAACTCTACGACGCCCACCCCGAGAGCCGCCGTTTCGATGATCCCCCGGGGAGCATCGTCGGTCACAACGGTTCGGCAATCTGCCGGGTCTGTGGGGATGGCCACGGCCTCTGGATCGGGCACCTGCTGGAGACCAATGGCCCCCACCCCTTCAAGCTCCCGGCCACCCAACTGTTGGCGACAGAGTGCCGTTCCCTTCCACGGCTGGAGGGGGATTACCACGAGATCCGCTACCACCAGCAGCAAGGGGTGGGTATCCTCTACTTCTCTTTTTACAACGGAGCCATGAGCACCGCACGCTGCCGAGACCTGCTTCAGGCGCTCCGTGCGGCCAAGGCTGAACGACCAGGCGTTCTGCTGTTGGTTGGCGGTCCCGACTTCTGGTCCAACGGTATGGATCTCAACACCATCGAGGCGGCCTCCAGCCCGGCAGACGCCTCGCAGGAGAATATCGAGGCACTGGACGATCTGGCTCTGGAGATCATCGACTCTCCCGATCACTGGGTGATCTCCCTACTACGGGGCAACGCTGCGGCCGGTGGGCTCTTTTTGGCCCGAGCCGCCGATCAGGTCTGGGCCCGCCAGGGGGTGGTCCTCAACCCCCACTACAAGGAGATGGGCAACCTTCACGGCTCGGAGTACTGGAGTTATCTTCTGCCCCGTTACTGTGGCGAGGAGAACAGCGCCAGAATCTCCCGAACCTGTCTACCCATGGGGGTGGCCGAGGCGATTCGGCTGGGGCTGGTGGATCGTGCTCTCGATGTCATCGCCAGTGAGATCGTTGCTCACGCCATCGAGCAGGCACAGCCACTGACCCAGCCCCGGAAACTGGCCCAACGGTTACGACAGAAACGGCAACGACGTGCCCGTGATGAGGCCGAGCGCCCCCTCCAGAGCTACCGTCAACAGGAGCTGGAGGCGATGCGGATCAACTTCTACGGCTTCGACCCCAGCTATCACATCGCCCGTTACAACTTTGTCCACAAGGTACCGAAATCGCGAACCCCCCTCGTCCTCGCCACCCACCGCAGAAAAGGGGGGTAGCGTGAGCGGACGAACGATTCAGGTTACCGGCGTGGTACAGGGGGTCGGGTTCCGCCCCACGGTGTGGAACTTGGCACAGCGACTGAGACTGACCGGTGCGGTCTGGAACGGCGCCGATGGGGTTACCATCGAACTCTGGGGCAGGGAAGAGTCGATCGACACCTTTATCGACCAACTCCAACGTCACCCTCCACCGCTCGCCATCATCCGTACGCTCACCACCACACCGTTACCGGGGACAGCTCCTTCTGATTTCACGATTCTGGAGAGTCGTAGCGGTGCAGTCACCACCACCGTGGCGGCCGATGCCGCCACCTGTCCCGCCTGCCTGCAAGAGCTGTTCGACCCCGACAACCGCCGCTATCACTACCCCTTCACCAACTGTACCCATTGTGGCCCCAGACTTTCGATCATTCGGGCCATCCCCTACGATCGACCCAACACCTCGATGGCCCCCTTTACGATGTGCCCGCAGTGTCTGCAAGAGTACCGAGATCCGGCCGATCGCCGCTTTCACGCTCAGCCCAACTGCTGTCCCCACTGTGGTCCCAAGCTGTGGCTGGAGGATCGCGAAGGAAATCGTCAGGAGCAGGATCCAATCACCGCTGCTGTCGAACATTTGCGGCAAGGAGCGATCATCGCCATCAAGGGGATCGGCGGGATTCACCTCGCCTGTGATGCCCGCAACGAAGAGAGTGTCATCCAGCTACGGCAACGGAAGGGCCGCCCCACCAAGGCGTTGGCAGTGATGGCCCCCAACCTCGAAGGGGTTCAACGCCACGCCCGGGTCTCCCCCCGGGAACAGGAGGCGCTATTGAGCCGGGCAGCCCCGATCGTCATCCTGCAGGCAAGTGGCGAACCACTGGCTCCGGCAGTCGCCCCGCTGCAGCAGACCATCGGCTTCATGCTCCCTTACAGCCCACTCCACCATCTGCTGTTGGCCCTTTTCAACGGCCCGATCGTGCTCACCTCCGGCAATGGCAGTGGGCGTCCCCAATGTATCGACAATGCTACCGCCCGCATGGAGATGGCCGAAATTGCCGACTACTGGCTGCTACATGATCGTGAGATCATCAACCGGGTCGATGATTCGGTGGTACGACTGCTCGGTAACGAGATTCGCAGCTATCGACTGGGGCGGGGAGTGACACCCGAGAGCATTCCCCTCCCCCCGGGATTCGAGACCGCCCCTCCCCTGGTGGCGATGGGAGGGGAACTGAAGGGGAGCTTCGCCCTGCTGCGTCAGGGAGAGATCACCCCGTCACAATATATTGGTGACCTCGATGACGCCGAGACCGCCGCCACCTACCGCCAGACCCAGCAGCTCTACGCCAGACTCTTCGACCACCACCCCACTGCACTCTGTGGCGATCTTCATCCCGACTACCATGCCACCCGTATCGGTCAACAGTGGGCACAACAGCAGAACCTCCCCTGGATCGGAGTACAGCACCACCATGCCCACATCGCCGCCACGCTGGTAGAACATCAGGTTCCGC
>CAYFOQ010000043.1:12342-17660 GCA_964344735.1 uncultured Piscirickettsiaceae bacterium
TCCCCCACTACTGGGAATTGCCCTCGATGGCATCGGCTATGGTGAGGGGGGAGAGATCTGGGGAGGCGAGTTCCTGCTGTGCCACTACCGGGATTTTGAGCGACTGGCCCACTTCACCCCGATCGCCTTGCCGGGAGGGGACCGTGCCAGTCGTGAGCCATGGCGGAACACCGTGGCCCATCTACTGGCCCTGGGTGACCTTCAGGAGCTGATCCCACACTACCCCGAGCTGGAGCTATTCCACTATCTGCAGCAGCAGCCACTAGCGCTGCTGCAGCAGATGGTTCGACAACGACTCAACGCCCCGCTGGCCAGCTCCTGCGGTCGCCTACTCGATGCCATCGCCGCCGCCACCGGACTGGTGCGGGAGCGGATGAGCTTCGAAGGAGAGGCTGCAATCGCCCTGGAGACGGCCGCATCGGCCAGCATAACAACCGAAGCATACCCCTATGAAATCATAAAATTAGAAAAAATAGTTAAACTTTCATGGAAACCAATGTGGCAGGCGATTCTGGATGACCTGGAGCGGGGTGAGGAGAGTGCAAAGATCGCCGCCAAGAGCCATCATTGCCTGATCGATGCAGTCAGTGAGGTCGCCGAAAGAGTGAGTCACTCCCACCGAGTCGAGACCATTGCACTGGGTGGCGGGGTGTTTCAAAACCGCCTATTGCTGGAGGGGATCGAACAACGCCTCACCCGTGCCGGATTCCGGGTACTTGCGCCCATCCACTTTCCCGCCAACGATCAGGGAATCGCACTGGGTCAAGCGGTGATTGCTGCTGCTCGGTTATTGTGAGGAGTGAGGGGTCTATTCAGGAGCTCCCCCCTCACCCCCTCCCTCTCCCCGGGGGTGAGGGAGGGGAAGGCAATCTGAATCCGTTACAGGCAGCGGTGAATCGTTACGGGATCAGAACCCTTTCCTTGACCTGATCACCAATCAACAATACACTTGACAACACACCTTCCAATCCTCTCTATCTGCCTCGAATATTATCCGTAACTGCTGTGAACATAAGCTTTTTCAAACTCTCCTACCAACAGGCCAAGGCGGCCTGTAGTCGGCGTGTTCACCACAAGCAGATCGACCAGAGCCGTTACGACGAAGCCTCTCTCGATGACAGCAATCTCGGCCTTGCGGGTCGCATCGCCAGCGCTTTTATCCACTCCCCGCTCTCACCACTCTTCTTTCTGTTGATGCTGGCGATCGGCATCTACGGCCTCTTCAGCACCCCGCGGCAGGAGGATCCGCAGATCTCGGTACCGATGATCGATCTGCAGTTTCGCCACCCCGGGGCCTCCCCCGAGGAGGTCTCCAATCTCACCATCGACCCCTTCGAACGGGTCTTGAGCGAGATCCCCGGGGTGAAGCATGTCTACTCCATGAGCGACTACGACTTCGGGCTCATCACCCTGGAGTTCGATGTGGGAGAGCCGATGGGCCCCTCTCTGGCCGAGGTCCATGGCAAGGTGGCCGCCAACCTCGAGCTACTCCCCCCTGGGGTGGACACCCCCTCGATCAAACCCAAAGAGGTCGACGATGTCCCGGTACTTACCCTCACCCTCTGGTCGCACGAGGTGGATGATGAGGTGCTTCGCACACTGGCGGTCGAGCTGTTACAACACTTTAAACAGCTCCCCAAGACCGGGACCGGTTTCGTCGTCGGCGGTCGCCAACGACAACTGCGGGTGGAGGTCGTCCCGGAACGGCTAGAGGGGTTCGGAATCACCCTGGGGCAGATTGCCATGGCACTGCAAGGGTTCAACAGCAGCATGACGGTGGGTTCGATCGAACTCAACAGCCGTTACCAGTTCATCAAGTCCGGTGGGTTTCTCCAGAACCGCAGTGATGTCGAACAACTCGTTGTCGGTCAGCATATGGGGTCCCCGGTCTTCCTGCGGGATATCGCCACCGTGATCGAGGGGCCGGAGGAGACCTCAGCCCTGGTCCTTCACGCCAACGGTCCAGCCTACCCCGATCCGGAGTTGCGCGGGGTTCATGATGCTGCAGCGGTCACGATCGCCCTGGCAAAACAGCCCAATACCAACGGGGTGGAGGTGGTCGATACCATTCTCACCGAGCTGGAACGACTCAAGGGTTACAAGATCCCGGACAATGTCCAGGTCACCATCAGCCGGGACTATGGCAAGACCGCCAATGACAAGGTCAATGGTCTGTTGCTGAAACTGCTGGTTGCCACCACCGCGGTCACCGTACTGGTCTGGGTCAGTCTTGGTCTGACCCCGTCGATCGTGGTTCTACTCACCATCCCGGTCATCCTGGTCACCACCGTATTTATCGCCATGATTCTCGGCTATACCATCGATCGGGTAAGCCTCTTTGCCCTGATATTCGCCATCGGCATTCTGGTGGATGATGCCATCGTGGTCGTAGAGAACATCTATCGACGCTGGCTCCGGGCGGGAAAAATGAGCACTCGTATCGCTGTCGATGCGGTTCGTGAGGTGGGCAACCCCACTATCCTCGCCACCTATACCGTGGTAGCGGCGCTGGTCCCGATGGGGTTCGTGCGTGGCATGATGGGTCCCTACATGGAACCGATCCCAGTACTTGGCTCGGTAGCGATGCTACTCTCCCTCTTCTCTGCGCTGATCTTCGTCCCGTGGCTTTCGGTGCGGATGAAACCACCGATGGCACGACTCCAACAGATGGAGGAGCGCGAACAGCGACTCGATGCCAGTCTCGACAGTTTCTTTCATCGCGCCCTCTGCAGTCTGATGACCCGCCCCTCGATGAGCTGGGGCTTCATGCTGATCCTAATCATCAGTTTTCTGCTATCGATGTGGATGTTTTACAACAAGACCGTCACGGTGAAGATGCTCCCTTTCGATAACAAACCCACCCTCAGTGTGGTGGTCGATATGCCGGAGGGAACCGCACTGCCGGAGACCGCCAACCTCACCCGCCAACTGACGCGAGAGCTGCAGCAGATACCGGAGATCCTCTCCCTACAGAGCTATATTGGTAGTGCCCAACCGTTTGACTTCAACGGTCTGGTCCGACACTACTATATGCGGCAGATGCCATGGCAATCCGATATCGCCATTCAGCTTCTAGACAAGGGAGAACGTGACCGCAGTAGCCATGAGATCGCCAATGCCATTCGGGAACGATTGGCCCCGTTGGGACAACAGGCTGGAGCCACCTTGACGATCGTGGAGATGCCTCCCGGTCCACCCGTATTGCAGACACTGGTAGCCGAGGTACACGGTCCCGACAGCGCAACCCGACAGGAGGTCGCCACCAAACTCACTCAGCTGTTCGAGGAGTCACCACTGGTCACCGATGTCGACAACTTCATGCGCGCCCCCGACCACTACTGGAACTTCCGGATCGATGTGCAGAAAGCGGCCCGTCAGGGGGTCTCTGTCGCCACCATCAACCAACATCTGGCGATGGCGATGGGAATGTTCAAGGTGACCGATCTGAAACAGCCTGGAGTGCAAGAGCCCACCTGGATCACCCTGCTGGTGCCATTGCAGAAACGCTCTCAACTCCATCTACTGAGCAATATGCCGATCGCCACGATGGATGGTCGCATCATCCCCCTCTCCGAGCTAGGGCAGTTTGAACAGATTCCGCGCCGACCGATGATCTTCCACAAGGATCTACGCCCGGTCGAATTCGTACTGGGAGATACCAGTGGGGAGTATGCCGCACCGATTTACGCCATGCTCGATATCGAACAGCGGCTCGAGGGGTACACCACCCCTGATGGGAAACCACTTCAACCCAGTTACACCGCCGCACCAGAGAGTGACCGTTACTCTGCCTTCGAGTGGAGCGGTGAATGGACCGTTACCTACGAGACCTTCCGCGACCTCGGCACCGCCTTTATGGTGGCGCTGATCGCCATCTATATGCTGGTGGTGTGGCAGTTCGGCAACTTCATCATCCCCCTGGTCATCATGGCACCGATCCCACTAACGCTGCTTGGAATCGTGCCGGGCCACTGGATGTTGGGGGCCGATTTTACCGCCACTTCGATGATCGGCTGGATCGCATTAGCCGGCATCATTGTCCGCAACTCGATTCTGCTGGTTGACTTCACGATCCATCAGATCCATAACGGCGAAGAGCTGGTGGAGGCCGTGATCATGGCCGTCAAGGCCAGAACCCGCCCTATTCTCATCACTGCACTGGCGCTGGTACTGGGTGCAGCAGTAATCATCATCGACCCGATCTTCCAGGGAATGGCGATCTCGCTGCTCTTCGGGGTCTTTGTCTCCACCCTGTTGACCCTGTTTGTCATTCCTTTGGGGTGTGTCAGCCTCGGTCGGGATCTGTTCCTCGCTAGCAAGGAGTGAGAGCGGCGGGCTGACCAGCGCCCGCGCTACCCTCATCCTTCTGCTCGCTGCTATCCATCGTTGCAAAAGTTTTTGCCCGCCTGAATGGCAACCGTCTGCGGCCAGGGAAGGCCGCAGCCGAGCGACACAGGGATGTGCTCGAGCGTGTTGCGATTCAGGCGGGCAAAACCTTTTGCAACGATGGATACCTGCCAATGGCACAGCTGTTGCTCTACGGTTGTCAACCCCGGCCTCTGGCCTTCGATTGACACTTTTTTGACAGGCAACGACATGATTCACGCGATATTGACTGATGACCAACTGCTCTTTCGCACCACGCTCAAGGCCGCCCTGGAGGCGAGTCGGCGGGTACGGGTAGTCGGTGAGGCCGATCATGGCAAACAACTGCTGGCGCTCGATCGCACCACCGCCGCAGATATCATCTTGCTCGACATCGTCATGCCGGAGATGGATGGTACCGAGACCTTACCGAAACTACTGAAACAGAACCATGAGGCCCGGGTCGTGGTATTGAGCGCACACGATCGCGACCCCTACATCACCCAGATGCTCAATATGGGGGCGGTCGGCTACTTCTCGAAAAACTGTGCGGTAAACGAACTCATCGACGGAATGGAACGGATCAGCATGGCGATACGCCACAACCAACCGCTCCAACCACAGCTCTCCAGCGATATCATGCAGCAGATGGCACTCTCTTCGATTCGTCCGGAGCAGGAGGATGGTCACCCCAAGTTGAGCAAGCGGGAGTTCCAGATTCTGTCACAGATTCTCAATGGCAAAAATGCCACCGAGATCGCCGAATCCTTCTTCATCAGCCCCAAGACGGTCTCGGTTCATAAAACCAATATCATGAAGAAGATGGGGGTTAGCAGTAATCTCGATCTTTTTAAGAGCAGCATGGAGTATGGGTTGATTTGATTCTTTGTAACTATTCAGGGGTGTTGACGCCGGAGGAAAAGCGCTGCTATTCGCCGCAGGCCTGTAGCAAA
>CAYFOQ010000044.1:0-17289 GCA_964344735.1 uncultured Piscirickettsiaceae bacterium
GAGCCCTTCAAGGTCAATCTCAGTGGCAAGGGGGAGCATGTGATGGTGTTGGAGGCCAAGGTCTATCTCATCACCCAGCGGGCCAAGGATGGTATCAAGACCCATCTGCCCAAGATTCGCAATGATGTTCTGGAGATGCTGGCAGAGCAGAGCTATAAGCAGATGAAGAGCAATAAACACAAGAAGAAGCTGCGCAAGAGGGTGCTGAAGCAGATTCGCAAGGTGATGGAGGCGCGGGAGATTCTCACCAGCAAAGAGCAGCAGGAGGAGGTGGCCGAAGTGCTCTTTACTCAGGTTTTGTTGCAGTAGCGGCTACGGGAGGAGTATTCGTGAGTCACTCCAAGGTGTTGGTTGTAGAGGATGATCCCAGTTTACGGGAGGCACTGGTCTTTACGCTGGAGGAGAAATTCGAGGTGCTGGCCACCGAGAATGGCCATCAGGCACTGGAGTGGATCGAGAATGAGGAGGTCGGAATGGTCTTCTCCGATGTGCAGATGGACCACATGGATGGCCATACCCTGCTGAAGACCATTCGTGCCCGTATGCCTCATCTGCCGGTGATGTTGATGACCGCCTACGGTACCATCGATAAGGCGGTAGAGGCGATGAAGGATGGGGCGGTCGGTTATATGACCAAGCCGTTCGAGGCGGGAGAGCTGACCAAGGCGGCGGAGAAGTATATCGACCGGGATGCCAGCTCCGAGGATGATTTCGTCGCCAATGATGATCGTAGTCGTGAGGTTCGCGACATGGCGCGGAGAGTGGCGGAGAGCGAGGCCACCATCATGATCATGGGAGAGAGTGGAACCGGAAAAGAGGTGCTGTCGCGTTACCTCCATAACCACTCCAACCGCAAGAGTGGCCCCTTTGTCGCCATCAACTGTGCAGCCATCCCGGAGAATATGCTCGAGGCGTTACTCTTCGGCTACGAGAAGGGGGCCTTCACCGGAGCCTACAAATCGAGTGCTGGAAAATTCGAGCAGGCCCAGGGAGGAACCCTGCTGCTGGATGAGATCTCCGAGATGGATCTGCTGTTACAGGCCAAGCTGTTGCGGGTGCTGCAGGAGAAAGAGGTGGAGCGGCTGGGAGGACGAGAGCCGATTCCGCTCGATGTACGGGTGCTCTGTACCACCAACCGTGACATGAAAAGAGAGGTACAGGAGGGCAACTTCCGTGAAGACCTCTACTACCGTCTCAACGTCTTCCCGTTGGAGCTACCGGCGTTACGGGAGCGTCCCAACGATATCATCCCCATCGCCAGGCGGCTGATTCAGCGCCATGCTCCGGCGGATCAACCGGTCCCCATCTTCACCACCGATGCGGAGGAGAAGCTGCGGGGGTATGGTTGGCCAGGTAATATTCGTGAGCTGGAGAATGTGGTGCAGCGGGCACTGATCCTGCATAACGGCAACGAGATTCTGCCGCAGGATCTGTTGCTGGAGATCGGCGGCGGCGCGGTTCCGATCGCTCCACAGACCGAGGGGGTCGCCGCTCCGGTGATCACCCCGCAGGCCGACTCCACCACCGATGGAAATGTTGGTGCAGTGGGGGATGGTGCCGGGATGAGCCTCAAGGATCGCGAGACCCAGTTGATCCTCGATGCTCTGGCCAAATCGGCTACCCGGCAGGAGGTATCGGAGAAGCTGGGGATCAGTCCCCGGACGCTGCGCTACAAGATTGCCCGGTTGAAGGAGCAGGGGTATGAAATTCCGGGATGATGGCATGATCAATGCATCCCTTGAACACAAGTGGTGGCAAATGCCAAAATTTGGACGATAATAGAGTAACAGGGCGGCCAGGTGGGTCGCTGCAGAAGTGTCGGCACTCCTGTAATTGATTCAGAGGTGAGCTGAACAGTTACACTTTTGCAGTGGCTGATAACCGAGATGGAGCGGACAAGTGAATGATCTGGAAATGAATCGTCTGTTGACACAGATGCGTACCCTCTCCAATGAGGTGAAGGGGAGTTCGCCCGCGGCCCCGGCATCTTCTGGTGAAAAAACAGAAGGTCCTGATTTCTCTGACCTTTTAAAGCAGTCGGTAGACAAGGTCAATGAGGTTCAGAAAGAGTCGGGGGCGGCCAAGACCGCCTTCGAACAGGGGGATCCCAATACCGACCTCGGTCAGGTGATGGTGGCGGTTCAGAAGGCCGATGTCACCTTCCAGGCAGCGACTCAGGTCCGCAATAAACTCATTACGGCCTATCAAGAAATTATGAATATGCAAGTATAATCTGATACTTGTCGTGATGGTGGTAGTTCGTTGAATACAAGAAAAGTAACTGTTCAGGGGTTGTCTGAATAGCGGTTGCGGTTGTTCAAGTCAAGGGTGATGGTTGCGCATGGCTGAGGAAGATCTAGCGCTGGATGAGGGGCAGGGTCCAGAGGAGCCCAAGGGGCTGCTGGAGAACTTTGCTGCGATGCCGGTGGTTCGCCAAATCGGAGCGATGGCGGCACTGGCGGCAAGTATTGCCATCGGCTTCTGGGTGGTACTCTGGTCACAAGAGCCCGACTACTCCATTCTTTTCAATCAGGTGGATCAACAGGAGGTGAACGAAGTCGTCACCGAGCTCGATGCCGCCAAAATTCCCTACAAGCTCAACATGGCCAGTGGTGCCATTCAGGTTGCCAGCGGTGAGCTCGATCGTGCTCGCCTGATGCTGGCCTCCAAAGGGTTGCCCCGTGCCGCGGCAACCGGTTTTGATGTGCTGGAGAAGGATGACGGTTTCGGCATCAGCCAGTTTCGGGAACAGGCCCGTTACCACCGGGCCCTCGAGGGCGAATTGGCGCAATCGATCTCTTCGATTCGGAGCGTGAAGTCGGCTCGGGTTCATCTGGCGCTGCCGAAGCAGACCGTATTCGTCCGTAAGCGGACTCCACCGAGCGCTTCGGTCGTGGTCGATCTCTACGCCGGTCGTACCCTGGAGAAGGGGCAGGTAGCGGCGATCGTCCATATGGTCGCCTCCAGTATTCCCAATCTGGAGTCGGGCCAGGTGACCGTAGTGGATCAGGCCGGACGTCTGCTCACCAGCAGTGATGATGATGAGGTTGCGCTCTCCACCAGCCAGCTCGACTATGTCCATAATCTCGAAGAGAGTTACGTCAGCCGGATTCAGAACATCCTCGGACCGATGATGGGCGTGGAGAATGTGCGGGCTCAGGTCTCTGCCAAAATTGATTTCACCTCGGTGGAGGAGACCCTGGAGGACTTCACCCCGGAGAAGGGGGCGATTCGTAGTGAGCAGTTGCGTGATGAGCGCTCCGGAACGTTGGGAGCGATGGGGATTCCTGGTGCCTTGACCAACAACGCCGATGCCCTGGCCGATGAGGAGGGGGCGACCATGGATGGCTACAACAACTCCAGCAAAACCCGTAATTACGAGGTGGATCGTACCCTGCGCCACACCCGCAAGGCCCCGGGGGTATTGCAGAGCCTCTCGATCGCGGTCGTAGTGGATGAACCTTTCGAAGAGGTGGCGGTTACCGCTCCGGCTGAGGGGGATGCGGCGGCTGCGGATGGGGCCGAGGGGGAACAGGCGGCGGCACCACCACCGGAGCCGGTTCGTCGTGCCCTCACCCCGGAGGAGATTGAGAAGATTCGCTCCCTGGTGATAAACGCGGTCGGCTTCGATGAAGCCCGGGGGGATACCCTCACCGTTACCAGTGCCCGTTTCCACGTCGAGAAGGTCGAGCCGTTGCCGGAACGCCCGATTTGGGAACAGCCGTGGTTCGCTCCGTTGGCCAAACAGCTCTTTGCCGGTCTGGTGGTCCTTTCACTGATCTTCTTCGTGTTGCGGCCCATGGTGGGAGGGTTGATGCCACAGCCGGTCCTGGTTGGTGTTCCGGGAGGCGAGGGCCTGGAGGATGAGGGGGAGGCGGAAGGTGGATCAGACGATGAGGAGGAGAAGAGTAGCGGAGAGCTGGAGTTTGATGAAATTCTCAACGGCAAGATGCCCCCCGGTTACGATGCTCGGTTGCAGGCGGCCCAGCGACTGATTTCGGAGAGTCCTGATGTCTCTACCATCGTGCTGAAGAACTGGTCCAATGAAGGGAAGGAGGAGGAGTGATGTCTGAACCGGATATCAGCCGCTTCACCGGAATCGAGCGTACCGCCGTACTGTTGATGGCGGTGGGGGAGGAGTCGGCGGCCAATATTCTCAAGTCGATGGATCCGAAGGAGGTGCAGGAGCTCGGCATGGCGATGTCCTCGCTGAAGAATGTCACCTCCGACGAGCTCCGTGGGGTACTGGGTTCCTTTATCCAGGACTCCCAGGGGATCACCGCCATGGGGATGAACTCCGATGCCTACATCCGCTCCGTGCTTGCCAAGACCCTTGGTGAGGAGAAGGCGGATGGTCTGATCAATCGCATGAGCCTGGGAGCCAATAAGGGACTCGAGGCGTTGAAGTGGATGGATGCCAACTCGGTCAGCGAGATGATTCGTAACGAGCATCCGCAGGTGATCGCGGTGGTGCTCAATTTTCTCGAGAGCGAACATGCTGCCGAGGTAATCGGTAGTTTTCCCAAGCGGCTACAGACCGATGTGGTGTTGCGACTGGCCTCGGCCGAGGGCATTCAGTCGGAGGCACTGATCGAGCTCAACGATGTCTTCGATAAGGTGGCCTCCTCGAGTGGCAGCACCTCCAACGAGGTGGGTGGGGTCTCCACCGCGGCCAATATTCTCAACTATGTCCAGGGTGGAATCGATCAGGATATTCTCGCTGGAATCGAAGAGGTTGATCCCGATCTGCGGCAGTCGATCGAGGATCAGATGTTTGTCTTCGCCGATCTGGTAGGGGTCGACGATCGTGGTATTCAGGCGATCCTGCGCGATGTCCCGACCGACAAACTGGCCCTGGCACTCAAGGGGGCCGACGATGTGGTCAAGGACAAGTTTATCGGCAACATGTCCAAGCGTGCCGCCGATATGATGGTGGAGGATATGGAGGTGATGCCGCCGGTCAAGATCAGCGAGGTCGAGGCAGCACAGAAGGATATTATTACCGTGGCCAAGAAACTGGCCGAGGATGGCACCATCGCCCTGGGTGGGGCGGGTGGTGATGAGTACGTCTGATGCAGTGTGTAAAGAAAAATGTGGTGGCCCTGATCCGTAGTGGCGAGCGAGAAGTGGCAGCAGCAACCGCTTGGGAGATGCCCGATATCGATGCCCCGGTGGAGCCGGTCGAGCCAGAGTTGAGTGAGGAAGAGAAGGCTAGAGCGGAGGCGTGGCAACAGGGATACCAGGAGGGATTGGAGAGCGGTCGTGCCGAAGGGCTGCAACAGGGACAGCAGCAGGGGTTCGAGCAGGGACAGCAGGAGGGGTTGGCGCTGGCGCAACAGGAGGCGGAGCAGTTGAGCCAGCAGATTCGTCAGCAGGCGGAGCAGGCCCTCAGCGCCGTCACTCCGCTAGTGACGTCGTTGCGGCAGCCGTTGGAGATGGAGCTGGATAATACCGTCAACCGTGCCATCGCCACACTGGTGGTACAGATTGCTCGTCAGGTGGTGCGCCAGGAGATGGCGTTACGGCCGGAACATATCGTCGATGTCGTGCAGCATCTGTTTCAGCAGCTGCCGATGACCGATCGTGAGGTTCGTCTCCACCTCCACCCTGAAGACAAGGTGTTGCTGGAGGGGGTGGCGCCACTGATCGGTAGTGGTTTCGATTGGGTGATGGAGGCGGACGAGGAGGTGAAGCGGGGGGGATGCCGGATCTCCTCACGTAACTTCAGTGCCGACGAGAGTGTCGACAACCGGCTGGAAGAGTCGGTCCGACAGGTGTTTGGTGAGGTTGATCTCCCTCCGAACTCCGCTCCAGCGGAGAGCAACAAGAGTCCAGAGCCTATCTCTACTGGTGAGGAGAGCACTGAAATCGATGCGACTCCGGTTGAGACCAATAGCGCAGATACCGATAGCGAGGATGCCCCCCAAGCAGCTTCAGCAGAGCCACCGCCCTCGATGGAGAATAGTGAGGAAGGAGGGGAGGAGACTCCCCGGGAGTCGTAGGTGACTACGCCTCCCCAGCTTCGTCTACACAATACGCTGGAGCGACTTCAGGCCCGTGCCGGTGAGGAGGTCGATCCGGTTATCAAAGGGCGGTTGCGACGGGTGGTGGGGCTCACCTTGGAGGCGGTTGGCTGTCGTGCCCCGTTGGGGGGACGTTGTATGGTGGAGCTGGCGGATGGTGCCTTGGCAGAGACCGAGGTGGTCGGCTTCAATGACGAGAGCCTGTTTCTGATGCCGGTTGGGGATATTCATGGGGTGATGCAGAATGCCCACGTGATTCCCAGCAGCAAGGCTTTTCAAGTGCCAGTCGGAGATGAGCTGCTCGGTCGGGTGGTCAACGGTGCCGGCATGCCGATCGACGATCAGGGACCGATTCGGGCGACCGAATATCGTTCGCTCAACGGTCGTCCAATCAATCCATTGAATCGCTCCATCATTACTCAACCGCTTGATGTTGGGATTCGTGCCATCAACTCGATGTTGACCATCGGTAAGGGACAAAGAATCGGACTCTTTGCCGGTAGTGGTGTCGGCAAGAGTATACTGCTCGGTATGATGACGCAGGCAACCCGGGCCGATGTGGTGGTCGTGGGGTTGATCGGAGAGCGTGGTCGTGAGGTGCAGGAGTTTATCCAGAAAATTTTGGGGAAGGAGGGGATGGCACGGGCCGTGGTGGTGGCGACTCCGGCCGATGATTCTCCATTGATGCGAATGCATGGTGCTGCATTGACCCACACCATCGCAGAGTATTTTCGAGATCAGGGCAAGGATGTGCTGCTGTTGCTCGACTCCCTCACCCGTTTTGCCATGGCGCAGCGTGAAATCGGTCTCTCGGTGGGAGAGCCGCCAACAACCAAGGGTTATCCGCCCTCCGTTTTCGCTCGTCTCCCCAAGCTGGTGGAGCGGGCCGGTATGGGGGGAGAGGGGGGAGGGTCGATTACCGCCTTCTATACCGTATTGGTAGAGGGAGGCGATCACGATGAACCGATCTCGGATGCTGCTCGGGGTATTCTCGATGGACATATCGTATTGTCACGGGATATTGCATCCAGCGGACGCTATCCGGCCATCGATGTGGAGTCCTCGGTTAGTCGGGTGATGAGTGATATCATCGCACCGGAACATGAGCAGCTGGCGCGGAAGTTTCGCCAGATCTATGGATGTTACTCACAAAATGAGGATCTGATCTCGGTGGGCGCCTATCAACGGGGTAGTGATGCCCGGATCGATGAGGCGATTCACTACTATCCTATGATGAATCAGTATCTCAGTCAGCACCGGGGAGAGGCCGCCGACCTCGATTCGAGCATCGGTCAGCTTGCCCAACTCTTTCAGGGAGGGTAATCGGTGGCCCGCCGTGACCCACTCCATCGGCTCGATAGCGTCATTCGGATTGCAGCGGATGAGGAGCAGAAGGCGCTGGCGGCACTGGTACAGTGTCGTGAGGAGCGCGCCAGTCAGGAGCAGAAGTTAAAGAATCTGCAAGCGTATGAAGAGGAGTACCAGGAACAGATGCGGGCTGCCGGCACGATCTCTCCGTTACAGATCCAGAACCGCTTCGCCTTTATGCAGAAGCTGGAGTTTGCCATCGATGGTCAACGTCAGCAGATCGAGTCGTGGGCAGAGCAGGAGGAGCAGCTCAGGCGGGTATGGTTGGAGAAGCGGGTGCGGTGTCGCGCTCTCAACAAGGCCTCCGATAATCGTCGTGAAAGTTTCCAGCGCCAACAGCGCCATCAAGAACAGAAGCAGGCCGATGACCTGGGGAATCGACGGCGCTCTTGATGGTCTGTAACGATTCAGCGCACCGCTGAATCAGCTCCGGGCAGTGGTGAATCGTTATGGTGGCACAATAACTGCATTCCTCTAGTCGTAGCTGTCTCGGCAGCGCTATTTCAACCGCGAGGAGTGATGATGGAAACAACAATAAACACTCTGTTGGCACCACAGAACAACAAACGACAAGGTGCCCTCTCCCTCAATAGCGATCTATTTGCCATTGAATCCGGGGATCTTCCGGTGCTGGACGAGAAAAAGTCTGGCAGCGCTGGCTTCGCTGGAATGTTGCAGGAGAAGGTCGATCATCACAAACGCTCCAGTGCAAATCGTGCCGACAGTGAACGGAAAAAGTTGCCGGGCAACGGTGAACAGAAAAGTGGTGGTTCGGTAAAGGGTCAGGAGGGCGCCACGGCTCAGCAGTCGGAGGGTAGTGCGACCAGCGATAGTGAAAAGAGTGATTCTGTAGCAGCAGCGGAGGAGTCCCCGGAGTCCGAAAAGGGGAAAGAACGGAGCGAGGAGGGGGAGGAAGAGGAGCTGTCGGCAGAGGAGTTGGCCGCGCTCAATCCACTGCATACCCTGGTGAACACCGAACTGGAAGAGGATTCCACGCTGAGTGAAGAGCAGCTGGCGGCACTGCAGCAGCAGGCCGGGCAGTTGGGGCAGCAGGTGACTGCACAGCCCCGTGGTGAACGCCGAGTGGAGAGCGAGGAGCTGGAAGGGGTAGACGAGTCGCTCGATGAGGCTCTGATGGGAGAGCAGAGTGGTCGCAAAGAGGGACCACTTCCCTCTGAATTGCAAAAGAACAGCCAATCGATTCTGATGAAGGAGGAGAGTAGTCGCAGTAGCGAACGAGGGGAGCAGCAGGATGATGAGATCAATGACCCCCAAGTCGGTGCTGAGGGCGATCTGGAGTTCTCCCTCCATGGAATGGGAAATGGTCCCAACGGTAGCAGTAACGAGAAACCGGTACAGCTGCGGGGAATGCCGGTTCCCCCCTCTTCTCGACAGTGGTCATCGGAGTTGGGAGAGCGTATCGTTTTCATGGCCGGTAAGAAAATTCAGTCGGCCGAGATTCGACTCAATCCACCCAATCTTGGCCTGCTAGAGGTGAAGTTGGCGATCAATGGAGATCAGGCTCAACTCCTATTCCATAGTGGCAATGCCAATGTCCGGGATCTGCTCGAGGCCTCAGTGCCACGGATTCGGGAGATGTTGGAGCAGCAGGGGATCACACTGGCCGATGTCAATGTCGGACAGCGCGATCCACAGCAAGGAAAGGAGAGTCAGGAGTCGGGAAATGAATCGGGTCATCCGGGCCGTGCCGCACTCGATGGGGCTGGAGAGATTGCGGAGACGGACGAGGCGATTTCGGTCTCTGCAGTAGCCGTCGATCGGATCGGCCTGGTCGACTACTATATCTGACCACGCTGACCGGGATGAGAAAGGCAGGAGGGGCTGAGATGGGGCGAGTACGATGATAGCGGAGTGGAGTGATCAGCAGATCATGTTGCTGGTGGCAGGGTTGACGACCGCCCTGATCGCTACGGTAGCGGTACTGGTGAAAAGGTTACAGCCAACACCGGTACTCTCTCGGGTGGAGGTGCCCCAACAGGATCCACGCTACTCCCAGTTGTTGCAACAGTTTGATCAGTTACCGCTAGAGAGTGCGGTGGCACTGGAACAGGCGCTGACTGCGGTCGATAGTGCTGCGGTACCGTTTCTGCATCGAGTAATGAACCGGTTACAGCAGCTCGAAGGGGAGCAACAGCAGTTACAGCAACAGCTACTGGCCAAATCACAAACGCTACCCTCTCCGGTGGAGGCTGGGAATCCTCTTGATCAGCAGCGGTTGAAGCGATTGGAAACAAGAAGTGAGACCACGAAGCGGGATCTACAGGAGATGGGCAATCGCCTCGACCCACTGGTGCGACTGGTGGAGGAGATTGGACATCATGCCTCCGCCTCGGAGAGAGGAAACCAGGGCGGGAATGGTGCCCTGTTGCAGGGGTATCGAGAGAGTCTCGATCAGCTCTCCCATATGGTCACCGATGCCTCAGTAGAGATCACTCGCGCCAGTGATCAGGTGCAGCGGCTGGAACAGGATAGCCAGCGTGTGGCCGGTATCCTCGATGGTATTGGTGAGATTGCTGAGCAGACCAATCTGCTCGCCCTCAATGCCGCCATCGAGGCGGCTCGTGCAGGTGATCAGGGGCGTGGGTTTGCGGTGGTAGCCGATGAGGTGCGAACCCTGGCCCAACGTAGTCAGGAGTTCACCGGAGAGATTCGGGAACAGGTCGATGCCTGGAAAGAGATCACCCATCTTGCCATGGATTCGGCCAACGCCAGTCGACAGAAGATGACCGACGGCCAGCTCCAGCTCTACACCTTTACCTCCACGCTCAACGAGATCACCTCAGAAGGTGGCGGTCGTGAGCAGGAGTACGCCGACTGTTGCAGCACGACGGCAACCCGGTTGACGACCCTAGTGGGACAGTTGCGAGAGCAGCTCGGGCGAATGGAACAGAACCTACACGCCTGAGGGAGAGCGATCATCCCTCTCCCCATGGGAGAGGGTTGGGGTGAGGGTGAAATCACCAGGAACGAACCTGATCGTTCACAGTAATCCCCAAAACCGCAGCATCGATATCGGTCATCCCCGAGGAGCGGGTGGCGGAGACCTGAGTGATCTGCAAAGTGGCGAGAATGTTGAGTGGATTACCCAGTTCCACCACGATTAGCCGATCTCCGGCATGGATTCCACTGTTACGGCCGACCGGTAAGGTAATCACGTTCCCATCGATGGCGGCGATGGGAGTGACCATCGGTTCGCAAGAGAGCGTTGCGGTGAGTTGTTCCACCTGTGTTCCGATCAGGCGCTGAAATTCACTGCCGGTCGGGGTCTGAAGAAATCCATGACTGCCGACCGGAAGGTTACGCCCGACGTAGCCCTCTCCTTTGGCCGTTCCACTGCTTCCGGTGCGGGTGACCAGTTCACCACTATCCCCGTCATAAAGCAGGGTAGCGATCTCGAGGTAGCGCTGCTGTGACCACTCTTCGCCTAGCCGAATCAGGTTGGAGAAACGCTTCATCAAACCGCTTTCGGCCAGATCTCCCGTCTGATCGCGTCGGGCCTGCAGCAGCTCCCCGACCAGAATATATTGGACTCCCGACTGGCGGGCGAGCTGTCGGATCTGTTCCGGGTCCTCCAGTCCGTTGTTACGATCGATGGCAAAATGGCTGAGATTGACCGCCTGTAGGGCGTGAGTACGGTTGATCCCATCCACCACCATCTGTGCCAGCCCCTGTTCCGGGTTCCGGAGGTCACTGCTATCCTGTAGTACCTGATTGGTGAACTGTACCACTCCGATTCGCTTGTTGTGAACCAGGGCATTGGGAGCACCGCAATTGAGGGGGTTGTCATTGACATCGGCCGAGATCCGGACGTAATAGACCCCATCTTCATCCCACTCGTGGAGCATATGAACCTGTCCCACCTTACCTCGGGTACGAACCCGCACGGTATCGGCGCGGATGGTCAAGTTGTTCATGATGGTATCGGAAGTGACCTGGGCCCCGTTCTCTAGACTGGCCTGATTCATCGCATCGAGAATGGCCAGATAGCGAGCGGTGGAGAGGTCGTTGTGACGGATCGGCGCCTTCCCCTCGGAGGTGAGGAATACCGCGGTTGCCAATTGGCTATAGAGTAGGGTGGACAACAGGAGAGTAACGGACTGTTTCATTGAGCTTCTCGGGGAGGCCGACGGGATGGGAGAGAGCACGAACATTGGTAACGATTCAGGGGTGAGCTGAACAGTTACGACTATTCTAACAATAAGGTAACGATTCAGGGGGGACTGAATAGTTACACAATAAGTTGGCTTTCAGCCACACTCAACGAGCGTTGTAGCGATAGGGCTGGGGATGAGTGGGGGCGGGTACCGCTACCGGAGGAGAGGAGGGGGGGTGCAGTCTCTCCAACTGCGACTGTAGTTGCTGCAACATCGCCTTGATCTCTCCACGGTCGTTGTTGTTGCAGGTCACCGTGGTCGGTTCTGGTGGCGTCTCCAGTCGACGTGCGATGGTTGCCAGGTCACTGCGCAGTGCCGTCAGTTGCGGCTGGAGTGTCGTTGTAAGATCGATCGATGGAGTTGGCTGAACCACGGGAACGGAGGCGCGATCGCGTAACTGCTGCTGCCCTTCCAGTAGCTTGTGGTTCTGCTTCAGTAGCCGTGTCAACTGCTGCTGTAAGGTGTCGACCTCGATCGGTGCTGGAGTTACCGGTGTGGTGGCGGGGATTGAAGTGAGTTCCAGTAGTCTCATCTGCCCTGTCTGTAACTGACCCAATGAAGAGACCATTCGTTCCAGATCTTCGGTTAAATCGGTTTGCAGTCGCTGCAGGGGGGCGGTGAGATCAACCGCTGGGGTATTGAGCGTGATGGTGGGGAGTGCCTCGGGATCGGTGAGGTGGGTGCGAATCTGTAACTGATGTTCCCGCACCTCGAGTATCAGTGAGGTGAAGAGCAGGGCAAGCGCAAACAGTCCCGTGGCCAGGAAGAGCCCGAGGGAGATTAGAAGAGTGTTTGATTGCTTCGCTTGCATGGGGGGCGTGAAAAACCTCCCCGCCACCGCGCTGAGGGAGTGCGAAGGGCGGAGAGGGTACTGACAATCCGGCTGCCGGTTGGTACAAGAGGGGAGTGGGATCCCACCTTATCCAGTCCGACGACTAGAAAGAGTTGGCTACGCTAAAAAAGTCCTGGTCGATCACCATCTCCACCACCGTCTCGTAGTTGCCGTTTCCGATCGGGTTGATGCTGATCACCTCCGCACCGCGGAGATAGGCATCGACGTAGACCCGGAAATTATCGTTCTTGGCCACCATCGAGGAGACGGTAGTAGAACCGTTGACCCGAACTCCGTAGACCTGTTCCGCCAATGCCCGGTAGGCATCCATCTTCGAGGCACGAATCGAGGTGAGCATGCGCTGGCCCTCGGTGTAGCCCTCGTAGGTGCTCTCGGCACCATAGCCGATGGCAGAGATTCGAATTGGCTCGGAGAAACCGATTAGCTCGGCTTGCTCCGCCACCATCATGGTATCGTTGGCCTCTGCCGGTGTGGCCCCGAGTTGGGCACTCCAGGCCAGCAACAAAGCGGGGATCAGCGGAAAGCTCTGCTGAGTCTGCTCACGATCACGATCGGTTCTGTTCTTTCTGTTCATTGCTGTACTCTCCTGTCGTCAAATGTAATTATTATTGGTTGTTGGTCTGTTATGTCGTCGGGTTAGGGGTAGGAGATCCTGCCATCTTCCACCTCGGGGAACTGGGGATTACCCGAGTAGCCCCCTCTCTTCTTCTTCTTCGGGCCATCGCCCAGCAGTTCGTTGAGCTTCTTCTCGATTCGTTGCAGGTCCTGGCGCATGTCACTAATCTGTCTTCCGGCCTTCGACACGCCACCTACAGAGCGTTTGATCGAGGCGTTGTCACTGTTAATGTTCTCGGCCATCTGTCGCAAAATCAGCTGGGTGTCGGTCAACATCATGGTGATCTCGGAGAGGTCGGCACCGCCGTCTACATCATCGAAATATTCGTCACCCTCATCCTCGTAGTAGTACTCGTCATCGCCCCCCTCTTCCTCGGAATAATCCCCCTCTTCATACTCATCGTCCCCCTCTTCATCCTCCTCTCCGGGGACGATCTCGGCGGCGATTGCAGCCACCTGGGTGCCGATGTTGGGAATCACCTCGTCGTGCAGCGCCTTCACCTGTAGGGCCATCTCCTCTGATTCAGCACCACCACCGGCAGGGAAGAGGATCAGATAGACCAGGATGCCGATGTTGAGCAGAACCGACAGGGCGCCCAGAATCAGGGGGATCAGGCCACCGCCACCACCGCCGCCGGAATCCTCGTCACCTTCCTTCTCTTCATCTTTGGCCATGATCGTTCTCTACTGTCTCGTCATTATTGTTGTTATCTCGGAACTATTCAGCGCACCCCTGACATCCCTTCATCCCACTAGAACAGCTCCACATCACCATCCTGCATCGAGGACTGGGACTGCTGTACCGTGGTCGCGGTCTGCAGATTGGAGGTGGCCTGGGAGATGGTGTTCTGTAGTGTGGTCAGTTGCATCTGACAGTCACCGCCGTCGCCTACCTCATCGAGTGTAGTGGCGCTACTATTGAGCTGGTCGGCGAACGACTCCAGGTTGGTTGTTTGGCCATCCAACTGTCCGAGAATCTGTGAAACGATATCCTCGAACTGTAGTGAGCGTACTGCGACTGAGACGTTGTCATCCACCTGGGTGATCATGCCCGAGATCTGCTCCAGCTTCTGGGAGACCGCACTGTTCATCTTCTCCAGGTCATACATCATATTGTCCACGGTAGACTTCGAGCTCAGCGCCTCGTTGACATCTTCCGTAGCCACCTTGGAGACGATGGAGCGAACATCGTCGATGGTGGTCTTGGCCTGTTCCGCTTGCGCTCGAATCTGCTCATTCAGCTGATTGGAGTGGAGCGAGAGCTTGCGCACCTCGTCGGCTACCACGGCAAATCCGCGTCCAGCATCTCCAGCTCGGGCGGCCTCGATAGCGGCATTGAGGGCCAGCAGGTTGGTCTGATCCGCGATGCTCTTGACATCGACCAGCAGGGTAAAGATCGCCTCGATCTGTCCCACCATCTCATCGATTTTCCCCACCGTCTCGGTACTACGCTGTCCGACATTGGAGAGCTGGGCCACCAGTTTCTCCATCACATGGGTGGTCTCCTTGGAGAGGGTCTGGAAGCTTAAGCTGCTCTCCTGACGGCTATCGCCACTGGCGAGGCTTTCGATCAGTGAGATCACCACATCATGCTCCTGCTGGGTGTGGTCGTTGAGGTTGTTGAAGCTATGGTTGAGGTTGGTAATCGCATCTTTGATGATGTTACGAATGTTGGCGGTCTTATCGCGAATCGAGTCAGATTCATGACGCAGGTATTGACCGATTTCAGCAGTGATCCCTCCGACCTGCGGGGCGATGCTCACCCGGGTTGGCTCAGCCATCATCATCATTGGCTCTGGAGGCGGTTCGAAAGCGACCGGTTCGGGCTCGGGTTCAGCCACCGTTGCGGTGGTTGTTCGTCCAGTAAGGAAGGCCATGATCCCCCATGCCAGGGCGGTGATCAGGGTCAACACGATCGGAATCAGCTCTGCCTCCAGCAGAAACTCGGAGACCACGGCCATGATGGTGATTAACAGGGCGGGCCAATAGTGTTCGATATAGTTGCCGCTCGTTTTACTGTTTGTGTCCATAATTCAAAATCACCATGTCTGTAGTAATGATTCAAATACATTTGCGCCGCCTGAGCCGCACATCTCCCCCAATGGGGAGCTCCACCGTGGTTAACGGTAATCCTACTTTACGCTTTAGGAATCACGAAGTTCTCAGGCCAATTTGAGGTATTCCTTAGCGGCTTGTTCGATCACTGTTCCGCTCACCCGTGATAATCGCAATTTCTGCTCTCCCGCTGCTGCAAAGGATATGCCAAAGGGGAAAATGACAGGATTTTGGCGGTCTATTTCAAGCGTGAGCGGTGACTATTCCGGAGCACCCCCTCACCCCAACCCTCTCCCTCGGGGAGAGGGTTGGGGTGAGGGCGAGCTATCGAACGACAACAGCCAGCTAAATGCTCTTCCCGGAAAGCTGATAGGCAAAGGCGATCACCTCGGCTACCGCAATATAAAGCGTCTCTGGAATCTCACTATTGAGTTCGACCGCCGAGAGCAGTTTGACCAACTCCGGATCCTCGTGGAGCGGGATATCATGCTCTTTTGCCAGCTCCAGAATCTGCTCAGCAATCACCCCCTTACCGGTTGCAGTGACCCGGGGGGCTCCCTCACCATCGTACCGTAGGGCAACCGCGAGATCGATCCCACTCTTCCCGGCTTCGGCGTTGTCGGCCATCGTGTCGTCTCCTTTCAAGCCTGGGTAGAGAACCGAGTGGTGGTGTGCGGGAGCTCTAGCGGTGATGGATCGTGAACCGTCTTTTGTCTGCTGAAAATGGTTCCGGTCTCGATCCCGGCAGCGGCCAGTGCTGCCTCCAGTCTGTCGAGCTGGTCGCTGATTCGGGAGGCGGTCTGCTCCTCTTCGGAGAGAAAGTGGAGGTCGAGTTGACGGTTGTGATAGACCGCATGGGCGACAATCTTGCCCAGCGATGGTGGCTCGAGGTTGAGCTCGACATGCCATCGCATCTTCTCCTCCTCTTCCTCAGGTGCCGAGTCTTGGCGGAAACGGATGCCGATCTGATGGGGCTCCTCTCCGATCAGAAAGGGGATCTCCGCACTCCAGTTTCGGGCCGCTGCCAGATCCCGATTGCTCCCGCTCTCGTTCCCTCCTTGACCACCAGTGGTTGTAACCTGCTGCTGCAGACTCTTCAGTTGGTTCATTTCAATCCGGGAGAGCATGGCATCGAGCTGCTTCACCACCTTCTGTTGTTGCGGTTCATGCAGCAAGCGCGCCTTCATCTGCAATAGCTGCATCTTCAGATCCCCTTTCAGGGCACCGCCTTCTCCGCTGGCAAGGTGGCTCTCCATGAAATTTCCGGAGCGGGAGAGTTGTGATTTTACCTGCTTGGGATCGAACAGTTGTGCCAGTGTCGGTAACTGCTGTAGTAGTCGTTGAATCGCCTCCTGTCCACTTTTCGGTGTATTGCTGCTTTGCAGCAACTGAGCCAGACTCTGTAGTGCCTGTTGTAGCGGGAGCTGTTGTGAAGTGACTCGCGACTGTAGCAGTTCGGCGGCAGCAGGAGCCGGACGTTGTAGAGAGAGAGTCACCTGGGGTTGGAGCTGAACGACGGTTAGCCGCAACTGCTCTCCTGGCTGCAGCGGGAGTTGGGTGCGGGCAGAGATACTCCCTTGGGGCAGTTGTAGCTCCACCTTGCCGTTTTGTTGGGTGGTAACCGTTGCCAGTAGTTGATCTCCCAGTGCCAGGCGAGGGAGGGCAGCACTGACGCGGGGGGAGAGCGATAGCGTGGTGGCCGATACGGTGTTGGGGGGGAGTTGGATCGAATTCAATGTGGTGGCATGTTTTTTGCTGACACGGTGGCAGGGACAACTTCATGACGCTGTCCACCCCTTGAAGGATAGGGGAGAGTGATATCGGGATCAACCTCATCGCCTCTCCGACAATAAAGAGAGTATAGAGACATGGCAGAAGAAGAGAATGGTATGGACTCCGAAGAGGAGCTCGACATCAATGCACTGATGGATGAGGTGGCTGCGGGTGGTGCCGGCGAGAATGAAGAAGAGCTGGATGTCGACGGGCTGCTGGATGAGGTCGCCGGTGGTGCAGAGGGGGCCGAAGAGAGTGCGGAGGAGGGAGAGGATCTCGTCGGTGATATTGGTGACGACTTGATGACAGAGGAGACAGCGGCGACAGCAGAGGATGATTTTGATGTTGACGCGGTCATGGATGAGGTCGCTGCAGAACCAGAACCAGAACCAGAACCAGAACCAGAACCAGAACCAGAACCAGAACC
>CAYFOQ010000045.1:0-12762 GCA_964344735.1 uncultured Piscirickettsiaceae bacterium
GACGAATTTCAGGGGCAATCTGAATCAGTTACAGGCCTTCTGAATAGTTACGTTGCAAAAAGATCAGACCCGATAGTTGGGTGCCTCTTTCGTGATACTGACATCATGCACATGGCTCTCCACCATGCCGGCCCCAGTCACCTGTACAAACTCGGGCCGGGTACGCAACTCTTCAATCGTACTGCAACCGGTATAGCCCATACTGGAACGCAACCCCCCCATCATCTGGTGAACAATGGCTGCCATTGGTCCCTTGTAGGGGACCCGGCCCTCAATCCCTTCCGGAACCAGCTTTTCGACGTTGCTGCTGCTCTCCTGAAAATAGCGATCACTCGATCCCTTTTGCATCGCTCCGAGTGAACCCATGCCACGATAGGATTTGTAGGAACGCCCCTGATAGAGCTCGACCTCACCCGGAGCCTCTTCGGTTCCGGCCAACATGCCTCCAACCATAATGGCGTGGGCACCGGCCACCAGCGCCTTGGCCATGTCACCGGAGTATCGAATACCACCATCGGCGATTGCCGGAACCCCGGTCCCCTCAAGAGCTTTGGCGACATTGGCCGCTGCGGTGATCTGCGGCACGCCAACCCCGGCCACGATCCGGGTAGTACAGATCGAACCCGGCCCGATCCCCACCTTGACCCCATCAGCCCCGGCCTCTACCAGTGCCGTAGCCGCCGCAGCAGTGGCGATATTGCCACCAATCACCTGAATCTGCGGAAAATTCTCTTTAACCCAACGGACTCGATCGAGCACCCCCTGGGAGTGACCATGGGCAGTATCTACCACCACCACATCGACACCAGCGTTGACCAGCGCATCTACCCGTTCATTGGTATCGGCACCTGTACCAACTGCGGCCCCGACCCGTAACCGTTCCTGCCCATCCTTACAGGCGTTGGGCTTATCGGTCGCCTTCTGAATATCCTTGACGGTGACCATCCCACGCAACTGAAAATCATCATTGACCACCAGCACCTTTTCGATGCGGTGACGATGCAACAACGCCTTCACCTCCTCACGATCGGCCCCCTCCTTCACCGTGACCAACCGCTCCTTGGGGGTCATGACCGTGGCGACCTTCTCATCGAGGCGGTTCTCAAAACGGATATCACGACTAGTAACGATTCCAACCAGGTCAGAACCATCCACCACCGGCAGTCCCGAGATTCCATACTTCCGGGTCACCTCCTGAACCTCAGCAACGGTAGCGTGGGGAGAGATGGTCACCGGATCGGTGACGATGCCACTCTCGAACCGTTTCACCCGCATCACCTCGTAGGCCTGCTGTTTGATACTCATGTTCTTGTGAATGATTCCAACCCCCCCCTCCTGTGCCAAGGCGATTGCCAGACGAGATTCCGTCACGGTGTCCATCGCAGCCGAGACCAGCGGAATATTGAGCTCGATCTCACGAGTGAGCCAGGTCTTGAGAGAAACCTCCGCCGGAACCACCAGTGAGTGGGCGGGAACCAGCAGTACATCATCAAAGGTGAGGGCCTGTTCAACAAGACGCATGAGCTACTCCAGCTAGTGAGAAGGAAAAAAATCGAGGCGCAAATTATATCGGGAAGCGCCCAACAAGTCATGCACTCCGCCCGACCTGACTCCCTATGGGAGTCGTTGCAAAGCTTTGGCTCCCCTCACCCCAACCCTCTCCCAGAGAGAGAGGGGGCGTAGTCGGAGGGGCCAAAATTTTTTCAACGATGGGGACATGCAATCGTGAAGAAATCGTGAAGTTACCCCTTACCCACTGCCGACAGCTCTCCATCACCCTATAATGTGAGTCATTGCACCCTGCCATGGACAAACCTGCGGGGAATTACTGGAAATACACAGGAGACGATTATGATGACCTCTTCTCAGCGACTAACAACCCTGCTCTCTTTACTGTCCCTCCTCACCACCCTCTTCTCCCAAAACCTGTGGGCTGAAAACAGCTTCACCGACTGGGCCACGGTCACTCGGGTCGAACCGGTAGAACGCCTCTACACCGTCAAGCGTCCAGTGGAGAAGTGCTGGATGGAGACGGTGCAGGCAGCCCCTACCTACTCCCATGGGAACGATAGCTTCACCAACGAGATCATCGGCGGACTACTGGGCGGTGTCGCCGGCAACCAACTCGGCAAGGGACGGGGAAAGGATGTGATGACCCTGGCCGGTGCAGCACTGGGAGCCTCGATCGCCAACGACTACCAGCAGACTGCTCCCGCCGACACCTCTTCCCGCTACCGCGAAGTGGAGCGGTGTGAAACCATCTACGAGACGGAAGAGAGACGTGAACGCTCCCACTATCGGGTCAGCTACCGCTATAACGGCAAGACCTACACCACCACCAGCAAAACACTCCCTGGAGAGTCACTGCGGGTACGAGTGACAGTGACGCCGGAGTAACCGCAGGTGACCACTACGCAGACGGAGGAGCGCACTGTCCTTACAGTCAGTCAACTCAACCACCAGAGTCGTCAACTGTTAGAGCAGAATCTTGCCACGATCTGGGTGGAAGGGGAGATCTCCAACCTCTCCCGTCCAGCATCGGGCCATGCCTACTTCACACTCAAGGATGATCGGGCGCAGGTACGTTGTGCCATGTTCCGCAACCGCCAGCGCCTGCTACGATTTCGCCCCGAAAACGGAATGGAGGTCCAGCTCCGGGCCGGAGTCAGCCTCTATGAGGCCCGTGGAGACTATCAACTGATCGTGGAGTGGATGGAAGAGGGAGGAATCGGAGCGTTGCAACGAGCCTTCGAGCAGCTCAAAAAGAGCTTGGAGATGGAGGGACTATTCGCACTGGAGCACAAGCGCCCACTCCCACCACTACCACGCAAGATTGGCCTCATCACCTCCCCCACCGGGGCAGCAGTTCATGATCTGTTGACGGTACTGCGCCGACGCTTCCCTCCCTTGGCAGTACGGATCTATCCAACCGCAGTACAGGGAGAGGGGGCGATTGAAGGGATCGTATCGGCACTCGAGACCGCCTGCCTAGAGGGGGAGTGCGATCTATTGATACTCGCCCGTGGTGGCGGCTCGATGGAGGATCTCTGGAGCTTTAACGAACCGGCCGTCGCTCGGGCTATCTTTCATGCCAGCCTGCCGGTAGTCTCGGCGGTGGGCCATGAAACGGATGTCACGATTGCCGACTTTGTCGCCGACCACCGTGCCCCCACCCCCTCGGCGGCAGCCGAACTGGTCTCTCCTGACCTGCAGGAGTGGCTGCAGCAGCTACAACAGTTAGGTGACCGCCTCCAGCGGGCAGTTCGATTGCATCTGCAACATTGTGCCATCCAGCTACAACACCAGCAGCAACGTCTACGCCACCCACAGGAGCGTCTTCACCATGTGGCTCAGCGTCTCGATGATCTCGAACAACAACTGTTTCGACTGACCCAGCGACAACTACTGCAGCAGCGTCAGAGAGTGAGGCAGTTGCACCTGCGGCTACAGGCAATGGCGCCACAACGTCAGATCGAACACCACCGGAAACAGTTACAGCAGACAGAGCACCAGCTATTACTTGCTGTCGGCAATGGGATAAACCAATGCCACCAGCAACTGACCGGACTGAGCCAAACCCTAGATGCTCTCAGTCCCCTGGCAACGCTCTCCCGTGGCTATAGCATTACACTCGACGCGCATGGAATTGCCATCACCTCGAGCGAAAGCATCACCTCGGGGGAAATCATTGAAACTCGACTGCAACAAGGAAAGCTACAGAGTCGTGTAATCTGATTCTCACCAGCCGTAACGATTCACCAGCACCGGCAACTGACTCACTGTTCACCAGTGTGATTCAGCTCCCGCTCCACCAGCGCCAGCAGTTCACCGGGAACCACTGGGGTGGGCAACAGATGATTCACGGGAAACCGTTCTAATAGCTGCTGTAGATAGCGCTCATCTTCAGGGTTATAGAGAACGATGGTGATGACCTCAGGAAGATTGCGCTGTAGATGGGCCAGCATCGATTCCAGGTTACTGACCCGATCGCGAAAGGCCGGTTCATGGTAGAACTCGGCAATGACCACCCGAGGCCGATTGCGCTTGAGAAAGGACAAGGAACGACGCATCTGGTGTTCCACCTTCACCTCAGCAACCCCCTGTCGCAAGGCACGGATCAGCTCCGGATAGACTCCATATTCGATGATAAAGAGTAGACTGTTATCTCCATCAGACATTCTCGCTCCTCGCTCTGGTGCTATCCATCCCGCAATGCGTAGATCCCCGGGAGATTGCGCAGATACCCTTTATAGTCCATGCCAAAACCAAAGACATAGCGATCGGGAACCGTAAGGGCATTGAAATCGGCTGCCGGACCACTCTTGCGCTCATGGAGCTTGTGGGCCAGAGTGAGAGAATGAACCTTGGTAGCCCCCTGTGCTCGAGCCCAGACAGTCAACGCCTGCAACGTTCCCCCTTCATCATGAATATCATCGACCAACAGCACCGTCCGCCCCTCCAGCGGAATTCGCGGCTGTGCAATCCACTCCAGTTCACCACCACGCAACGCCACACCATAACGGGTGGCGTGGACATAATCGACCTGAAGCGGAAAGTCGAGTCGGGTCAGCAGATATCCCATCGGAATCACTGCCCCGTTCATGACCGTCAACAGCAGAGGGTGTGAGGCCGCCAACTCCTCTTGGACCTCTATCGCCACTCGATCCAACGCCTGCTCGACTTGCTGCAGACTCCAGAGACACTCCGCCTCCTGCTTTACCCGCTCCACCTCCTCTAGCGAAACCGTCACAACTCCAACTCCCCGGTGTGCACTCCGTGTAACTGCTCAGCCTCGGCCACGGCCACCTGCCAATGGTGGCTCTCCAGCAGGCGTTCGCGCTCAATCCGCCCACGACCATGAAGGGGCAACAGCCGAGAGAGCAACAACGGATCATTATCAACAGGAAGTGACTGCAGCACCTCGATGGCATGATCACGATGGTTACAGACCAGCACCACGTCACAACCGGCGGTACGTGCAGCTGCGGCCCGTTGTGGATAGTCCCCACTGACCGCAGCCCCCTCCATCGCGAGATCATCACTGAAGATGGTGCCGACAAAACCCAACTCTCGACGTAATACCCGTTGCAGCCAGTAGGGAGAAAATCCAGCCGGCTGTTCCGGATCGATCTGGTCATAGAAGACGTGAGCCGGCATGATCCCCTCGATGCCATACTCCACCATACGCTGAAACGGCACCAGATCTTCCAGCAGAAGATCCCCATAACTACGGGAATCGATCGGAACCTCGAAGTGTGAATCGGCGGCCACGCCACCATGGCCGGGAAAATGTTTGCCAACGGCCCCCATCCCTGCCAGATGCATCCCCCGCATCCAGCTCTGCGCCAAGGCCGAAACCACATCAGGGGAACGGTGAAAGGCCCGGGTTCCGATCACTCCACTAACACCGTGCGAGAGATCCAGTACCGGAGCAAAACTGAAGTCAACCCCACAACTACGCAGCTCACTCGCCATGAGCCAACCCACTCGCTCTGCGGCACGATGGGCATGCTCCCGATCATAGTCATACAGTGCCCCCAACCGCGCCATCGCCGGTAGCTCGACAAACCCCTCACGAAAACGTTGTACCTTGCCACCCTCCTGGTCGACCGCGATCAGGAGTTGCGGTGTTCGCAGCTGATGGATCTCCTGACAAAGCCGGGTCAGCTGCTCGGGGTTCTGATAGTTCCGGGAAAAAAGAATCACCCCACAGACTCGGGGGTCGAGCAGCAGTTCACGCTCATCGGCAGCGAGCTCCACCCCCTCCAGGTCGAGCATCAGTGGTCCCAGCCCCATCGACTACGCCTCGATAGTGACCAGGGTGCCGGCACCAACCTGGTCAAAAAGTTCAATCAGATCCTCGCTGGCCATACGAATACAGCCATGCGAAGCAGGAGTCCCAAGCGGCTCGGTCTGTGGGGTACCGTGAATGTAGATCATTCTACGCAAGGTATCACACTCACCGCCGCGATTGAATCCCGGTTCATTGCCACTGAGCCAGAGAATCCGACTGAGAATCCAATCCCGCTCCGGGAAACGCTGCGCCAATGCAGAGGTGTAGCGCTCCCCCGTCGGACGACGGCCGACAAAGACCGTATCTGCAGGGCATCCAGCGCCAATGGCGATCCGGATATGGTGCTCTCCTCGTGGGGTACAGCCACTCCCGTTACGCTCCCCGGGCCCATTGGCTGCGGTCGATACCCGATAGCGAGAAATTACCGTTCCATGCTCATCCTGAAGGGTCAACCGCTGGTAGGAGAGCGAAACCGATAATCGGTTAGTCACGAAGATTGTTGAACTGCAGTGGGACCGCAAGGGTCTCCTCACGCAACAGCGCCATCACCTGCTGCAGATCATCCCGCTTTTTCCCAGTGACGCGCACCTTTTCCCCCTGGATCGCCGCCTGCACCTTGATTTTGGATCGTTTGATCAAGCCAACGATCTGTTTCGCAGTCGGGGTATCGATCCCTTGAATCAGCCGTACCAGACGCCGAGCCTCGCTGACATTACTCTCCACCACACCAGGATCGAGGGCCGCGGCATCGACCCCGCGTTTAGCCATCTTGTTACGCAGGACATCCATCACCTGCTCGAGCTGAAATTCATTATCGGCACATAACAACAGACCATCCTTCTCCTCAGAGACCGCCGCAGCGGTTCCTCGCAGATCAAAGCGGTTGCCGATCTCGCGCTGGCTCTGGTCGACCGCATTGGTCACCTCGTGCTGTTCCACCTCGGAAACGATATCGAATGAGGGCATATTTTCTCCTGCTGCAGGGTAGGACTCCAGCCGGAGATTATACCCACAAAGGGAACGCTTCCCTACTCCGTCGTGGTAGCCGACTCATCCGCAACCGTCTCTCCCTGAAACAGGTACTGCAGTTGCAGATGCTCAGCCAGAGGCAGGCTCGAGAGTCCGCCCTGTAGCCGCTTGCCACCCAGCTGCACCAGATCAATCGCTGCGGCAGACCAGCGCTTCGTCCCTTCTGCCAAGAGGGTACTGGAGTCTGAGAGCCTTTTCTCTCCCCAGCCAACAATCCCGGAAAGCTCGTCGACCACATTGGATGGCGAGGCCGATTCCGATGGTGGAGTCTCTTGATTAGCCGTCTCCTGCTCGGCCGGAGGGGGCTCGACAACGGACTCCTCCTTTACTACAACCGATTCTGACGATTCTTGTTCAACAACAGTCGGTTGTGGAAGATCAACCGACTCTTCAGGTCGATCGATCGACGCTTCTGTAGCAGAGGATGCCCGCTGCTGCAGATGAGCCATGACCACCTCACCCTGTTCGACCAGACGCGAAAACCAGCGAGGAGGGGATGCTTGCTCAGCGACCGCAGCGGTCTCAAGCGCTGCCGCCTCAATCTGATCTGCTGCCGACTGTGGTGATGGTTGCTCATACCTCTCTTCGACCGCACCGTTTACTTCCTTTTCGATAGATCGCGATGGCTGTGAGGGGTGGGCACCACCACGCTCCTTCTCTTCCTCCACCTTCACGGCCTCGCTTTCAATCGCCTCCAGTCGCAACGCCCCCAGCTGATTCAGTAACCGATAGCGAGCCAACGTACCATTGATCTGCTCCTGTAGTACCGCCTGTCGTGCCTGCAGCACCCCATCCTCAGCACCCATCACCATCATCATCTCCGCTTCACCCAGCTTGAACTGCTCCTGAGTCGATTGCAGAGCCTCCCCTGCAGTTTTGAGATTACGTTGATTGAGGGGCAACATCTGACCAGAGAGCTGCAGTGCGCTCCAACCGACACGAATCTGCTCTTCGATATTCCGCTGGGCAAAGGCCAACTGTTCTCGACTATCGACTAGAGCCTGTGCGGTCTCCCGACGCCGAGCACTGTCAGCCCCACCACGATAGAGGTTGTAGTTGGCCTTGAGCAGGGCACTCCAACCATACTCACTACCGGCAGTACCGGCAGCATCATTTTTGAGCAGCTCTTTGAGCTCAATATTGAGACTCGGCAACATCCCAGCTCGAGCTCCACGATGATCGGCCTCGGCCGCCAGCAAATTGGATTCGGCAGTACGAATGGCGCCCGCGGTTGCAATCGCCTCGGCCACCGCCAGCTCCACCGTTTCTGGAAGCGCCACTCCGGAGAGCAGTGGTTCCGGCGCCGGCAGAGGTCCGGGAGGTGCTTCCCCCACCACCTTGATATAGCGGGTAGTAGCATCGGCCAACTGTCCACGGTTGAGGGTCTGGGCCGTCAGCGCAGCGATATAGGGTCCTTCCACGGCAGAGAGTTCGGCCTTGCTGGCCGCTCCCACCCGAACCTTCTGCTGGGTTTGACCAAAGAGCTGCTGATGCTGGGCGACGTTACGCTGCACCCACTGCACGACCTGTTGTAGGCGATAGAGTTCATACCACGACTCGATCACATTGAGCGTGATAGTTGAAAGCAGATCATCGAGACGGATTTGAGCCTGGCGCAACATCTCTTCACTACGCTCTACGGCACTGGTGGTGGCCCCACCATCGAACAGCTTTTGTACCAGCGTGATGGAGTGATCCTGCATCCACATACTGGTTCGTGGGGTCCCCGGCTTGTTGGAGTGCTCCTCTCCCGCAGTTGCAGCGATATCGATCGTCGGCAGATAGCCGGCCCGGGCACTATTGAGCTGCTCCTCTGCCACCTTCAGTGCCGCTCGTGAAGAGAGAATCTGGGGGTGGCTCTCTACCGCCTTCTGAATTGCAACCGTTAGGGGGTGAGCCGAGACCACAGGAGTAGTGAGCTCAATCACCATCGCAATGGCTAGCATCCATCCTGTCCGTTTCGATATTCGATACACGATTACAGTTCCAACAGCACCCAGGTGTCAAAAAGCGGTCTCTTTGCTCCCGGCTAGCATAAACTGTGCCACGCTATCGCTATCTGCAGCGGGTGTCACAACCCTCCCCCCATCACCATCCGGTTGATCTCATCCCCATAGGGCTCGGTTACTCCGCCATCCCAGATGGCTGGGGAAATAATAACCGCGCTCTCTTCCTGTTCGACGATCATACCAGATGGTTCCATGGTCGCCACAACCGCCTCCACAATCGCTTGCTGTTCCGGTGCAGAACGCTCATCAACAAGCGTAGATGTGAAAGTTTCTGCTCCATCAGTCGCAGTAATCGAATCGACATCGACCCCCTCTGCCACCAATAGTCCGGCAACACCGGGTTCGACCGCAAATCCGACCTCGGCAAAGGTACCCCGGGAACCATCAGCCAATCGGCTACTTCCGGTCGAACGCAACTCACTCTGTAACAGAGAGTCCTCTCGGCTGACTACCCGCAAATCAAATCCCTCGATTCCATAATCGGCCAAAGAATGCAACTCGTCGGCATCACTCACCCCATCCTGATCGAGGTCACGCCAAATCTGTAACTCATCAAATCTTTCATCATGCTGATCAATCCAACGGTCCCCATTGCTGTCCAGGGTCGATAGTGCTGCCACACCACTATCGGTTCCCTCTTCGAAATACTCGGAGAAGAGTTCGGAGATATTATCGATCTGACCATTGCCATCACGATCCAGCACCAGAAAGCCGTCATCAGCCGCCAGCCAGTTATGAGGAACACGATCCCCCTGTGGAGTCATAGCAAACTGGTTGTCATGATCGGCTGCCACGACCTCGATTCCATCTCCATCGAGGTCGACCACCACCGGATCGACGATGGTAAGCACTGCATTACTGTCACCAAAGGCAGCATTGACCGGATTGGTAAGATCAACCGCTACCGTCTCTGTCGGTTCAGTAACGGAGTCCGAGAGAATATCGACGGTGAAGGTGGTACTGGTCTGCCCGGCAGAGATCGTAGCAGTACCACTGGTGGCCGTGTAATCACTACCCGCAGTGGCATCTCCGCTACCGGTGGCATAGTCGACACTCACCGCCTCATTGACCGCATGAGAGAGATCGACCGTAAAGGTGACACTCTCTGAGGCCCCATCCAGGGAATACTCTGCCACCAGTGAGATGTTGGTATAGCTCGGACCATAGAAGCCGGCCCAGTATCCATTGTCCAGACCGGTGTAGTTGAGCATGATATCGGTTACCGTACCGGTCGGCACATAGTCATAGGATACCTGCTGGTAACTGCTGTTGGTGATGTTACCGGAGGCACTGTTAATCACATTCGCACCGAGATCATCGGTCACCCACCAACCGTAGGTAATGGCATCATCACCAGTCACATTGGGATTTGCGGCATAGTCGAAACTCCAGGTCAGTTTTTCAATCGTGGCACCCGAGGGGATTCCGGCAGCATAGGGATCAAAATTCTGCTGCACCTCTCCGAGACCATAGGAGAAGGTGATGGTGCCGGTGGTGGTATTGATATCGACCCCGTCACCACCACTCTGCAACACCGACCAGCCATTGATCGGAGCGAGATTGCCGCTCACCACCTCATTGGTCGAAACATCCGCAATCGACAGGGTCGGCAGGGTGCGAGCCAGCTGGTCTGGGGTCGATAGCGACGAGCCATCGAGCTCAATCGAGCTACTACCCACTCCAGTTACCCCGGAGAGGGTTGCAGCCACTACCGCTGCCCCGGCACCGCTACCATCGGCATAGTAGTAGAGTGTGGTGTTCCCCCCCGACTCCTGCACGTAGAAGTAGTCGTTGGAATCCACCGGCAGCGTCGACGCAAAATGGTGACTGGTCAGGGTACCGATACCACTACTCCAGCCCGTGGAATCAACCGAACCATTGAACTGGTCGGCACTAAAGCGCAGTTTGTCCACCCCCAGCTCAAAGTTGGTAATGGTATCTCCTAGCTCCGATACTGAAAGATAACGAACCACATCTCCCTGCCCATCGCTAACACCGGGATCGATCATATCGAAACCATCACCTCCCTGAAGCAGATCGCTACCGGCACCACCACTCAGGGTATCGACCCCGGAGCCACCATAGAGGGTATCGTTGAGACTGCCACCACGCATATCGGTTGGTGTGGTTAGCGTCACGTTGCTGAGCACCAGGTTGTAAGTCGTCTCAGCCGAGTAGTCGAGTCGGGCGCTGACATCACTGAAGGCGTAACGAGTGGGTGATGAGCTGCCACTGAAGGTGAAGTCGGAGGGTGAGACACTCCCCCCTGTCAGTGAGAGGCGTTCCAAATTGGCCACACCAATGACGCCGATCGTACCACTGGTGGAGAGGTCAACAAGGTCGATACTACCACTCCCCACCCCGGACTCATTGACGGTGGCCTGTACCTCCGCCAACCCCTGCAGTTGCAGGGTATCACTGCCCCCTCCGCCATCGACGGAGTCGTTTCCTCCCAGATCGGTAGAGAGGGTCATCGTTACCACATCATCTCCATCGGTACCGACAATGGTGTCATCACTAACGGTCGGGCTGGCTACCGCCACCGTCACGGTAGCCTGTACCGGGATGGAGGAGAGCCCCCCATCATTGTCTCTGGCAATCATCTGGAAAGCATTATGAGCCCCTGTAGCGGCACTGGCCGGGGTCCAGTAGGCATTATTGACGGCATCGATGGTCTCATTGGTTCCAGAGGCCCAGACTGTTGCAGTCCCGGCACTGGTCCCAATCCTCAGCGTACCACTGACAGACTGGACGATAAAGGCATCGACAGTACCATCGACATCGTATTCATCTCCCTGCGCCAACAATTCCGCCAAGGTGATCTCCACCTCGGCACCAATGGTGGTGGACTCCACCACACTCGCCAGGGTACTGAACGTTGGGGCGTCATTGACCCCAGTGATCTCGATCGAAAGCTCCGCCAGATCACTCCCACCGTTGCCATCCGAGAGCGTATAGGTGAAGGTGTCCAGAGCGGTCGCTCCCTGTGCCAGGGCATCGACTGCGGTCAGATCAGCGCTGTAGTCGTAGCTGCCGTCACTGTTGAGGGTCAGCGTACCGTAAGTACCCACCGTCGAGCCATCCACCACACCAGCCAACCCACTTCCCAATTCGGTTCCAGCACGGACCGCACTGATCGTTAGGGTGTCGTTCTCGGCATCACTGTCGTTGCTCAATACCCCGCTCACTGCCACCACACTGGTACTGCCATTCTCGGCCACACCCCCAACATCATTGGTTGCCGTCGGCGCGGTATTGGAGACCACCGTCACCTGAACCGCCGTGGTGGAGAGGGCACCACCATCATCTTTCGCCTTTACCGTAAAGGCGTTGAGGCTACCGACCGAGTCGGTGGCCGGGGTCCAGTAGGCGTGATTGGTGCCGTCGATGGTGTCATTACTCCCTGCAGCATAGAGTGCAGCAGTCCCGGCACTGGCGCCAATCTTCAAGGTACCACTACTCACCGCCTGCACCACGAACGCCACCACCGAACCATCGATATCGCTCTCGTCTCCATTGGCTTGTAACGTGGCAAAGGTGATCTCTGCTTCGGTATTGGGTAGCGTGGTTGCCAATGCGGAAGCGAATGTAGTGAGGTTTGGCGGGAGATTGATCCCTGCGATGGTCAGACCATCCTGAACAAAGAGATCGGCATGGGTTCCGGAGAGGCTCAAGTGGTAATAGCCGGCACTGTTTTCAACATAATTCCACTGGGCGCTATTGCCTAAAGTAACGATATCACCGCTGTTACCGTCGACGTAGAGAGTATTGCGTAGATCGGTCACCTCACGCAACTCGTTAGCAGATAGCGTGAGGGTATTATTGCCACCACCATTGAGATCGATGCGTTCGATCTCAGTCAATGCACCGTGACTCAGCGCAGTAAGATTGAGGTCGGTGGTGATCGCCAAGGTATCATCCCCCCCCCCT
>CAYFOQ010000045.1:12772-16962 GCA_964344735.1 uncultured Piscirickettsiaceae bacterium
AGCGACCCGGAAGAAGGCTGCATCTCCGACAGCGATGTGATCATCTCCAGCACCGCCATAGAGTACATCTCCCCCACCTCCCCCACTGACAGTATCATTTCCAGCACCAGCGACAATACGATCAACCCCACTGCCACCGGTCAGGGTATTGGCACTGTCATCTCCGGTATCGGTGGCACTGCTCCAACCGTTTTGACCACCGAACAGTAGATAACTCTCTCCACCACTTGAGGCGGCCGCTCCAACCAGCAGATCCGCAAAACCATCCCCATTGATATCACCACCACTCACCGCATCTCCAGCGGCATGAGAGGTGACACTTCCCTCGATTACAAAGCCATCACTACCATTGAGAGCGGAAAGATCAACAGAGCTTCCCCAGCCACCACTCTTGCCAAAGAGCAGGTAACTAGCCCCTGCCGCACTCGTACCGTTAGGGCTGGCCCCCGGGGATCCGATCAGGATATCACCATATCCATCTCCATTGAAATCACCGACACGACTCACGGAGTACCCCAACAGGTCACCAGCAGCCAACCCGTTGAGAACGAAACCGTTACTCCCATCCAGGGTTGAAAGGTCGAAAGCAGCCCCCCAACCACTGCCCTGACCAAAGAGCAGATAGGCAGTACCGGCATCGGTTAGCGCCCCAGGATCGGTTCTACTGGCCCCGACCAGCAGATCGGCATAGCCATCCCCATTGAGATCTCCGGCGCTACTGACCGCGCTCCCCACCTGATCCCCTGCGGCAAGACCGTCAATGCGAAAACCATTGCTACCGTTCAGTCCGGCCAAATTATAGCTGGAGCTCCAGCCACTGGACTGTCCAAAGATCACGTAGCTCGAACCGGCATCGGTCACTGCACCAGGATCAGCACCGTTGGCTCCGACGACAAGATCGTCCAAACCATCGTCATTGAGATCCCCGATGCTGCTGACGGATAGCCCGAGATAATCCCCGGAAGCCTCCCCGTCGATCCTAAAACCGTTGCTGCCATCGAGCGTAGAGAGACTAAAGCTGCCCCCCCATCCTGAACTCTGTCCAAAGATCACATAACTTGAACCAGCATCGGTCACTGCACCAGGATCAGCACCGTTGGCTCCAACGACAAGGTCGTCCAAACCATCGCCATTGAGATCTCCGGCACCGGCGACCGAATAGCCCAGAGTATCCCCTGCCGCCAAACCATCGATGCGGAAACCATCACTCCCGTTGAGGATGGAGAGATCCAGAGTGGCTCCCCAGCTACCACTATTACCAAAGAGGACATAACTCTCACCGGCCTCTGCCCCGGCACTGGGGTCAGCGCCATGGGCCCCCACCACCAGGTCGGCAATTCCATCCCCATTGACATCCCCAGCTCCAGCAACAGAGCTACCTAACAGATCTCCGGCATCGATCCCGTCAAGACGAACCCCATCGGTACCGGTGAGCGTGGTCAGATCGACACTACCACTCCAACCACTTCCCTTACCAAAAATCAGATAGGCGCGCCCCTCAGCAGAGATCCCGTCGTTCTCTTCACCGATGAGAAAGTCGCCATAGCCATCATTATTGATATCCCCTACCGCACTCACCGCCACATCGACTTGGTCCACCCCGGTAAACCGCACCCCGTTACTGCCATCGATCGAAGAGAGAGGAAAGGCTGGAAGAGGAACCCCAACAGTAACCTCCACCGCTGTAGCAGAGAGATCGCCATCATCATCTCTGGCCTTGACACTAAAGGCGATAAGATTTCCGGTGGCTGCACTAGCCGGAGTCCAGTAGGCGTGATTGAGACTGTCGATCGTGTCGTTGGTGCCGCTGGTATAGGCCGTTGCGGTCCCACTGCTGGTGCCGATCAGCAGGGTACCACTACTGACCGCCTGGACGATGAAGGCACTGACACTACCATCACTATCACTCTCATCCCCCTTGGCTAACAGCTCTGCCAGTGTGATCTCTACCACGCTATCGACCACCGTGGTATCGACCGGGGGTACAAAACTAGTCAGGGTAGGGGCAACATTGGCCGCCTCGATTCGAGTACTGCGCTCTTCTGCAGTCAACCCATACCCATCGAGACGGATATTCTCATATGCCAGACCAGTTACCCCTGAAATCAGTGCGACCTGAACTGCACTCCCGGCACCATTACCATCAGCATCATAATAGAGGGTGGTGTTCCCCGCATTCTCCTGCGTGAAGAAGTAATCATCTCCATCCTGGGGAGTGTTGTTGACGACGAAGTGATCACTAGAGAGTGTGCCGAGCAGGCTAACGCCCCAGCCCGCCGGTGTAACGTTGCCGTAGAAAGTATCGGCATTGAACTCGAGTCGATCGTAGCTGACCTCAAAGTTGGTGATGGTGTCACCGAGGTCACCACTCGCCCCGTAGATAACGGTATCACCAGAAGTATCAGCCGCCC
This sequence comes from uncultured Piscirickettsiaceae bacterium, assembly GCA_964344735.1. Lineage (GTDB taxonomy): Bacteria > Pseudomonadota > Gammaproteobacteria > Thiopontia. The sequence continues at coordinate 15,184 of CAYFOQ010000045.1, forward strand.
CCATATCAATCTGATCGGCACCGGCATCCTCCTCGAACCAGTCTACACCCGCCCCGCCAGAGAGGGTATCCATTCCAACCGAGCCATAAAAAATATCACTTCCAGCGCCACCATCGAGCAGATCATTGCCATCCCCACCAATGAGCCGATCTCCCAATGAACCACCATAGAGCTGATTGCCACTGGAGCCGGCAAACAGCATCACCTGATTGACACTTTCACTGGAGTAGTCGAGATCAGTATCACTACTGCTGGCCACCACCGTAAGTGGCGTGGTCGCCCCAAAATACCCATAGCTGACGCTGTCACCCGCACGTTGAAATACGATTGCCTCGACATTGCGATAACTCCCCCCTCCCAATGTGGTTGAGGTCGTAAGGTCGGTTAATACGTAACCTTCCGGATCGGTACCATCGAGGGTAAAGTTGATCCGAATATCCGCGAGTGAGGAGAACTTGAGAATATCACTACCACCTCCTCCGTCGATGGTATCGGTTCCACCCAGGCTGATCCCTTGTACCATAGTCAAAGTATCACCAGAGGAGGTTCCCATCACTCCATCATCCCCAGTGGTAAAACTTCCTCCCGATTCGGTACGACTACTCTTGGTGGCACTGTCCAGACCACTACCATCGAGAGCAATGGAATCACTGGTGACCCCAAAGACCATACTGAGGCCAGCAATCGAGACGGCACTACCGACCCCACTGCCATCAGCATCATAGTAGAGTTGGGAACCGGAAGAAGACTCTATGGTGAAAAAGTAGTCATCGCCATCCTGCGGCGTCCCGTTGGAAACGAAGTGGCTGGCTGCCAGGGTGCCGCTATCCCCCGAGTTCAGCACCCAACCGGAAGAGGTGACCGAGCCGAGAAACTGATCTGCAGCAAAGACCATCCGATCAATTCCCGACTCGAAGCCGTAAACATAGTCACCACCTTCCGAGGTCGAAGTGTAATGAATCCGATCGATACTGCCATCTCCAGTGCCAGCATCAAGAATATCCCCACCCTCACCACCAATCAGCGTATCACTGCCAACCCCGCCTTCAAGCTGATCCATCCCACCACGACCGAGCAGTTTGTCATCTCCATCTCCGCCCTCCAGCTTATCACTCTGACTACTTGCGGTAAGCAGGTCGTTACCGGCACCACCGATCAACATCGAATTGGTGTCGGCCAGTGAGGTCAGAGTATCGTTCCCCCCTAACCCCATCATCAAGCTTCCCAATAACGGGGTCTGGACCGAGGCTATCGTGAGATCAGCGCTATCATCGACTCCATCGGAACCCACTACAATATAGCCATAACCAGCCATATTAGTGATGATGGTCTCGGTATACCCCCCCCCTTCAAAATAGATCTGTTCCAGGCTTTTGGTGGTGATGGTCGCAATCTCACTACCACTGCCCACGGCGGTCCCTTCGGTAATCTTGACCAGGCCGTTACCACTGCCATCACTCGCCATAAGCTCGATATGGAGATTGCTCAACGCCTTTAATGTGAGTTGGTCAGTCCCCCCATTGCCATCGACCACATCGATACCACCAAGATTGGTACCGTAGTCCATAGTGAAATTGGTATTACCATCGGCTCCAGCCAGATTGTCATTGCCCAGTGTGGCATTCAGAACCTCATTGAACTCCTCTTCTGGGGGGGGGATATAATCCGGACTATTCGGATCCATTGTCGGATCGTAGTTCGGGTCATAGTCCGGGCTATTCGGGTCCGTCGCCGGGTTGTAGTTCGGGTCAAAATCGGGACTGTTCGGATCCGTCGCCG
>CAYFOQ010000046.1:0-6278 GCA_964344735.1 uncultured Piscirickettsiaceae bacterium
CCCTTCGTTTCAATCCGCGCCCCCGCATGGAGGGCGACTGTATCCATTAAATATGGAATACAAACATAAGCTTAGCATCCACTAATCGCGGATGCAGCTGAAATTCTGATTATTAAAGAACGTCAGCTGATCAATGTCACCCAGCATACGCTTGAAACCAATGAAAATAGAGGTGGTTACGATAAATCGAGAATTAACTTCAGAATTGATGTGTGCTTGGGGTTCGCACGTCAAACCACCAATAACCCTTCGGGATCATAACCGGGTTTTGCCCCCACATGTTCAACTCTTCGCTTCCAGTTTGCGCCCAGGAAATAGAACCTGAGGCTGTCCTCTTCTTCATTGATCTCGTCGATCAGAGATTGACGCAGCAAAGTCCATTGTGCAGGATCGACCACGCACTCGAATACTGAATATTGCACCCGTTGTCCATGATTCTTGCATGCCTTGGCGACACGCCTCAATCTTTTGGCGCCGGTGGCATCTACTGTTTTTACATCGTAGGTAATCAATACCATCATCTCGTAATTCCTTACTTGAAGACAAAGGGCGGATACTCTTCCAAATCACCACGCAGGTAGCGGGCAAAGAGCATCGCCTGCACATGGGGAAGAAGGCCGATCTCAATCTTTTCATTGAGGAATGGGTGTTTGATCTCATCCCGCTTGCGTTCCTGCCACGCAACCAGTACTGTTTTTCTCGTTTCATCGTTCATTACCACGGCACCGCTTTCGCTGGTCTTTAACCCCTTTGCCTGGATCTGACGACGGTTGACTAGTGAAAGAGCGAGGCGATCCCCCAGATAAGCACGCAACTCCTCCATCAGGTCCAGTGCCAAACCCGATCGACCCGGACGGTCACGATGAAGATAGCCGACTGCCGGATCGAGCCCCACCCCCTCCAGCGCTGCCGCCACATCGTGCGCAATCAGGGTATAGAGGAACGAGAGTAAGGCATTCATATTGTCCATCGGAGGCCGTTTGTTCCGGCCGTGAAAGAAGAAACTCTCCTTGTCACCAGTGATAAAATCATTGAATACGGAAAAGTAGTTTTTTGCCGCATCTCCTTCAAAACCACGCACGGTATCGAGCGGTAATTGCGGATCACGCAGCTGCTCCAGCAGGCGTTTCAGCCGGGCGGCAGTCGATTCCATCTCATCGGTGCCATCCACTTCAGGATGGTCACGCAACGCCCGCAATAAAACTCGTCTACTATTAACGACCTTAGCCGCGACGATCAGGCGGGCGATCTTCGCGCTCTGGTGCAGATCATCGGCGCGGCGGTACTGTTCGCGCCGAAGCAAGACGTTCCCGGAGACAGGCCCTTCGACGCGAGCGAGAAAGCGGCCATATTCGGTCATAAATGAGAGCGCAACCCCACGCTCCGCACATAATCCCATCAATGCTGGACTAGCGGAGACCTGCCCAAAACAGACGATCCCTCCGAGGGTGTGGATCGGGAGTTGAAGGCGGGACTGCTGTTCAACCCGAACCTGCACGGTTTCACCCTCCTTTCTGAGATAGGCCCCCTGGGTGGTGACGTAGAGGGTGTTGAGTAGTTTTTTCATTCCGCTTCTTCAAACAGGGTATCCAGATAGGACCTGGATGAATCATTCTCACTGAGGTGTGGTTTACAGCGCACTAGCAGAGAGCAGTGATCGCAACGCTCATCATGTTGTGGTGGTGGCGTCTGGCCAGAGGACCAGATGCAGTGCATCTCGGAACAGAGGTTACTGGTCTCCTGGCGTAGGACATCGGTGAACTTGACCACCTTACGGCGGCGTCTCTTTCCATAGAAGAGCGCACCTTCACGGAGCTCCACCCTCAACATCTCCTCTAGACAGAGGGCCTGTGCACAGAGCTGCACGGCATCGGCATTGTGTTTTTTGGGCCGCCCACGTTTGTACTCCACCGGGTAGGGAAACCAATGGCCCGACCGACCTGAGAGCGCCACTCCGACCTCATTACGATGAAACTCGACGACATCGGCGATACCGCTCAACCCATACCGCAGGGAACGCAACCGTAGGGCATGGGCGATATGGAGATCCCTGCGAGTCTCGCTCCCCTGCTGATCCACCCGTTGATGGAGCAATCGCCCTTCGGCGGTGAAACGGTTCTCTTCCCAGATCTGCTCGATATGGATCAACGCGAACTGCCTGGGACAATAGACCAGGTGTTGCAGACCAGAGATGGGGAGGAGATCCTCTTCAGCGAATATCACGCTCTTTCAGCCCCTCCATCCATGCGGTTGGATGACGGCTCTGATGCTGGAATGCAAGAACGGTCACCCCCTTGGAATCACTGACAAAAGAGAGGGCGTCAGGAAAGGTACTGCACAATGCTCGCCGAACTTTTCCATAATAGAACGCATAACGTTCAGGGGCCTCTTCAATCTTCTCGAAGATACCATCCAGTTCTGTAACAAGCCTGCGTCCCAGTGCCGGACGAATCGATGAATACCATGCCTTTGCCTGCCTGATCTCCTGTTTGGCTATTCGCCGGATGATCAACATAAATCAATCACTCGCTCAATAGTTCCTGTTTTACCTTAGACCAAGGCTCTCCATCATCAGGGTTTGTCTCGTAGTCGGCCAATCGATGATCAAGAATATCTTTCTGCCACTGCGGTATTGCCGTTGTTTCTGGCTGTAACAGTGCCAACGAATCATCAATGATCTCTTGCAGCAATTGATCAGGTGTCATGTTGCGTTTTTCCGCAACACTCATGAGTAACTGCTCTTTTTGTGGTGGTAGCTGGATCGTATGGTTCATCATCATTGCCTCATTCAGAATCTTCGGATCAGGGTTACTCCGTTATTCATATCATGGGAGTTTCCATTTTTGAATATCTCATCCAGCGGCTTTCCATCTAGCAGGATTCGATAATCACTGAAGGCACGGGGGGGGTGCCCCGTATCGGGCCGTTCAACGGTGACACGATCGAAGAGTTGGTGGGCCCGTGCATTTCCAAGTCGGTTTTCGTGTTTGAAGAGCAGCAGTGCCCGGGCACTCATCTCGCCACGAGCGGCGGACCGATCGTGTTCGAACATCTGTTCCAGGGAATTCAAGAAGAGCTCCAGATCCCCTTCGGAGAAGCCGGTCTGAGCCGCCAGCGGGGCGTTGATGAAACCGTGACTGCGGTAGAGACCGTAGGGGATGGTGAATTTTCGGCCCATGGTGCGCTCTTTTTCCAGATCCTTCTCATTGGTAACGGCCATGCGGGTGATGGAGTGTTCGGCAGAGACAATGGGGTCGACCGAGCGGCCGAAGGTCATCTGCACAGGACCACGCACCTGACCACAATTGACCTCGGTCGTCATTACCGCGCCGAAGGTACGAATATCGAAGAAGTTCTGGCACATAAAGCCGGTGATCTTTCGTGCATCCTCAACCTTCTTGGGAAGCTTTTTCGATACAGGCTTGAGTGCATACGCATTGTATGCCCTTTCATGTTGCTGATTGAGGACTGCCTTCTCCTTGACATAGATCTCGTAGGGTGGCTGCTCACCATGCGCCAGGCCGACGAAGTTGCGTACCTTGCGCTTGAGTGCGACGTCGGTCACCAGTCCGTGACCGGTCTCGGCGTCTACCCGCGGCAGGTTGCCGGCATCTGGGTCGCCGTTGGGGTTGCCATCTTTGACGTCAAACAGATAGATGAAGTCGTAGCGATTTTCCATAATGGGTTACTCCTGTGATTCTGTTTCCGGTGAATTGTCGGGATCGGCGGTTCGTGTCACTTTCCCACCAAACAACGCCTTGCGCTGGTGGTAGTAGCCGATGGCGAAGAGTGCCTGGGCTTCCAGATTGAGGTGTGGCGGCATCGACACCAGACCATCCATGATCTCCTGAATCAATTTTTCCCGGTTGATCTTCTGCCCCATGGGGAGTTTTCCAAGGTGGTGTTGGTAGGTGCGCATCAGACGGGGGAATACCATCGAGGGGGTAGCGGAGGCAGCGCTGTAGAAACGGTCGCGTATGGTGGCGTTGATGCCGGGAAGCGCGTCCTCCTGGGTTTTCTCCAAGGCGGCAAACAGTCGTCCAAGCCGATAGGCCGGCTCGGTTCGTTCGATATCCAGACTCACAGGGATTCCTCCTTTTAGGCGATTGAGACGGACGAGCCACGCCTTCAGGGTCGCGGCACGAATGTAGTTGATGGTGCGGTCGGCGCGGATGCGGCGGATCACCGCGCTGGCCAGGGCATCGGGGTAAGGAGTGCCACCCAGGATCGCGCGCATCAAGGCGCCGGCGAGCAAGGGCGGGATCTCTTTCGACTCGCGGGCGGTCTCGCGCAGCAGCATCCAGTTGGCCGGAAATTCGGGGTCTGGTCTTTTACTACCGGCCTCGAACTGTGGAACGATTCGCAAGGCATCGTAGTGCGCCTTTAACCGGCCGAAGAGGTGGCGGAGGGTTTCCGTGTACCAGAAGCGAACCGAGAGTCTCGCTGCATTTGGAGCCAGTCCCAGCAAATAAACGGGAACTGATGGATCATCCCCCAGTGCCGAGAGTTCCCCTCCACCGCTTCGTAATGCCTTGAGCAGTACATCGACCTGTTGGAGAGCGGCACTCTCCTGTACCTCTGTTAGAGAAAGATCACCGGTCAGGAGTGCCCCCAACCAGGATTCGGTCTGGGTTGGTTGTGCGGTCCAGAATAGGATGGTGGTATCCCCAAGGTGAAATCGATGCCGGTTGCTTTTGGGGCCACTACTCAACGCATTGAGGACCGTACTATAACGGAAGGCCGCCGATTTGGAGACCGGAGCATTCCGGCTTTGCTCCTTACCATAGGAGGTGAAAGCTTCACAATTAAAGGAGACGATCTTGGCCCCTGATGGTTGCTGACCAGTAATTCCCTTGATGGCCGGTTCATGTACCAATACGGCAGGGGCGTGCTCACCGCTGATCAGGCAGACCGAGTCAGATGCAGAGGGGGGAGCCGTTTGTTGTTGCCGATCCCACCAATCCCGAATGTTGTTTCGTTGATGGATGAAATCCATCTCACCAACCATTTGAAACACACCAAAACCGGACTGGATCTGACTCAACAGAGGATGGCCCAATGCCTGTTCGGGATCCCACTGTTCCAGAAAACGACAGACTGACGAAAAGTCACCATCATCGATCTCCGCTTCGAGTGTTTGATGCCTTTCACGAAAGGACTCGAATGCATCCACTGTTCTTAATACGCCTTTACGAATGTACTCCTCGACCCCCTCTTTTTCCTCACGAGGAGGGATGTAGCCAAGGCTATAAGCCGGGTTGTCCCAGAGGAAACCTGGATTGAGGCCAGAGCCAGACGGCTTGGATTGACCTGGTACCTTCATTTTGATTGGTCGAGGTTGATTGCCTGTATGATCTCGTAGATCCATGATCTGATGAAGCCTGCCGTCAGGATGGATCACTACCACAAAGGCAACGTTCTGCAGACTGTACCCCTCTGGTGCGATGGAGTATTCGGGGTCTTTTTCCAAACGGTCATAGAGCCTGTAAAGTGATTGCAAGATCATCCCAGTGTCCCTCCCGTTTCGGCTAGACACTTGCGCACATCAATCACGCCATCGACCATCCGCGCACGGAAGAAGCGCGGCTGCATGGCGTTGCCGAAGTCGATGTCGTGAAGCATGAAGCCCAGATCGCGCTCTCCGAGCAGTTCCTCAGGGCAGGTCGGCCAGTCGTCAATAGGTCGGAAGTCGGCAGCAAATTCGCGGGTACCGAGGTAGGGGCGGTGGAAGCACTGCCCCTTTTGCAAACGACGGTTGAAGGTGTCGAGGTGTTTGGCAGCCGGATTGGCGGAGAGGGTTCCATCCCGCTCCATCGCATCGATGATCTCGAAATGGGCCTCAATACCGTAGCAGACATTGGTCAACAGCAGGGTGGCACGTTGTTGCCGTTCCTTGCCGACATCCACGTATTGGGCGAGCATCTTATTGCCACCGTTCATGACCGTTCTGACATTGCCGGCAGGGATCTTGTTGGCCACCTCATTGCGACGAATGTTGGTGAAGCGGATCGGGGCAAAGATACGGATCTTGTCCACCACCCAGCGAATCTGTGGCTTCCAGTAGATCGCCTCCAAGATGCCGCGCGCACCAGAGGGGGTCATCACGTCGTAGGAGACCCGTTCTGCTTTCATTTCGGGACGGGTCCAGCAGGCGTATTCGCCGCTGACCATCACTTTTATCCCTTGTGTCATCTCTTCTCCTCCTATACCCCACAGAGCAGGTTGGGGTCGTAGAGTGGTTCGGCATCGAGTTGCAGACCCAATGCTTTATTGTAGTG
>CAYFOQ010000046.1:6288-13358 GCA_964344735.1 uncultured Piscirickettsiaceae bacterium
CAGCTCGGGCGAGGCCAGTACGGCATAACGCCCATACAGTAGCTCCAGATTATGTTTGGCCAATGCCTCTTGCCAAACTCTTTGTGCCACCGTAACGCTACACCGTTGCAGTCGGCGCACCAGATCACGGGGAGCGGAATGGCCAAGCCGTTCGGTAATGCGCAACTGCTCGATCCATCTCTGGCTCTCCTCTGTTCGGGGGATGATCACCGGTAGCTGGCCACTTTCGATAAACTGGAACCGTTCGGATACGGTGGCAAAATTGAACAGAAACGGGAACGGTGCGGTGGAACGGATATCCAGCACAAACTGGTCGATAATATTCTCCTTGTCCATCTCATCCTTGTGTTGCCAGTAGTGGAGACGGAAGTAGTGTTCGATGGCCTCTGTCCCCAACAGATCAGAATAACGATCGAGTGCGAGGATCTGACCGGCGGCGTCGGCGGTGCGGCCGAGAAAACTACGGGGAATGGGGTGTTCTTCAGGATCGGGCCGGAAGACCCAGGTCACCGCATGGTCAAGGCGTCCCTCCCGGTTGCAGCGGCCTGCGGCCTGAGCGATGGAGTCGAGTCCGGCGAGAGAGCGATAGACGACGGGAAAATCGACATCGACCCCCGCCTCGATCAGCTGGGTGGCAATGACTCGGCATGATTCCCCCACCGCCAGTCGTTGCCGGATTTTCGCGAGTAGTTCAGATCGGTGTTCTGGTGTCATCGCTGCACTGAGATGGAAACAGCCATCCACTCCACTGCGCTCCATCACCCTATTGTAGAGATCGGCGGCATGATTCCGTGTATTGACGATCACTAAGACCTGGTCGACTTGGGCTAGACGATCCGTGAGTTCGGCGCCGTTGAGCATTCCTTCATCTCTTACTTCGACACGCTTGAGTCGTCGATAGAGCATGGCGGCATCCGGGATGATCGGTTGCACGCCTTGCAGGCCCATCTCAAATTCATCCCTGCGGTACTCAATAGCCGGTTGGGTGGCGGTGCAGAGTACGATGGTGCAACCGTAGTGTTCTACCAACTCTCGCATCGCCATCAAGCAGGGTTTCATCAGATGGACGGGAAGGGTCTGTACTTCATCGAGAATGATGACCGAGTTGGCGATGCGGTGCAGTTTGCGGCAGCGGGAGGTACGATTGGCAAACAGCGATTCGAACAGTTGGACATTGGTGGTCACCACCAACGGGGCATCCCAGTTTTCTGCGGCCAATCGGGATCGGGTGGTCTCCTCTTTCGGATCGAAATTGGAGTGATGCTCAAGAATCAGTTCATAGGTATCCTCCAAAAAAGCACTGAATACACTACGAAAGGTATCCGCGGTCTGTTCGATGATGCTGGTGAAGGGGATGGCGTAGATGATCCGATCCAGATCCTGTTTTGCGGCGTGATGCAGGGCAAAGGAGAGAGAGGAGAGGGTCTTGCCTCCTCCTGTCGGTACCGTCAATGAGTAAAATCCAGTCGTTCCCGCTGCCGCCGTTTGGCAAGCTTGAAGGACATCGGCGCGCGCCTCAGCCACTGTGCCCTGGTGATCGCCGAAGTGTTCATCCAGATAGCGTCGTAAGTATTGATCCAGTTCGTTGAAGTCGAACTGTCTCTCCGGCCGCTGAGCGGATTGCTCTGGGTTCATGAAAGATTCGGTGGCAAGAAAATCGGCATCGACCAGACAGGAGAAGAGCATTCGGATCGCGAAGGCGTAGCGGAAGGCGGTCTCCGGGAGGCTTTCTCCTTGTAGTAGTGGTAACGACAAATCGGGAGCGGTCAGTAATGATGGTGGTGTCTCCTCTTTCCAGTCGGGGATCTCCTTCTTCAGTCTTGCCAATTGACAACCGGTCTGCCCGGTGTTTCCATCCAACAGACCGGCATGGTGACCAGCAATCGGATAGGCAAGCAGGTGTCCCAGAGAGCCAGGATAAGCCGCGATCGCATACTGCGCACCGGCGGAGCTATGATCAACTCTGCCATGCATCTCTCCCTTGTGAGCATCTCCTCCAGCTCCGGCAGAGCGGAGCAGATAGTCCTGAAAGACTCGGGAGAACTTGCCCAGATCATGCCAATGGCCGAGGAGTTTTGCCAGAGTTATCCATACGGACTGATGAGGGGTTGTCCTGAAGGTGTGGGTTGCAAATGAGGCGCTATGTTCAGCGACTCGATCAAGGTGTCCGGTTTGCCCGTCAACAGAAAGGAGGAGCTCCCATTCTGATGGGTCTTCACTGATGGGTGAGGTGTGAGCATACACCCTATTATTATTGATTACTTTTCCTTCAGTCATTGATCAGCTGTTGTTGGTGACCTGCTATCTGTTTGATGCAGTGATTGCCCGCTCCTTGAGCAGTCCGTAGTTGCATTTGCCGTTACCGAGCAGGGGAATCTCTTCCAGTTGGATAAAGTGTGTCGGGATCAGTAGTGGAGAGATCCCATGCTGGTGTGTCTGTTGGCGAAGAGTGGCATGATCGATCGGAGCGGTATGGAACAGGGTGACCGCCTCACCCCGACGTGCGTCTGGAGTGGCGACGGCGGCCAGCTCTTGGGGGGCGTCCAGCAGTGTGAGCAGTGCAGATTCGACGGTGGCGAGACTGACCATCTCGCCGCCAATCTTGGCGAAGCGAGCGTAGCGGTCGATCAGGGTGAGATGTCCGGCGCTATCGAGGTAGCCCTTGTCACAGCTACGGTACCATCGTAGCCCCTGTTGAGTAATGAAGGGGGATGGCCTCTCGTCGTCTGTGGCGAGATAGCCCGTCATTCGTTGTACCCCGGTAATTAGGATGAGTCCGGCCTCTGCGGTTGGCAGCGGTCGTTCGGTTTCGGGGTCGATGACTCGCACGGCGGTACCGGGTAGCGGATACCCCACTGTGCCGATCGGGTTCCCCTGCTGCGCCGACGTGCCGTCGCGATTATGGTGGTCCGGGAGGTTGACGGTGACGGCCGGTGAAGTTTCAGTGGTGCCATAGCCTTCGTAGATTGGAACCTTGAACTTGCTCTCAAATGCCTCCCGCACTTCCGGTTTCAAGGCCTCCGAGCCAGAGATGACCAGTCGCAGAGAGGCTAACTGTTGGGGAGGTACCCGAGGGTTACGACTGAGCCACTGTAGAAAGGTGGGGCTGGTGAAGTGGAGGGTGGCACGATGGCGCTCGATGGCATCGGCCACCTTGGGGGTATCGGTGGGGTCGGCCACGGTCACCACCGGAATACCGGTCAATAGCGGTAGTAGGGTAGTGGCGGTGAGGCCAAAGGAGTGGAATAGCGGGAGTGCCGAGAGCAATCGATCGCTACCCGCGGGATCCATTACCCCCCATAGTACCTGTTCGATCTGGCGAATGTTTCCCAGCAGGTTGTGTTGGCTCAGCGGAATCCCTTTGGGGTGACCCTCACTGCCGCTGGAGAAGAGGATGGTTGCGGTCTGGTCGAGTGGCGCGGGGGTGGTGTAGATCCGCTGGAGTAGTGAGGTGGGAAGTAGCAGGGCCAGTAGTCCGAATCGGAGTCGCTGGAGGGGGGAGATCCGTTGTCGCAGACTCTCCAGGGGGACTGTTCTGACCTTTGTCAGCGCACTGTCGATCCCACGTCCGCGATCGTTCAGTCGTTGCAGGAACTGGCTGGAGGTGAATACGGTATCGATTCCGGCCTGCTGAATCGAGGCGGCGATGGTCTCACAGGAGGCGGTGTAGTTGAGGTTGACGCTGACCCGTCCGCTCAGTTGAACGGCAAGGTTGGTGATGGCTCCAGCGGCAGTGGTGGGAAGAAGAAGGCCCAGGGGAGCCTTTCCCGGAGCGAGCGCTTTGATCTGACGTGCAATCAGCAGGGTGGCGGTCAGTAGTTTGATCCCACTGTGGCTCTCCTCTCGGCTAGAGTCAATCAGTAACGGACGCAGACCGTGGCGCTTGCTCTGTTTGACCCATTGCCACGCCAGTGGAGGTTCTCGAGTGATCAGCCGTTTCCAGGCTCGAACAGCACAGAGTTGTAGCCCCTCGTAGAGGGATCTCTCTTGGTCCCGTCCCAGTGGTTCATGATAGAGCGATACCGGTGTGCGGCCTCGTTGTGGCGGGGTATGGCGAGCGTGGGAGTGGCGGCTACCCCAGAGTCCATGGAGGTGATAGAGCCATACGGGGTGTCGTAGTGCCTTGACGGCAGCTGAAACAGCGGCGGGGATTGGGTTGGGGTTGCCGGTTCGGGTTGCCTCTGTCTCGATGAAGAGGGAAACACAGGCCCCGGTATCGAGTCGTTGTGCAATCTGTTTCCAGGTGTCGGGATCGGTGGGGGAGGTGATGGTGGAGTGGGTGAGTAGCGTGAGGTGGGGGGAGGGCTGTTCTCCCTCGGAAACCAGGAAATGGATAGGTCGGGGGATCATCGCTTGTAGGAGTCGCCGATCCAGGGTGCTGGTGTGGTAGCCCAGCAGTAGTACTCCTCCTTCCGTAGGTAGTGAGTTCTCTGCATCACAGTGACTGCGGTAGTGCCGTGCGACAAGGGCTCGTAACAGACTGTGTCGAAGTCTGAATCCCTTTGTGGTTACCGGATTGGCTGAGTTACCCATACTCACTCGGTTTTGCGGGGGGATGATACGGACATTCTGGAATTCAAGCCGTCTATTATCGGGTTGGCTTGCCGTCGAGGCTGAGCTGATTGTTCTCCTGTTGATAACGCTCTAGTCCCTCGGCCCCCTTGCGTTCGAACCAGCGGTCAAGTTGGTCGCGATGAGTGATCAACTCCATCTGTGGAACACCGAATCCACAACTGGTGTGAACCAGGTCGATGGTTAGATCGAAAATCTGTCGGGCACCGGCGCTGGGAGAGAAATGGTTGTAGGCAGACTCCCAATCGTTGTTATCGGGATGGATGGCCTTGGCTCGGCCATAGGTGCGCAGGATTAGTGGTTTATCTTCGAAGGAGCAGAACATCAGCGTCATGCGCGAATCCTCCAGCAGATGGGCCGCAGTCTCATTGCCACTACCGACCAGATTGAGCCAGAGGATGCGATTGGGGGCAACGACTTTCAAGGTGTCGTAGCCCTTGGGGGAGAGGTTGATGTGTCCATCTATTGGAGCGGTGGCGACAAAGTAGAGGGGTTGGCGCTCGATGAATTCGATATGTTTGTCTTGTAGTTGATCAAATTTTTGTCCCATGGTTCATGCTCCGAGGTTGAGGTCAGAGTAGACCTGTAGCGTCGCCTCCGCCTGGTTCATGGTGTAGAAGTGGAGTCCGGGGGCACCGTGGTCGAGCAGTCGTTGGCAGAGCTGAGTGGTTACTTCTAGTCCGAATTGACGAATCGAATCGATGTCATCTCCATACGCGATCAGCCGTTGGCGAATCCAGCGTGGAATCTCGGCACCACACATCTCGGAGAAGCGGGCAAGGTTGGTGTAGTTGGTGATTGGCATGATTCCGGGAACGATTGGAATCTCGATTCCAAGGTGGTGGCACTCCTCGACAAAACGTAGATAGGCGTCGAGGTTGTAGAAGTATTGGGTGATGGCTCCATCGGCACCGGCCTCGACCTTGCGTTTGAAGTTCTGTAGATCACTGAAGGCATCTGGAGCCTGAGGGTGAAATTCGGGGTAGGCAGCAACCTCGATGTGAAAGTGGTCACCGGTCTCGCTGCGGATGAAGCTCACCAGTTCGTTGGCGTAGCGAAAATCTCCGGATGCTCCCATTCCTGAGGGGAGGTCTCCACGTAGTGCCACCAGGCGATGAACCCCCTGGTTACGATACCCGTCGATAATGGCGGTGATCTGATCTCGGGTGGAGCCGATACAGGAGAGGTGAGGCGCGGCCTCGATCCCCTGTTGCTGGATGGAGCGAACCGCCTCTGTCGTCCCTTCCTGGGTACTGCCACCGGCACCAAATGTAACCGAGGCATAGTCCGGATGGATCGTTTGGAATAGCAGATGCTGGGCAGCGTGGAGCTTGTCTCGACCTGCTGCGGTTTTGGGAGGGAAAAACTCCAGGCTGAAGGGGGGGGTATCATTCATGAGGGTGCGGTTGCAGGTTGGGGACGAGGCCGTTGTGGCAGACATGGCTGCCACAACGGTAGGCTTGATCAGTAACGGTAATGATCGGATTTGTAGGGGCCATCGACGGCCACGCTGATATAGTCGGCCTGCTCCTGCGTCAGCGTAGTGAGGTGGGCACCGATCTTCTGCAGGTGGAGTCGGGCCACCTCCTCGTCGAGGTGTTTCGGCAAGGTGTAGACCCGGTTTTCATACTGATCCCGACGGGTGAAGAGCTCGATCTGTGCCAATGTTTGATTGGTGAAAGAGTTGGACATGACGAAGCTGGGATGACCTGTGGCACAGCCAAGATTGACCAGGCGCCCCTCGGCCAGCAAAATTATTTTATTGCCGCTAGGCAGGGTGATGTGATCGACCTGGGGTTTGATGTTCTCCCAAGGGTACTGTTTCATGTGGGCGACATCGATTTCGTTGTCGAAATGGCCGATATTGCAGACGATCGCCTCGTGCTTCATCTCTACCATGTGATCATGGGTGATGACATGGAAGTTGCCAGTGGCGGTGACAAAGATGTCGGCCTGAGAAGCGGCCTCCTCCATCTCCACCACTCGGTACCCCTCCATCGCCGCCTGTAGGGCGCATATTGGGTCGATCTCGGTGACCCAGACGGTGGCGCCAAGCCCTCTTAGTGACTGGGCGCAGCCTTTCCCGACATCGCCATAGCCCAGGACCACTGCAATTTTTCCGGCGATCATCACATCGGTGGCGCGCTTGATGCCATCGACCAGTGACTCCCTGCAGCCATAGAGGTTATCGAATTTTGACTTGGTGACCGAGTCGTTGACGTTGATTGCTGGAAAGGGGAGGTCGCCACTCTTCTCCATCTGGTAGAGGCGATGAACCCCGGTGGTGGTCTCTTCGGTCACCCCCTGGATGGCGCTCAGTTTTTTGGAGTACCACTGAGGCGATTGTTCCAGGCGGGCGCGAATGGCGGCATAGAGTACGGTCTCCTCTTCGCTGGTGGGGTTGTCAAGAACCGTGCGATCCTGCTCCGCTCGGGCCCCGAGGATCAACAGCAGGGTCGCGTCACCACCATCATCGAGGATCATGTTGGGACCCCCCT
>CAYFOQ010000046.1:13368-16874 GCA_964344735.1 uncultured Piscirickettsiaceae bacterium
CCAGTAATCCTCCAGGCTCTCCCCCTTGTAGGCAAAGACCGGGATCCCCTGGTCGGCAATCGCCGCCGCGGCATGATCCTGCGTCGAATAGATGTTGCAAGAGGCCCAGCGGACCTCGGCCCCAAGGGTACGCAGGGTCTCGATCAGTGCAGCAGTCTGGATCGTCATATGGAGCGAACCGGCGATTCGCGCCCCTTTGAGCGGCTTCTCTTCACCGTACTTCTGTCGTAGTGCCATCAGTCCCGGCATCTCTACCTCGGCGATGCGCAGCTCCTTGTGGCCCCACTCTTTCAGGCCCATATCGGCAATGATGTAGTTCTCTGTGATCTCGATGTTGCTCATGTTGGCTCCTCTGGTGCAAGAATATCGAGAGCGCAGTTGGCGGTTAGGTCGGCCCCGAGCCGCGGGCCTGGCGGTTATTCACCGTTGCAGCGCTCCCCGCGGGGTGGGCAGTTTAATGAGAGATATGGTTGGTGGTGGTCTCTCGGCTAGATCCCTGCAGCATCACGCAGCAGATCGGCTTTGTCCGTGCGTTCCCAGGTGAATATCTCATCCTCGCGACCGAAGTGGCCGTAGGCGGCGGTCTGCTGGTAGATCGGTCGTAGCAGATCAAGCATCTCGATGATCCCGCGAGGCTTGAGGTCGAAATGGTCCCGTACCAGCGACTCGATTCGATTATCCTCGATGGCCCCGGTACCAAAGGTCTCGACCGAGATCGAGGTCGGTTCAGCGACCCCGATGGCGTAGGAGACCTGGATCTCACACCGCTCAGCTAGTCCCGCAGCAACGATGTTTTTGGCGACGTAGCGTCCGGCATAGGCGGCTGAGCGGTCTACTTTGGAGGGATCCTTGCCGGAGAAGGCTCCGCCACCATGACGGGCCATGCCGCCGTACGTATCGACGATGATCTTGCGTCCGGTGAGGCCACAATCCCCTACCGGGCCACCGATGACGAAGTTTCCGGTGGGGTTGATATGGTAAAGGGTGTGGTCGCTGAGCCACTCCTGGGGAAGCACCGGCTTGATGATCTCCTCCCGGACCGCCTCTTGTAGATCGTGGTAGGCGATATCGGGGGCGTGCTGGGTGGAGAGCACCACGGCATCGATGGCAATCGGCTTGCCATCACGATAACGGAAGGTGACCTGGCTTTTGGCATCGGGCCGTAGCCAGGGCAGCACTCCGTGTTTGCGCAGCTCTGATTGTCGTTCTACCAGGCGGTGGGAGTAGGTGATCGGGGCTGGCATCAGGACATCGGTTTCATTGGATGCGTAACCGAACATCAGTCCCTGATCTCCGGCGCCCTGCTCGTGGTTTTCGCCCTCATCCACCCCCATGGCGATATCACTCGACTGTTTGCCGATGGCAGAGACCACAGCACAGGTGCGGCCATCGAAACCCACCTCGGCAGAGTCGTAGCCGATGTTGCAGACCACCTCTCGCACCCGCTCTTCGACATCGACCCAACTGTTGGTGGTGATCTCACCGGCCAGGATCACCATCCCGGTCTTGACCAAGGTCTCACAGGCGACCCGAGAGTGAATGTCTTCACGCAGTAGCGCATCCAGTACCGCATCGGAAATCTGATCCGCCATCTTGTCGGGATGCCCCTCAGAGACCGACTCCGAGGTAAAGAGGTATTCGTTGCTCATGGTTCCGTTCTCTCCTCCAGAAATGAAAAAGGCCCGCTCAACTTGTCGTGCGAGCGGGCCATCGAATTTGAACCAGCATCGCTTTAGCCGTATTTCTATAGCGCTCGCAATCTGAGCTCAAATCAGCGCTCACTTCATGTTACCCGTCGCCGAAGGGATGTCAACCCTATTTCTGTCGTCGTTACGGTCCCGGGTGATCTATGGCGTGACTCTGTGGTTGGGATCATTGGCGTTCTTCCGGATAGCAGGGTATCATTGGGATCGTTCGCAGGGGGTAGTGGAAGAACGAGGAGTAGAGCGGTCATGGTGAGTATGCAGACCCCGGTGTGTGAGTTTGATCAACCGTTACCCCGGTTTGAATTGCCTGATACGGCAGGTGTGCTCTGGACTCCAGAGCGGTTGCAGGGAGAGCGCGGGTTGCTGGTGATGTTCATCTGCAACCACTGTCCCTACGTCAAGGCAGTGATCGAGCGAATCGTCCGGGATAGTCGAGAGCTGATCCCCCTGGGGGTCAACAGTGTGGCAATCATGTCGAATGATCCTGCCCAGTATGTCGAGGACTCTCCGGAAAATATGGCACGAATCGCCCATCAGTACGACTTTCCTTTTCCCTATCTGATCGATGAGACCCAGTCGGTGGCGCGGGCATTTGGTGCGGTCTGTACCCCCGATTTCTTCGGTTATAACGGTGAGCTGGCACTGCAGTATCGAGGGCGGCTGGACGCCTCGCGTAAAGAGACTGCGCCTGATGGGGTTCGGCGTGACCTGTTCGAGGCGATGAGAGAGGTGGCTATTAGTGGTCATGGGCCTCGGGAGCAGATTCCTAGCATGGGATGCTCGATCAAGTGGAAAGAGTAATCATGGCTGCGGTTCAGGGTTGCCAATACGGTTGCAACGATTAGTGCTCAAGGGATGAGTGTCATGGCGGGGAGTACGGAAAGTACCAGGCGATCGTGGCGGGTGTTGGCGATCGATGATGATCCATCGGTGCTCGCGACCTATGCGGCCATTCTTCAGGATCAGCACGAGGATCAGCTCGATGAGCTCAGTGAGTTACTGGGGATGGGGGGGGATGAGTGTGAGGCGGAAGGAGAGGGCGAGGGGGTATTCGATCTTGATCGGGTGACGAGTGGTGAAGCGGGTGTGGATAAGGTGGCCCAGGGGTTGGAGTTGGGGGTTCCCTATGCGGTCGTCTTCCTCGATATGCGGATGCCCGGTGGGTGGGATGGTCTCAAGACGGCCGAGGAGATTCGACGTATTGACCAGGAGGTGCGGATTATCCTGATCACCGCCTATATGGACTACCAGTTGACCGATATCCGCGCCCGTATCGGCGTGAATTTCCAGTTCCTCACCAAGCCGGTCAATGCCAATGAGTTGAAACAGCTTACCTGGACCATGGCGACCGAATGGAGTCGCGCCCGGGAGTTGGCTTGTGCCTTGCGGCAGGCTCAGGCCGCCAGTGTTGCCAAGGATCAGTTTCTGGCCTCGATGAGCCATGAATTGCGCACCCCCCTGACTTCGATCATCGGCAACAATGATTTGATGATGACCACTTCGTTGACACCGGAGCAGCGTGCACTGTCCAGTACCATTGCCCTCTCCAGTCGCAGCCTGTTGGCGCTGATCAACGATATACTCGACGTGGCCAAGATCGAGTCAGGAAAGTTCCAGATCGATGAGGTTCACTATAGCATTCCCCAACTGTTAGGGGATCTGCAGCAGATCTTTACCACCAGAGCGCAAGAGAAGGGTTTGACCTTCACGATCGAGCGCTTCAATCGCTTTCCGATGCAGTTGGTGGGGGATGATCGACGGATCAGTCAAATTTTGATCAATCTGCTCAGTAACGCCATC
>CAYFOQ010000047.1:0-1343 GCA_964344735.1 uncultured Piscirickettsiaceae bacterium
ATGTCCAAGGAAAAGTTTGAGAGAACCAAACCGCACGTAAACGTTGGAACCATTGGCCACGTGGACCATGGGAAGACCACGCTGACTGCAGCGATCACCAAGGTGATGGCGGAGCAGCAGGGCGGAGAGTTCAAGGATTACGCAGACATTGACAACGCTCCTGAAGAGCGCGAGCGTGGTATCACGATTGCGACGGCGCACGTAGAGTACGAGACCGATAATCGTCACTATGCGCATGTGGACTGCCCCGGACACGCCGACTACGTCAAGAACATGATTACCGGCGCGGCGCAGATGGATGGTGCGGTACTGGTGGTTTCGGCTGCAGATGGTCCGATGCCGCAGACTCGTGAGCACATTCTGCTCTCCCGTCAGGTGGGTGTTCCTCACATCATCGTCTACCTCAATAAGGCAGATCAGGTGGATGACGAGGAGCTGCTGGAGCTAGTGGAGATGGAGGTTCGCGAGTTACTGGACGAGTATGACTTTCCTGGTGACGACACCCCGATTGTGATTGGCTCTGCGCTGAAGGCATTGGAGGGGGATAGCAGCGAGATTGGTGCCCCGTCGATCATCAAGCTGACCGAGGCGATGGATGAGTACTTTCCGGAACCGGAGCGTGCGGTGGATGGTGACTTCATCATGCCGATCGAGGATGTCTTTTCGATCTCTGGTCGTGGCACGGTGGTAACGGGACGTATTGAGCGTGGTGTGGTGAAGGTGGGTGAAGAGGTACAGATTGTCGGTATCCGTGAGACCACCTCGACCACCGTGACCGGTGTGGAGATGTTCCGCAAGCTCCTGGATCAAGGTGAGGCAGGAGACAATGTTGGTGTTCTGTTGCGTGGTACCAAGCGTGACGATGTGGAGCGTGGACAGGTACTGGCGAAGCCGGGTTCGATCACGCCGCACACCAAGTTTGAGGCGGAGATCTACGTGTTGACGAAGGAGGAGGGGGGGCGTCATACCCCGTTCTTCACCAACTATCGCCCGCAGTTCTACTTCCGTACCACGGATGTGACCGGTGCAGTGGATCTGCCCGAGGGGACCGAGATGGCGATGCCGGGTGACAACCTCAAGATCACCGCGTCGCTGATTTCACCGATTGCGATGGATGAGGGACTACGCTTTGCGATTCGTGAGGGTGGCCGGACCGTAGGGTCTGGTGTGGTCTCCAAGATTATCGAGTAGGTATCCGGAGTATAAGATTTCAGGGAGAAGTGGGCGTGACCCAGTGGTGGGTCGCGCCCCTCTACCTTGAAGAGTCGTCCATAGGCCAGTAGCTCAATTGGCAGAGCAGCGGTCTCCAAAACCGCAGGTTGGGGGTTCGATTCCCTCCTGGC
>CAYFOQ010000047.1:1353-6588 GCA_964344735.1 uncultured Piscirickettsiaceae bacterium
GTCTCAAGGCGTTCGATTATCGACTGATCGATCAATCGGCACGAGAAATTGCACAGACGGCCAAGCGTACCGGTGCCCAGGTTCGGGGTCCGATACCACTTCCGACCAAGAAAGAGCGCTATACGGTGCTGATCTCCCCGCATGTCAATAAGGATGCTCGGGATCAGTACGAACTGCGTACCCACAAGCGGATGATGGATATCGTCGATCCGACCGACAAGACGGTGGATGCCTTGATGAAGCTGGATCTTGCCGCTGGTGTGGATGTGCAGATCAAGCTCTCTTGATTGCAGCGAAACGACTGAATAGAGGATTTAGAGATGTCAATCGGACTGGTAGGGCGAAAGGTCGGCATGAGCCGGGTGTTCACCGATGAGGGGATCTCGGTACCGGTAACGGTGATCGAGGTCGAGCCGAATCGGATCACCCAGGTGAAGCGGAGTGAGAGCGATGGCTATGAGGCCATCCAGATCACCACTGGAACACGCAAGGCGTCGCGGGTCAATAAGCCGGCAGCAGGACACTATGCCAAGGCTGGTGTCGAGGCTGGGCGTGGACTCTGGGAGTTTCGCATCGAAGGGGATGACGGCGAGTACAGCTTAGGTGGTGAGATCGGCCTGGGGTTGTTTGAGAGTGGACAGCGGGTTGATGTCAGCGGAGTCTCTCGTGGTTTTGGTTTTCAGGGGGGAATCAAGCGTCACAACTTCAACGGTCTGGATAATACCCACGGTAACTCAATCTCACACCGTTCCAATGGATCAATTGGTCAGTGTCAGACCCCGGGACGAGTCTTCAAGGGTAAAAAGATGTCTGGTCAGATGGGAAATGTTCAGCGCACGGTGCAGAACCTGGAAGTAGTCCGTGTCGATGCCGAAAAGAACCTGCTTCTAGTGAAGGGGGCGGTTCCCGGTGCCAAGGGGGGCGATCTGATAATCAAGCCTGCCGTGAAGGGCGGACAGCAGGGAGAGTAGTCATGGATGTAACTGTACGCGATTTTCCGGCTGGGGCCGAGCAGGGGACCGTATCGGTCTCGGATAGAGCCTTCGCTGCCGACTATAACGAGGCACTGATTCATCAGGTCGTTACTGCCTATCTTGCGGCGGGGCGTGCTGGCACCGTCTCTCAGAAGTCACGTTCGGATGTTCGTGGTGGTGGAGCCAAACCGTGGCGGCAGAAGGGAACCGGTCGAGCCCGTTCGGGTACCAGCCGTAGCCCGATCTGGCGTAGTGGTGGCGTCACTTTTGCTGCGCGACCACGAAACTATGAGCAGAAGGTCAATCGTAAGATGTATCGGGCGGCGATGCGTTCGATCCTCTCTGAGCTATTGCGGCAGGAGCGGCTCACCGTGGTCAAGGAGTTGGGGGTTGAAGATGCCAAGACCCGTCTGCTCAACACCGCCCTGACTGGAATGGGGCTGAAAAGTGTGTTGATCATCTCGGGTAGTGTTGAGGAGAACCTCTACCTGGCTGCACGTAACCTGCCCAATGTCGGGGTGATCGATGTGCCGGCGATGGATCCGGTTAGTCTGGTCTCTTATGACAATGTCTTGATCAATGAGTCTGCATTGAAGCAGATTGAGGAGTCACTGGGATGAGTAATCAGACACGAGAAGAGCGCTTGATGAAGGTGCTGTTGGCACCCCATATCACCGAAAAGAGTGCGATGGCGACCGAGATGCGTAACCAGTATGTCTTCCGGGTGGCTCGTGATGCCAGTAAGCCGGAGGTAAAGGCTGCGGTAGAGAAGATGTTTGAGGTCAAGGTCGATGGAGTCTGCATCTCCAATGTCAAGGGCAAAAACAAGCGTACCGGTACCCGAATGGGGCGTCGTGCACACTGGAAGAAGGCCTTTGTCACACTCAGTGAGGGGCAGGAGATCCAGTTTGTCGATGTTGACTGATGTCGGTGTGGCGTGTCGTTAATCGATAACGGCAGTTGAAGTAAGCAGAGCAAGTAATAAGAGTAGACAAGGATAATCAAGATGGCAATCGTCAAGTCCAAGCCCACCTCGCCAGGTCGCCGCTTTGTGGTCTCTGTGGTCAACCAGGAGCTCCATAAGGGCAAGCCTCACTCCGCTCTGGTCTCTATCAAGTCCAAGAGTGGTGGACGTAACAACAGTGGTCGTATCACTACGCGTCATCGTGGCGGTGGTCATAAGCAGCGTTATCGTCAGATCGATTTCAAGCGGAATAAAGATGGTATTGCTTCTCGGGTTGAGCGCATCGAATACGATCCCAACCGTACTGCCAATATTGCCTTGATGCTCTACTCTGATGGTGAACGTCGCTACATCATTGCCCCCAAAGGGGTGAAAGCCGGTAGTGTATTGATGTCGGGTACCGGGGCGGAGATCAAGGTGGGTAACGCGATGCCGCTGCGGGATATGCCGCTCGGTACCACCGTTCACTGTATTGAATTGAAGCCCGGAAAGGGGGCGCAGATGGCACGATCAGCGGGAACCTCAGCGCAGTATGTGGCCAAGGAGGGTTCGTTTGCGACCTTGCGACTACGCTCTGGCGAGATGCGTAAGGTACTGCTCGACTGCCGCGCTACGATTGGTGAAGTGGGGAATGGGGAGCACTCACTGCGTAAGCTGGGCAAGGCGGGGGCTACCCGTTGGCGCGGTGTTCGTCCAACCGTGCGTGGTGTAGCGATGAACCCGGTCGATCACCCCCATGGTGGTGGTGAGGGGCGTACTTCAGGTGGTCGCCATCCGGTTAGCCCCTGGGGCGTTCCGACCAAGGGATACAAGACCCGTTCCAATAAGCGCACTAGCCAATATATTGTGCGTCGTCGGAACAAGAAGTAGGCGCTGGACTGTATCAGCGTGATAGAAAATAACGACTAATAGACCGATTTGAGGAAAGTACAGTGCCACGATCAATCAAGAAAGGGCCATTCATTGACGAGCATCTTCGCGGCAAGGTGAAGAAGGCCGTTGAGAGTAACGACCGTCGCCCCATCAAGACCTGGTCGAGAAGATCGATGATCATGCCTGAGATGATTGGGCTCACCATTGCAATCCATAACGGTCGCCAGCATGTGCCGGTACTGATCAATGAGAATATGGTTGGCCACAAGCTTGGCGAGTTTGCTCTCACCCGTACCTACCGGGGGCACGCTGCCGACAAGAAGTCCAAGAGATAGGGATTGAGACGATGGAAACAGTAGCCAAATTGAGGAATGCGAAGATTTCGGCACAGAAGGCCAGACTGGTGGTTGACCAGATTCGTGGTCTGCCGGTCGAGCGAGCGGTAGAGATGTTACGCTTTAGCAACAAGAAGGCAGCCCATATCGTGGGTAAGGTACTGAACTCCGCCATCGCCAATGCTGAGCACAATGAGGGGGCAGATATCGATGAGTTGGTGATCTCCACCGCATTTGTTGACGAGGGGCCGACTTACAAGCGCATTCAACCGCGCGCCAAAGGTCGAGCCAACAGAATTCTAAAACGTACCAGCCATATCAGTGTGGCTGTTTCCGAGCGCTGAGGGAAGTAGGGAATGGGTCAAAAAGTACATCCAATCGGTTACCGTCTGGGATATATCAAGGAGTGGAACTCCACCTGGTATGCGAACAGCAAGGAGTATGCCGGACAGCTTCACGCCGATCTCACCATCCGTGACTTTCTCAAGAAGCGTCTGTCCGGTGCTTCAGTCAGCAAGATCCGTATCGAGCGTCCCTCCGGTAGTGCCAGAATTACGATTCATACGGCTCGGCCCGGAATCGTGATCGGACGGAAGGGCGAGGATATCGAGAAGCTGCGTCGTGAAGTGGCTCAGAAGATGGGCGTGCCGGTTCAGATCAATATTGAAGAGATCCGTTCCGCCGAGCAGGATGCCCAGCTGGTTGCCGAGGGGATTGCGCAGCAGTTGGAGAAACGAATCATGTTCCGTCGGGCAATGAAGCGTTCTGTACAGAATGCCATGCGTAATGGAGCCAAGGGGATTCGAATCAATGTTGCCGGTCGGCTCAACGGTGCCGAGATTGCTCGGACCGAGTGGTATCGTGAGGGGCGTGTTCCGCTTCACACGCTGCGCGCAGATATCGATTACGGTTTCGCCGAGGCTGAGACCACCTATGGGGTGATCGGAATCAAGGTTTGGTTGTTCAAGGGGGAGGTCTACGACCAGCCCGAGGGGGCCAATGCCGAAGAGAGCAAGGAGAACCGAGAGTAGCGCGCCGTAATCGGGTTGCCCGCTACCGGGTTGAGTGAGATAGAGACAGGGAAGAAGAGCAATGCTTCAACCGAAAAGAACCAAGTTTCGCAAGATGCACAAGAACCGCAATCGCGGGCTGGCGCAGAATGGCAATGTCGTTAGTTTTGGCGAGTTTGGGCTGAAAGCGACCGGACGGGGACGGATCACCGCTCGTCAGATCGAGGCGGCCCGCCGAACCATCACTCGTCAAGTCAAGCGTGGTGGCAAGCTGACCATCCGGATCTTCCCGGATAAGCCGATCACCAAGAAGCCTCTGGAGGTGCGGCAGGGTAAAGGTAAGGGTAACGTCGAGTACTGGGTTGCTCTGATTCAGCCTGGAAAAATGCTCTATGAGATCGAAGGGGTCTCGGAAGAGATGGCGCGCGAGGCCTTCCGCTTGGCGGCTGCCAAACTGCCGGTAGCGACTACCTTCGTCTCACGGACGCCTCTGTAAGGGATAGTGGAAATGAAAGCGAGTGAAATGAGAGAGAAGAGCAGTGAGGAGCTGCAGCAGGAGCTACATGGCATGCTGCGTGAGCAGTTCAATCTGCGGATGCAGAAGGCTACCAATCAGCTTAGTGATAGTAGTCAGTTGAAGAAGCTGCGTCGGAACATTGCGCGAGTGAAAACCATCATGAATCAGATGAAAGGTGCAGCATCATGACCGAACAGAGTAACAGTGCCCGAACCATTACCGGACGTGTCGTCTCCAATAAGGGGAACAAGTCGATTACCGTAATGGTCGAGCGACAGGTGAAGCACCCCATTTACAAGAAGTACATCAAGCGCACAAGCCGGTTGCATGCGCATGATGAGAATAATGAGTGCAATGAGGGTGATGTTGTCACCATTGCCGAATGCCGCCCGATCTCCAAGACCAAGTTTTTTCGACTGGTAGAGGTTGTGGAACGTGCTGTGGTCTAGAGGCTGAGTAGGGCACAAGGCTGCAAGCAGAAGTAGTTAGGCTGTAGATACTGGAGAGAACGATGATTCAGATGCAATCGACATTGACCGTAGCCGACAATAGCGGTGCGAAA
>CAYFOQ010000047.1:6619-16590 GCA_964344735.1 uncultured Piscirickettsiaceae bacterium
CGCTATGCCGGAATTGGAGATGTCATCAAGGTGAGTGTCAAGGAGGCACTACCTCGCGGTAAGGTGAAGAAGGGCGATGTCTATAACGCCGTCGTGGTTCGCACTCGAAAGGGTGTGCGGCGTCCCGATGGTTCACTGATTCGCTTTGATGGCAATGCAGCGGTGATGCTGAACAATAAGCTTGAGCCGATCGGTACGCGTATTTTTGGCCCGGTGACCCGTGAGCTACGTGGAAAGAATTTCATGAAGATCGTCTCATTGGCACCAGAGGTGATTTGATACTGCCGTTAGGATAGTGAAGGGATAACAAGATGCGCAAGATCAAAAAAGGTGATGAAGTGATCGTCCTGGTCGGCAAGGACAGAGGCCAACGGGGGACCGTGGCTCGGGTGATCTCAGAGAAGAGCAAGCTCATTGTTGATGGGGTCAATGTGGCCAAAAAGCACACCAAGCCCAACCCCAACCTCGGTGTGGCGGGTGGAATCGTCGACAAAGAGATGCCGATTCACCTCTCCAATGTCGCGATCTACAACAGTCAGACCGGTAAGGCTGATCGTGTCGGTTTCAAGGTGCTGGAAGATGGCAGCAAAGTGCGCATCTTCAAGTCCACCGGTGAGGTCATTGACGCCTAAGAGCACAGCGCAGCAGTAATTTGGAACAGAAGATGAGTATCAGCAAGCAGCACTATAGAGAGACCGTCGTAAACAAGCTGATGGAGCAGTTTGACTATCAGAGCGCGATGGAGGTTCCGAAAATCACCAAGATCACCATTAATATGGGGGTTGGTGAGGCGGTGGGTGATAAAAAGATTCTCGACAACGCCATGAGCGATATGGAGAAGATTGCAGGCCAAAAGCCGGTCAAGACGCTTGCCAGACTGTCGGTTGCCGGCTTTAAGATTCGTGATGGCTGGCCGATCGGTTGCAAGGTGACCCTGCGCAAGGAACGGATGTACGACTTCCTGGATCGCCTGATCAATATCGCGATTCCCCGTATCCGCGATTTCCGTGGGCTCAACGGCAAGTCGTTCGATGGCCGAGGGAACTACAGCATGGGCGTGAAGGAGCAGATCATTTTTCCTGAGATCGACTATGACAAGGTGGATGCGCTGCGTGGCATGGACATCAGTGTGGTGACCACTGCAAAGACCGATGAAGAGGGTAAGGCATTGCTGGCGGCAATGAACTTTCCCTTCAAGAACTGATGACAGAATAGAGGACAGGAAGAGAAATATGGCTAAGGTCTCAATGGTTCAACGTGAGCTTCGTCGCGAAAAGCTGGTGAAGAAGTATGCCGCTCAACGTGCGGAGCTGAAGAATCGGATGTACAATCCGGAGCTTTCGGTCGAGGAGCGAGCAGCGGCCCGACGCAAGTTCAACATGTTGCCCCGAGACTCCAGCCCTGCAAGACAGCACAATCGCTGCAATTTGACCGGACGCCCTCATGGCTATTACCGCAAGTTCGGCCTCAGCCGCAACAAGCTGCGTGAGGCCACCATGCGCGGTGATGTCCCGGGTGTCCGCAAGGCGAGCTGGTAATGCTCTTCTTCGGCAACGATTGAAACCAACAGATCAGGAAGCGACAAGATGAGTATGCAGGACCCCATTGCGGATATGCTGACCAGAATCCGTAACGCGCTGGCGGTAGAGAAAAAGAGTGTGATCATGCCCTCCTCCCGGATGAAGCGGGCAATTGCTGAGGTGATGAAGAGCGAAGGTTATATCCACGACTACTCGGTACGTGACGAGGACGGCAAGTCCGAGCTCAAGATCGACCTCAAGTACTACCAGGGTAAGCCGGTAATCGAGATGCTCAAGCGTGTCAGCCGCCCTGGTTTGAGAACCTACACCGGCAAGAGTGATCTGCCGTCGGTTAACGGAGGGTTGGGTGTTGCCATTGTTTCCACTCCCAAGGGGTTGATGTCGGATCGTGCCGCTCGGGCCGCCGGGGTAGGGGGTGAAGTGGTCTGCTACGTCTATTAACAGCGGTTGAGTTCAGGAAGAGTACGATGTCTAGAATTGCAAAGGCTCCAGTGGTCATCCCTGCAGGGGTAGAGGTGGCGGTAGAGGGGCAACAGCTTCGGATTAAGGGTGGTAATGGTCAATTCGATTACCAGGTGCATAAGGATGTGACGGTGGCCTTGGAAGATGGGGCGGTTCGGGTTTCCCCTCGTGATGGGGATGCACAGTATGCGATGGCAGGAACCATGCGGGCACTCATCAACAATATGGTGACCGGTGTCAGCAAGGGGTTCGAAAAGAGGTTGACATTGATCGGCGTAGGTTATCGTGCCAAGGCTGCCGGTCAAAACCTGGAGCTCTCACTCGGGTTTTCTCATCCGGTGGTCTACCCCATTCCAGAGGGGATCGTGATCGAGACCCCATCGGCGACTGAGATCGTGGTCAAGGGGGCAGATAAACAGCAAGTGGGACAGATCTCGGCCGAAATTCGTGCTTTCCGTCCACCTGAGCCCTACAAGGGTAAAGGGGTTCGCTATGCTGATGAGTATGTAATTCGCAAAGAGGCGAAGAAGAAGTAGTCAAGGTGATGTTCGACTGTGGCACGTTTGCCGTGTCACGGTTTCCAGGATACAGGATGGTTCAATGGACAAGAGAGAGACAAGACTTCGTCGTGCCAGAAGGACGAGGGCCAAGATCAAAGAGTTGCGCGTTCCCCGTTTGACCGTGCATCGTACCCCGCGTCATATCTATGCGCAGATACTGGATGAGCGTTCCCAGGTTCTGGTGAGCGCATCTACGTTGATAGCAGATCTTCGTGGCACGGCTACCGGAAATGTCGAGGCGGCTCAGAAGGTGGGCACAACGCTGGCTGAGCGTGGCAAGGCCGCCGGTATTAGCCGCGTTGCCTTCGATCGGTCCGGGTTTAAATACCATGGACGGATAAAGGCGCTGGCCGATGCAGCCCGTGAGGGTGGATTGGAATTTTAATGGGATTGCCGGCCGAAGAGCGATCCGGTAACAACGGATAATCAGTGAATCAGGAAATCGACTAATGGCAGAAAGACAGCATAAGAAAGAGGGCGATGACGACCTGTTGGAGAAGCTGGTAGAGGTCAATCGTGTGGCCAAGACCGTCAAGGGTGGACGGATCTTCTCCTTTACCGCCCTGACTGTCGTCGGTGATGGTAATGGCAAGGTCGGTTTTGGTTATGGCAAGGCACGGGAAGTACCGCTTGCGATTCAGAAGGCGATGGAGCGTGCTCGCAGAAACATGCGCAGTGTCAACCTCAAGGGAGGGACACTGCAGTACCCGATTCGGGCCAGTCACGGTGCGGCAGACGTCTATATGCAACCGGCCTCAGAGGGTACCGGGATTATTGCTGGAGGTGCGATGCGTGCGGTCTTTGAGGTGGTTGGTGTCCACAACGTACTGGCCAAGCGTAATGGCTCCTCAAACCCGATCAATGTGGTGCGGGCAACCATCAAGGGCTTGAGTGATATGGCCAGCCCGGAACAGGTGGCGGCCAAGCGCGGCAAGACAGTTGAAGAGATTCTGGGGTAGAGAACAATGGCAGAGAGTGGCAGTGTCAAGGTGACTTTGGTCAAGAGCCTGATTGGTAGGCTTCCCGCCCACAAGGCGTGTGCCGCCGGACTCGGGATTCGTCGGATGAATCACTCCGTAACCGTGGTAGACACCCCGGAAAATCGCGGAATGATCAATAAGATCAGCTATATGCTCAGGGTTGAGGAGTAGATCATGCATTTGAATAGTCTCAAGCCGGCACCCGGTGCCAAGAAGAGCGCCAAGCGGGTCGGACGTGGAATTGGCTCCGGCCTTGGCAAGACCTGTGGTCGGGGACACAAGGGGCAGAAGTCGCGCTCCGGTGGTTTTCACAAGGTTGGGTTCGAAGGTGGACAGCAGCCTCTGCAGCGCCGCCTTCCCAAGGTTGGGTTCAACTCTCGCAAGGCCCGCCGGGTCGCAGAGGTTCGTCTCCATGAGATCGCCCAGGTGGCGGCCAATAATGAAGGGGCGGTTGATCTTCTAGCCCTCAAGGCGGCCAATGTCATCCGTCAGGATACGCTGCGGGCCAAAGTGATCGCCTCGGGAACTATCGAGTCTGCGGTGACGCTTACCGGGCTCGGGGTAACCGTTGGGGCTCGTGCCGCGATCGAGGCTGCAGGTGGAAAAATCGAGGAGTAACCTCGACTGCCTACGATAAATAGACGGATCGAGACGAAAGGGAAGCAGACGGATGGCAGGGCCACAACGAGGAGCGAACCAGGATAAACTGGCGGAGCTTAAGGCCCGCCTTTGGTTTGTGCTGGGAGCGATCATCGTATACCGTATGGGGGCCCACGTGCCGGTTCCGGGGATCAACCCGGTGGCACTGCAGGCGATGTTCGATCAGCAGTCCGGTACGATCCTCGACATGTTCAACATGTTCTCCGGTGGCGCCTTGATGCGATTGAGCCTTTTTGCTCTGGGAGTGATGCCCTACATCTCCGCCTCGATCATCATGAACCTCCTCACCGTCACCTCCCCTACGCTGGAGCAGCTAAAGAAAGAGGGGCAGGCGGGTAGGCGGAAGATCACCCAGTACACTCGTTACGGTACCCTGGCACTAGCAACTTTTCAGGCGTTGGGGATATCAATCGCACTGGAGTCACAGAGTGCTGGTGGGATGGGGGTTGTTATCGATCCAGGGCTAGGGTTCCGGTTTGTTGCCGTCACGACCCTAGTGACCGGTACTATGTTCTTGATGTGGCTGGGTGAACAGATCACGGAACGGGGGATTGGTAATGGTATCTCCCTGATCATCTTCTCTGGTATCGTCGCTGGACTCCCCTCTGCGGTAGGGGGCACAATGGAGCTTGCCAGAACCGGTGAGATGCACCCCATTACGGTTCTTGTCCTCTTTATTGGCGCGATTCTGGTAACCGCCTTTGTGGTCTTTGTTGAACGTGGACAGCGTCGAATTACGGTCAATTATGCCAAGCAGCAGCGTGGCAATCGAGTTTATGGTGGGCAGAGCAGTCACCTGCCTTTGAAGGTAAATATGGCGGGTGTAATTCCCCCGATCTTTGCCTCGAGTATCATCCTTTTTCCCGCAACCATGGGGAGCTGGTTTGGTAGTGGTGAGGGCATGGACTGGATGAAGGATCTGGCGGCAACCTTGTCACCCGGTCAGCCGCTCTATGTCGCCTTCTATGCCGTGGCGATTATCTTCTTCTGCTTCTTCTATACTGCTCTGGTGTTCAATCCCAAGGAGACGGCAGATAATCTGAGAAGGTCGGGAGCCTTCATTCCTGGAATTCGTCCAGGTGCACAGACAGCAAAATATATCGATAAAGTGATGACCAGGCTTACCCTCATCGGTGCCGGCTATATCACCGCAGTGAGCCTGCTACCGGAGTTTTTGATCATCAAGTGGAATGTCCCGTTCTACTTCGGGGGTACCTCTCTGCTCATCATTGTTGTGGTGATCATGGATTTTATTGCCCAGGTGCAGTCTCACCTGCTCTCCCATCAGTACGATGGGTTGATGAAGAAGGCCAACCTCAAAGGCTATGGGCGAAGCGGAATCTGAATGAGCCCGATAGGGGGCTGTGAGTTTTGGAGTGAATTGAGATGAAAGTAAGAGCGTCAGTGAAGAAGATGTGTCAACACTGCAAGGTGATTCGCCGCAATGGTGTGGTGCGAGTGATCTGTAGTAAAGACCCTAAGCACAAACAGCGTCAGGGGTAGTCGTACCTTTTCTGCCTTGAACGGACCCATTTTGGAGACGATCTGAAACAATTACAGGTTGTTGTGAATAGTGATGTTCGAGGTTTCCCGCCGAATGCGGGATCAGGCGAAAATACTAGTTGAATTTTTTTTGCTGAATCGGCATAATTTCGCGCTTTCTGTGAAATCCGGGGCCGATTTGGAGCCGGCAGCCGAGTTGATCGAGTTGAGATTTAGGAGAAGAGCCAGATGGCACGAATTGCGGGAGTAAATGTACCGGACCACAAGCACGCATGGATCGCGTTGACTTCAATCTATGGAATTGGGCGTACACGTGCCTACAAGATCTGTTCAGCCGCCGGTATCGAGAGTAGTGCCAAGATCCGTGATCTCAATGACGGCGAGTTGGAAAAGGTCCGTGGTGAGGTAGGAAAATACACCATCGAAGGGGATCTCCGTCGTGAGATCTCCATGAATATCAAGCGACTGATGGATCTCGGTACCAATCGGGGAATTCGCCATCGTCGTGGTCTGCCGGTTCGTGGGCAGAATACCAAGAATAATGCCCGGACTCGTAAGGGGCCGAAGAAGCCAATCAAGCGCTAGTCGCGCCGGTTTTGGTGGATGAAATAACAGATTTTTTGTGGTTCAACACGTAATACAGGTTACAGGTTAGCATGGCAAAGGCAGCAGCGAGTAAGCGTAAAAAGGTTAAAAAGAGTGTTCCGGAAGGGGTCGCTCATATTCACGCGACTTTTAATAACACCATCATCACCATCACCGACCGGAAGGGGGATACCCTCTGCTGGGCAACCTCGGGTGGTAGTGGTTTTCGAGGATCACGTAAGAGCACCCCATTTGCTGCACAGGTGGCGGCAGAGCGGGCGGGTACTCAGGCTCAGGAGTATGGGCTGAAGTCGGTCGATGTGCGGATCAAGGGGCCGGGGCCGGGACGTGAGTCATCGGTACGGGCACTCAATAATATTGGGATTCGGATCAACAGCATCACCGATGTCACTCCGTTGCCCCATAATGGCTGTCGGCCACCGAAGCGCCGCCGGGTGTAGTGTGTAGCGACCGGTTATCGCGCAAACAGAGTATCAGGAGAGTTTAGCAGTGGCAAAGTATACTGGACCCAAGTGTAAGTTGAGTCGTCGTGAGGGGACCGACCTCGGACTCAAGAGCGGAATGCGAGCGCTCGAGGAGAAGTGCAAACCAGAGCAGCTTCCAGGTCAACACGGCCCCAATATTCGTGGTGGGCGACTCACCGACTACGCGATTCAGCTTCGTGAAAAGCAGAAGGTGCGTCGGCTTTACGGTGTGCTGGAGAAGCAGTTCCGCGGATACTACAAGGAGGCCGCTCGGCGTAAGGGATCAACAGGTGAGAACCTGCTGGAACTGTTGGAGTCTCGTCTCGATAATGTGGTTTATCGTATGGGGTTTGGCTCTACTCGTGCCGAGGCGCGTCAACTGGTCAATCACAAGGCAATTCTGGTCAATGGTAAGGTGTTGAGTATTCCCTCTTACCAGTTGAAGCCCAACGATGTGATCTCTATCCGGGAGAAGGCGAAGAAGCAAGCTCGTATTAAGTTTGCACTGCAGATTGCCCCGGGGATTCGTGAGGAGGCCGGTTGGGTTGACGTCAACTCCGATAAGATGGAAGGAGTATTCAAGAGCGTCCCTGATCGTGCAGATCTTCCCAGTGAGATCAATGAACATCTGATTGTCGAGCTCTACTCCAAGTAAGCGCTGCTAATCTGGTTCCACCATCGGTGGGCCCTTTGGTGCAGTCGAGCCGTTGTCCAACTCCTGAGGTCTATTAAGGATGCAAGGTTCTGTAAAAGATTTTTTGAAGCCGAAGCTGGCTAATATCAAGCAGCTTGATAACAACCAGATTCAGTTGGCGATCGAGCCACTGGAGCGTGGTTTCGGTCATACCCTGGGTAATGCTCTGCGCCGTATTCTGCTCTCATCGATGCATGGCGGTGCGATTACTGAAGTGCAGATTGATGGTGTCAATCATGAGTACTCCGCGATTGAGGGGGTGCAGGAGGATGTGATCGATATTCTGCTCAATATCAAGGGGATCGCTCTTCGCTTGGGGGTTCATTCTGATGCCGAGCTATCGCTGAAAAGTTCAGGAACTGGGCAGGTGGTGGCTGGTGATCTTACTGGAGATGATGTCGAGATCATCAATCCCGAACATGTGATCGCGAATGTTACCGATCCCAACGTCGTGTTGGCGATGAAGCTCAAGGCGACGACCGGCCGGGGTTATCAGCCGGTCAGTGAGCGTGGTGATGAGGAGGAGAGCAGTGCGATCGGAATGTTGAGATTGGACGCATCATACAGCCCGATTGATCGGGTCAGTTATCGCGTTGAGGCGGCCCGACTGAAGCAGCGAACCGACCTTGATCGACTGATCATCGACTTGAAAACCAACGGTACGGTAGATCCTGAGGAGGCGATACGACGCGCAGCGACTATTTTACAGAGTCAGTTGGAGTCCTTTGTCGAGCTTCATGCTGAAGAGGATGAGCCGGACGATGATCATGACGAGCCAGAAGTTGATCCTATTCTGCTACGGCCGGTGGATGATCTGGAACTGACGGTACGTTCCGCTAACTGTCTCAAGGCAGAGGCGATCATGTATATCGGTGATTTGATTCAGCGTACCGAGACCGAACTCTTGCGTACCCCCAATCTGGGCAAGAAATCTCTCAACGAAATTAAGGATGTACTGGCTTCTCGTGGTCTATCGCTCGGCGTTCGTCTGGAGAACTGGCCCCCTGCCAGTATCCGTGACGAAAAACAGTCGGCCTGAGACCCAGTGGCCGGGATAACTATTCACCAGCACCGGTAACCGGTTCAGCGGTGAACTGAACAGTTACCGACTAGGTCGTTATAAACTGAAGAAGTATAGTGGACGGAAAAAATCATGCGCCATCGTCATAGTGGAAGACAACTGAATCGTAACAGCAGCCATCGTAAGGCGATGTTTCGTAATATGAGCAATTCGCTCTTTGAACATGAGCTGATTCGTACCACCCTGCCTAAGGCCAAGGAGCTGCGTCGTGTTGCCGAGCCGCTCATTACCATTGCCAAGAGTGATACCGTGGCTAACCGTCGTCTGGCCTTCAATCGTATGCGTGACCGCGAAATGGTGACTAAGCTCTTCGAAGAGCTGGGACCCCGTTATCAAGACCGTCCCGGTGGTTACCTGCGGATTCTTAAGGCCGGTTTCCGGGCCGGCGATAAGGCACCGATGGCTTTCGTCGAGCTGGTCGATCGTCCTGAAATCGACGATGAGGATCAGTTCGAGGAGATTGACGAGTAGTCTCCTTCTCAATCTTCTATTAGCCCGTAGAGTTTCTCCCTCTCCACCCTCGGGGGGAGAGGGTTGGGGTGAGATTGATACGACCGCTCCACGAATGATCATCACACTGACCGACTTCGGTGTTGGCAGTCCCTATCTGGCTCAAATGCGAGCAGCCCTGCGGATGGCAGGGGTCGATTGTGAAATTATCGACCTGGTAGCCGATCTCGCACCGGGTAATATTCAAGCAGCAGCCCACTTTCTGGCAACCCAGCCGCGCTGGTTTCCTCCAAATTCGATCTTTCTCTGTGTTGTCGATCCGGGCGTCGGGGGTACGCGTCCGGTAATGGCGCTACAGACAGCTGGACAGTGGTTTGTTGGTCCCGATAACGGCCTATTCGATCTTGTTGCCGCTCGTGCAGACCACTGTCGACGCTATCATGTCGGTTGGCGGCCAGAATCGATCTCAGTCAGCTTTCATGGTCGTGACCTCTTCGCCCCAGTAGCCGCCGCACTCTATCAACAGCGACTGAATGGTCTTGATCTTACTACCGTTGCCTCACCTTTCAATCTCACTGGAACAGCGATCGAGTTGCCTGAGGTGATCTACCAGGATACCTACGGCAATCTCTTTACCGGCCTATTGGCGGAGCACTATGGGGGCGAGGATCGATTTACCATTTGCGGTGAAACTCTCTCCTACTGCAGGGTCTTTCTAGAGGCAGAGGGGGATCGCCCCTTCTGGTATGAAAATTCTGTCGGTCTGATAGAGATTGCCATCAACGGTGGAAGTGCTGCCAACCAGTTGGGAGCAACGGTCGGGACACCGGTTCACTGTATTACCTAAGTGGATTGGTGACTATTCAGGGGGGAGTGTAACGGGTTTGGGCTGTCTCCCTTCACCCCAACCCTCTCCCCCTGTTGACACCGGAGTAAACCCGCACTTATTCGCCGCATCCCGCAGGGGCGG
>CAYFOQ010000048.1:0-6670 GCA_964344735.1 uncultured Piscirickettsiaceae bacterium
ATGATTCCGGTCTCTATCTCGGGGTGTGGGGATCCAATGTCGATTTTGGTGCCGATGACAACCTGGAGCTGGACTACTATGGTGGTTATGCTGGTGAGGCTGGCTCCTTGGGCTATGACGTTGGCTATATCGCCTACAATTATCCGGGGGGATCGGGAGATTTCGAAGAGTGGCATCTGGGGCTTAGTGCCGAGGCCGCTGGGGTTGAGCTCGGTCTTACCTGGTCAGTCGGGGTAGATGATGCTGCTGATAACCTCGAGTTGACTGCCTCCACCGATCTGTCCGGGATTGGTGTTGGGCTGACACTAGGGGATTACGATGGTAGTGGGCGTTACACCATGGTTTCCCTCTCCAAGGAGCTCACAGGTCTGGAACTCTCGCTGGCCTGGAGTGATTATGATGCCGATAGTGGCAGCGCAGCCGATGAAGATGCCTTGATCTTTGCGGTGTCCAAAAGTTTTTAGCAGGTTTAGGGTTCCCCAAACCCCCTCTCCCTCTGGGAGAGGGCTGGGGTGAGGGAAATCAAGGCGTAGCAGAATGTTTCGCAATCAACCGCAACAGATTCCCCACCAGCACCCGCTGTTGACTATCACAGCTCTCCTGCATCTCTTGCAGGGCGTGGGTCAACTCATGAATCAGACGTAGATGAGCCAGGCGCTGTTCACGGGCTATCCGCAGCTCCATCCGTAGTTTCTGTACCTGTCCCATCAGGGTGTAGGCGTCGGGAATGTGGGCCGTCTGGACACGGTTGGCGTAGGCGTTGTCCTTGATGAATCGCATCCGCTCCAGCACCGCCGAGGTCTCGACCCGAGCGGCAGTGGGAAAGACCTCGGTCAGCTGTTCCAGCGTCACCTTCCCCTCAAAGGTCTCCAGTTCGCCGCTCTGGATCTTTTGCTGGATCTCCTGGCGGCTGATCCCTAGCACCTTTGCCGCCTTGGCGACCGTGAGCACATTGCTCGACACGTACAATCCTCCTCGTCAACAGGGATTCCCCTCTCCCCCATGTTAGGGAAGATGGGATCTGGCTGCAACCGCTTGCGCTTTGGGTAGAATATCGGACTTTGCCCCGTAGCGGGTGTACAGATGGGGAAGTGGTGATGTCAATCGTTGCAACGACCCATATATCGATAGAGTTTTGAGTACCGATATGTTGTCATTTGACGATGAAAACTTTTAGCCATAGCGTAAGGGTCTATTACGAGGATACCGACAGCGGTGGTGTGGTCTACTATGCCAACTACCTCAAGTTCATGGAGCGCTCGAGAACGGAGTGGCTGCGTGCGCTAGGGGTCGAGCAGGATCGGTTGTTGGGTGAACATGGCGTGATTTTTGCGGTGCGCTCGGTGGCTGTGGAGTATCATCGTCCGGCACACTTCAATGATCTCCTGCTGGTCGAGACCGGGCTGATGAAGGTGGGGCGTGCCACGATCGAACTCTCCCATCGTATTCTGCGTCAAGGGGACGGTGAGCCACTCTGTAGTGGGCAGGTCCGGGTGGCGGCGCTGAAGTCGGCCACACTGCGTCCGGTAGCGATACCAGCGGCGCTCTATCAACGAATTCGGGACGAGGGAGCCCCATGAGTAGCGAACTATCCATAACCACACTGATTCTCAATGCCAGTCTAGTGGTACAGGGGATTCTACTGCTGCTGGTGGTGGCCTCGATCTGGTCCTGGAAAATCATCTTTATGAAACTGCAGGAGTTTCGTCTTGCCCGTGAGGAGGCGGATCACTTCGAGGATCAGTTCTGGAGTGGTCACAACCTCTCCGACCTTTTCAAGAGTTACGAGGGGAGTCATCCTCAGGGAATGGCGGCCATTTTTGTCTCCGGATTCCAGGAGTTTGCAAGGCTGCATAAGAGTCCTGGACACACCCCGGCCGATCTTGTCGATGGCTCCAGTCGAGCGATGCGTGTGGCCCTCAATCGTGATCTCGACCGGTTGGAGCAGGGGCTCTCGCTGTTGGCCACGGTCGGTTCTACTTCTCCCTATGTCGGTCTCTTCGGTACCGTATGGGGGATTATGCACTCATTCAGTGCCATCGGTGCCAAGAGCAGTGCCACCCTGGCTGCGGTGGCTCCGGGAATTTCTGAGGCGCTGGTGGCCACCGCCATCGGCCTTTTTGCCGCTATTCCGGGAGTCATCTTCTACAACCGTTTTGCCAATGAGGTCGAACGCCTCAATAATCGTTACGATATCTTTGTCGAAGAGTTTTCCAGTATTCTCCGTCGACAGTCTGGTCGTTCCGTAACCTCCGGGAGTACGCCGGAGTCATGAGTTGTCGTCGTCTGCGCAAGCGCCCGATGGCCTCGATCAACGTGGTCCCCTACATCGATGTGATGTTGGTGCTGCTGATCATCTTCATGGTGACCGCGCCGTTATTGACCCAGGGCGTGCAGGTGGATCTCCCCTCCACCGAGGCCGGAGAGGTGGAGAGTGATGAGCAGGAGCCTGTGGTGGTGACCGTGCGGGAAAATGGTGAACTTTTTATCAATGTTGGAGACCACCCCGACCGCCCTCAGCCGGCTGAGCAGTTGATGCAGCGGGTCGGATTGCTGGTGCAACGTGATCCCGGGTTACAGGTGTTGGTACGGGGGGATCAACGGGTCGACTATGGCACGGTGGTTGCGGTAATGGCGTTATTGCAGCGTTCCGGAGTCCCCTCGGTGGGGCTGGTGACCGACCCTCTGGAGTAGTTCGACCGTTGCCATGACCGACTGGACGATTCGTGATTCCATCGCTACGGGAGGGTCGTTGTTATTCCATCTTGTGGTCGTGCTGCTGCTCGGATTCAGCGCTCAACTCACTCCACCTCCACCCGTAGTGACCAACACACAGCCGCCGATTCAGGCCCGCCTGGTTGATGGTGCTGAGCTCGATCGTCGGGCGGAAGAGAAGAGACGTAAAGCGGAGGAGCTGCGCCAGGCAGCAGAGCGGCGCAAGGCCGAAGAGAAGCGCAAGGTCGAGGAAGAGAAGAAACGCAAGGCCAAAGAGAAGCGCAAGGCGGAGGAAGAGAAGAAACGCAAGGCCGAAGAGAAGCGCAAGGCAGAGGAAGAGAAGAGGCGCAAGGCCAAAGAGAAGCGCAAGGCGGAGGAAGAGAAGAAACGCAAGGCCGAAGAGAAGCGCAAGGCAGAGGAAGAGAAGAGGCGCAAGGCCAAAGAGAAGCGCAAGGCGGAGGAAGAGAAGAGGCGCAAGGCCGAAGAGAAACGCAAGGCGGAGGAAGAGAAGAGGCGCAAGGCCGAAGAGAAACGCAAGGCCGAGGAAGAGAAGAAGCGCAAGGTTGAAGAGAGACGCAAAGCGGAAGAGAGACGTAAAGCCGAGCTACAGCAACAGCTCCAGGATGAAATTGCAGCCGAGGAGGCGTTGATGACGGCGGCACGAGACCAGAGTCGGTTGCAACGCGAGCTGGGGCGATTGCAGGCACAGATTCGGCGTCAGGTGGAGCTGGTCTGGAATATTCCTCGTGGAACACCGGTCGGGTACACCTGCAGGGTACGGGTGACCGTGTTGCCTGGGGGAGAGGTGGGACGGGTGGAGTTGGTGCAGAGCAGTGGGAATCGTGCCTTCGATGTCTCGGTCGAACAGGCGGTGCGACAAGCGGCTCCATTTCCCTATCCGGAATCGGTACAATTACGTCAGGAGTTACGTAACCTGGAGATGACCTTTGTTCATGAGGGCTAGATTGGTGGTGAGAGTGTTGGGGTGGATGGCGTTATTGTGGTTGGTCGGTTGGCGTAGTGCCGTTGCACTGGAGATCACCATAGCCAAGGGTAACGAGGCGGCACTACCGATTGCGGTGGTCCCCTTTCCCGGGTCCGGGATCGTAGCCAATGACCTCAAGCTGAGTGGAGAGTTTGCGCCGCTCTCTCCTGGAGAGATGCTCTCCCGGCCGCGCCATTTCGATGAGATCAACTTCACCGATTGGCGTCTGCTGAGGGTGCCGACGATGTTGGTGGGACGGGAGTTGCGTGATGCCTCCGGGGTCAGGCGGCTGGAGGTGCAGTTGATCAATGTCAACAAGCAGGAGGTGATGGTCACCTTCCGCTTACCGATTGGCTCCGGGACCGTCAAGCGGCTGCGAAAGATTGCCCATACCATCAGTGATATGGTCTATCAGGAGTTGACTGGAGTTCGTGGAGTCTTTCGCACCCACGTTGCTTATGTCTCTGTGGCCCAGCGGGATGGGGGAGATCTCTACACGCTGGAGGTGGCCGATTTCGACGGACAGGGAGCACAGGTGCTATTGAGTTCGAGCTCGCCGTTGCTCTCCCCCAGTTGGTCCCCGGATGGGCGACGACTGGCCTATGTCTCCTTCGAGAATCGACGTTCCGAGGTGTGGTTACAGGAGGTCTATACCGGCAAACGCACACTGTTGGCCAGCTTCAAGGGGAGTAACAGCGCGCCAGCCTGGTCCCCCGATGGTCGATGGTTGGCGATTTCACTCTCCAGAGAGGGGAATGCGGAAATCTACCGGATGGATCTACAGCAACGGAGTATCCAGCGACTCACCAGCCATCGCGCGATCGATACCGAACCGGCCTGGTCCCCCGATGGTTCACAGCTCGTCTTTCTCTCCGATCGTAGTGGCACCCCACAGCTCTACCGTATGGCGGTTGGTGGTGGTCACCCCGAGCGCATCACCTTCAAGGGACGGTACAATACCAGTCCCGACTGGGCAGCCGATGGCCGCCAACTCACCTTTCTCAAGGGCGATGGGGGGCGGTATCGGATTGCCGTGCTCGATCTCGAGAGTGGAGTGGAGCGGTTGCTGAGCGATAATCAACAGGATGAATCTCCCAGTTTTGCCCCGAATGGAAGGCTGATCGTGTATGCTACACAGGCGGGGGAGCGCGGTGTGCTGGAGGTGGCGGCGACCGATGGCAGCAGCGTGCAGCGCTTCAGCCTCATCGGTAAGGATGTGCGGGAGCCGGCCTGGTCACCGTTTGCAACGGAGAATTGAGGGGTTACCCGAAAATTGTAACAATGACCGTAATGGTCTGGATTGCCCCTTTCAGGGGTGAGCTGAATCGTTACGGATCTGGAATAGCAAGATGTATTGGAGTGAGTGGATGAAACGATTGGCGCTGTTGGCGATCTCGGCACTATTGCTTAGTGGTTGCAGTAACTTGAATGGGTTTCTGGACGAAGCTCTCGGGGGTAAAGAGGAGGAGGCCGGAGGGGCAAGTGAGGGCCGAGTGGTGGAGGTCATTGAGAGCACTGAGGTCGAGACCGGTATCGCTACGGAAGGGGATATGGGTGCCGCAGAAACGGTAACCAACGACCCGGTGCTATCGCCGTTGCCCCAGGCGGAGGTGGTTCCACTGTTCTCCGGCCCCCCCCAGCAGCGACTCTTCTTCTTCGGCTTTGATAGTAGTGCAGTGAGTCCACAGGATCTGGCGGTGATTCGGGACCATGCGCGTTGGTTGCTGGAGCATCCCGCTACGCTGGTTCGTATCGAGGGGCATGCCGATGAGCGTGGCTCCCGACAGTATAACATCGCCTTGGGCGAGCGTCGGGCCCGCACTTTGAGTGATCTGCTGGTGACCGAAGGGGTCAGTACGGGGCAGCTCGAGATCATCAGTTATGGTGAAGAGCAACCACTGGAGCGAGGTCACGAAGAGGCCTTCTGGTCACAGAATCGACGAGTCGAGATCAGTTATCCCTAGATGGCGCGACCGGGCACCATTTTCACCGCACTGCTGGCGGTGGCAGCACTGCTTCTCTCCACCGTGTCGTCGGCGGCTACGGTGGAGCAACGGTTGCAACGAATCGAGCGCCAACTCAACCGGCTGAGTGAGTTGGTGCTGGAGGTACAGCAGCTTCGCACTGAACTGAGTGGTTCCCATGGATCGGTTGAAGAGTTGGGTCATCAGCAGCAGCGTCTGCAGCAGAGTCAGCAGCGCCTCTATCTCGATCTGGATGAACGCTTGCGTCGTCTGGAGCAGGGGGTCGGGACAGCGTCTGCAGCTAGCGGGGTGAGTGAGTCCCGTCAGAGTGAAGAGGATGCCTACAACCGTGCCTTTGCGCGGGTACGAAACAATCAGACCCAACCGGCGCTGGAGGCGATGAACCACTTTGTCCGCGACTACCCCCAGGGGGATTATGTTGGGGATGCCTGGTACTGGATCGGCAAGCTTCACCTGATTGGAGGCGATCGTGAGGCTGCGGGGCGTGCCTTTGCCCAGGCCCGAGCCATTCTTACCACACTGCGTGATAGTAACCCCGGCTCCGCTGCAGCTCGGCGAGCCGAGATCAAGCTGAACAAGATTCCGTGAACCGATGGTGACCCCGGAACATCGGGGAGAGAGGCTCCGGATCAGCGAAATCTTTCGTTCTCTGCAGGGCGAGAGTCGGAGTGTAGGTTGGCCTACCACCTTTGTCCGTCTCTCGGGCTGCCCACTGCGCTGTCGTTACTGTGATACCGACTACGCCTTTGTCGGCGGTGAGCGGATGGGGCTGGAGGAGGTGGTGGCGCGAGTGGTTGCCGAAGATACCCATCATGTCACGCTTACGGGAGGTGAACCGCTGGCTCAGCAGGGCGTGCATCCATTGATGCGTCGACTGTGTGATCTTGGCTATGCGGTTTCACTCGAGACCGGGGGAATGGAGGATATCTCGATGGTCGATCCGCGAGTCTCTCGGGTGATTGATTTCAAGAGTCCGGGATCGGGT
>CAYFOQ010000048.1:6716-15963 GCA_964344735.1 uncultured Piscirickettsiaceae bacterium
GGAGAATATCGCGGCACTACGTCCCGAGGATCAGGTCAAGTGGGTGCTGTGTGATCGTGAAGACTATCTTTGGGCCCGAGATCTGACTCGACAACAGTTGCGAGGGCGATGCGAGGTGCTCTTCTCTCCGGTCTGGGGGGAGCTGGAGGGGGTGGAGTTGGCGCAGTGGGTGCTGGAAGATCGGCTGGAGGTGCGGCTGCAGCTGCAGTTGCACAAGATTCTCTGGGGGGAGGCGCGAGGGCGGTGAGTGTAGCGTCGATGACACCCTCCACCCCCTCTTCCACGGCGGTGGTGCTGGTCTCGGGAGGGCTCGATTCCACGACCGTATTGGCACTGGCGGTCGATCAGGGATATCGTTGTCATACCCTTAGTTTTGACTATGGGCAACGCCATCGTGTCGAGCTGCAGGCGGCGGAGCGTATCTCCCGGCAGTTGGGGGGAGAGAGTCATCGTACCGCCAGGATCGATCTCGGTGCGGTGGGCGGGTCGGCGTTGACCGACCCAACCCTCGCTGTGCCAGAGCAGCCTACCGCAGGCATTCCAATCACCTATGTTCCGGCCCGTAATCTACTCTTTCTCTCCTATGCCCTTGGGGTGGCCGAGGTGGTGGGGGCTCGTACCCTGTTTATCGGGGTCAATGCGGTCGATTACTCCGGTTATCCCGATTGTCGCCCCGCCTTCATCGAGGCCTTCGAACGATGTGCCAATCTGGCGACCCGGGCCGGTGTGGAGGGAGAACCGTTCTCCATTCAGGCCCCCTTGATCGACCTCACCAAGGCGGAGATCATCCGCCGGGGGGTGGCGCTGGGGGTCGATTATGGTGAGACCATCTCCTGTTATCAGGCCGATTCAACCGGGCGTGGCTGTGGCCGCTGTGACTCCTGCAGACTTCGCCGTGAAGGGTTTGCGGCTGCCGGTTTTGCCGATCCTACCCGCTACTACCGAACCACAGGAGCAGCAGCGTCATGAGCCGAAAAGTATTGATCAAGACCTTCGGGTGTCAGATGAACGACTACGACTCCGGGCGTATGGCGGAGTTGTTGCAACAGAGCCATGGATATCAGCGTACCGAGGTGGCGGAGGAGGCGGATCTACTGCTGCTCAACACCTGTTCGGTACGGGAGAAGGCGCAGGAGAAGGTCTTCTCTCAGCTTGGACAGTGGCGTCCGCTGAAACTGCAGCGCCCCGGGGTGCTGATTGGCGTTGGTGGATGTGTGGCAAGTCAGGAAGGGGAGGCGATCCGGGCTCGCGCGCCCTATGTCGACCTGGTCTTCGGTCCTCAGACGCTGCACCGTCTGCCGGAGATGGTCGACGCCGCACTGGCAGAGCATCGTGCCGTGGTCGACATCTCCTTTCCGGAGATCGAGAAGTTTGATCGTCTGCCGGAGCCACACGTGGATGGGGTCACCGCCCAGGTCAGCATCATGGAGGGGTGCAGTAAGTACTGCACCTTTTGTGTCGTCCCCTATACCCGTGGTGAGGAGGTGAGCCGTCCTCTCGATGATGTGATCGCCGAGGTCGATGGGCTGTTACGTCAAGGGGTCCGGGAGGTGACGCTGCTTGGGCAGAATGTCAACGCCTATCGTGGGGAGATGGCCTCCGGAGAAGTGGCCGATCTCGCCACCTTGATCCACTATCTGGCGGTCATGGAGGGGCTGGGACGGATTCGCTATACCACCTCTCATCCTCAGGAGATGACCCCGGAGTTGATCGACTGCTACGGTGAGGTTCCGCAGTTGGTGAGTCACCTCCATCTCCCGGTTCAGAGTGGCTCTGACACCATTCTGAAACTGATGAAACGTAACCATAGCGTGGATGACTATCGCCAGACGATCGCGCAGTTACGGCAACGGCGCCCCGATCTCAGTCTCTCCTCCGACTTCATTGTCGGCTTTCCCGGAGAGAGTGAAGAGGACTTTATCGCTACACTCGATCTGATCGCTGAACTCCGTTTTGATCGCTCTTTCAGCTTCATCTATAGCCCCCGGCCCGGCACTCCGGCCTCCGATCTCCCGGATGATGTCCCCTATTCGGTCAAACAGCAGCGTCTTGCCCGACTACAACAGCGTCTCAATCAGATCCATATGGAGATCAGTCGTGCCATGGTGGGTGGCGTGGAGCGGGTACTGATCGAAGGGCCGGCCCGAAAAGGGGGGGCGGGGCAGGTGGCTGGTCGTACCGCCAATAATCGGGTGGTCAACTTTGCCGGACCGCTATCGCTACGGGGAGAGTTTGTCGAT
Organism: uncultured Piscirickettsiaceae bacterium; assembly: GCA_964344735.1. Taxonomy (GTDB): domain Bacteria; phylum Pseudomonadota; class Gammaproteobacteria; genus Thiopontia. Next base: position 8,957 of record CAYFOQ010000048.1, read on the forward strand.
GTACGCATCACCGAGGCACTTCCCAACTCGCTACGTGGTGAGGTGCACCGCTGATGGAGAGTATGGAGCGGGAGCTGGAGCCGGCCGAGAGTGAGCGGTTGATTGCCCTCTGCGGCCAGACCGATGAGCATTTGCGATTGATCGAGCGTAGGCTCGGTGTCGAAATCAGCTATCGAGGAAACCGTTTTCGCTTCACCGGAGACTCAGTGCCGGTCGCGCAGGCGGTGCAGGTGGTCGAGCGGTTCTATGCCGAACTCTCTCCGGACCAAGAGAATAGGGAGGATCTTCACCTGCTGCTGGCAGAGGTCGAGGGTGAGGCCGCTCAGGGGAGTTCAGCGTTGGATTACGCCATCCCTGAGGTCGTGGTGAGCGCTCGTCGCAAGGTGATTCGGCCGCGTGGTCTACGCCAACGTAGATACCTGCATCAGATCGTTACCCATGATCTGGTCTTTGGAATCGGGCCGGCGGGGACCGGGAAAAGCTATCTGGCGGTGGCCAGTGCCGTCGATGCGCTGCAGCGGGAGGAGGTGAAGCGGTTGGTGCTGGTGCGACCGGCGGTGGAGGCAGGAGAGAAGCTCGGTTTCTTGCCGGGAGACATGGCTGATAAGATCGATCCCTACCTGCGTCCACTCTATGATGCCCTCTATGAGATGTTGGGATTCGAGAAGGTGGGACGGTTGATCGAGCGCAATGTGATCGAAGTGGCGCCGCTGGCCTTCATGCGGGGTCGGACACTCAACGACTCTTTTATCATTCTCGATGAGGCCCAGAACACCACCATCGAGCAGATGAAGATGTTTCTTACCCGGATCGGCTTTGGTTCTACTGCGGTGGTGACCGGTGATGTCACCCAGATCGACCTGCCGCGCCCCGACCAGTCCGGACTACGAAATGCAGTGGAGGTGTTGCAGGGGGTAGAGGAGATTGGGTTCACCTTTTTCCAGTCACTCGATGTGGTACGTCATCCGCTGGTGCAACGTATCGTGCGGGCCTATCAAGGGAACGGGTGATGGAACTGGTGATACAGCGGGCCACGCCGGTGGAACTGCCGAGTGATCGGCAGTTCCGACAGTGGGTGGAGACGGTGCTGACCGAGGTCGGTGTCGGTGTCGCCGGGGAGTTGACCCTGCGATTGGTCGATGAGAAAGAGGGGGCCGCGCTCAATCGTACCTGGCGTAAAGGTTCCGGAGCAACCAATGTGCTCTCCTTTCCCTATGAACCGATCGCGGAGATTCCGCTCGAAGAGCAGCCGCTGGGAGATCTGGTGATCTGCGTTCCAGTGGTGAGGCATGAGGCTGAGCAGCAGGGGAAGCGACTGGAGGCACACTGGGCCCATATGGTGGTACATGGAGTGCTTCACCTGTTGGGCCATGATCATATCGAGGAGCAGGAGGCGGTAGTGATGGAGGCGTTGGAGCGGCAACTGCTCTCTCGGTTGGGGTATCCCGACCACTATCGGGATCCTCTCGAAACAGCGATGGAACCATGAACGATAAGCACACTGCAACCAAGCCCTGGTGGCGAAGACTCTTTTCCAACTCCGGCTACCACACCGGACCGACCGACAAGGATGGGGTGATCGAGCTGCTGCGCGAGGCCCATCAGCACGAGATTCTCGATGGTGATAGCCTGGCGATGCTGGAGGGGGCACTGCAGTTCTCCGAGATGCACGCTAGTGATGTGATGATCCCGCGGTCACAGATGGTGGTGGTCGAGCTGGAGGATTCGGCCGAGGAGTTTTTGCCGGTGGTGATCGAGTCGGCCCACTCCCGTTTTCCGGTGATCGGTGAGAGTCGGGATGAGGTGGTGGGGATTCTGTTGGCCAAGGATGTGCTCCATTGGCGTGAGGAGGAGGGACGATTCAACCTGCGGGAGAATCTGCGTCCGGCGGTCTTCATCCCGGAGAGTAAGCGTCTCAATGTGCTGTTGAAGGATTTTCGCTCCAGTCGCAACCACATCGCCATTGTGGTGGATGAGTATGGTGGGGTGGCCGGAATGGTGACCATCGAGGATGTGCTGGAGCAGATCGTCGGTGATATCGAGGATGAACACGATCTCGAGGAGGGGTTCATTCTGCGTCACTCCGCGGTGCGCCACACCCTCAAGGCGGTCACTCCGTTAGAGGAGTTCAATGACTACTTCTCGGCCGATTTGAGTGAGAGTGGGGTCGATACGATTGGTGGATTATTGATTCGGCGTCTGGGGCATCTACCGGAGCGCGGGGAGGTGGTAGAGGTGGAGCACTTCCGCTTCAAGGTGCTGCGGGCAGATAATCGTCGGGTGCATCTGCTGCAGGTCAATCTGCTGGGGGTGCAAACGGATGAGGAGCGTGAAGATCGTCGGGAGTAGCTCGCAGCAACTGGAGGTTGTGGTGAGTAGGCGGTTGAGGAAGCGATCCTGGATGATGGCCTTGGGGGGTGGGGCGGCGCTGCCACTGGCCTTTGCCCCATTCGAACTCTATGGGTTGGCCCCGCTGTTGCTGGCACTGCTCTTCTGGCTTTGGCATCGATCTAGTCACTGGCGTGAAGCGGTGCTGATCGGCTGGCTCTTTGGGGTCGGTATGTTCGGTGTCGGCGTGAGTTGGGTACAGGTGAGTATGAGCCAGTTTGGAGGAGTCTCCCCGTGGGGAGCCGGGGGGTTGGCGCTGCTCTTCGTCTTTTTTCTGGCACTCTTCCCGGCGTTGCAGGGGGGGGTGATCGGGTGGCTGCGCCCCTTTTTCCCCCGGCTGGTGTGGGTGGCGATGCCGTTGGTATGGGTGATGCTGGAGTGGGGGCGTAGTCATCTGCTGGGGGGGTTTCCGTGGCTGCTGTTGGGGCACACTGCGCCAGGGACCCCTTATCGTGGAGTGGCCCCATTGGTGGGGACCTATGGGGTTTCGCTATTACTGGCAATCACCGGACTGTTATTACTCTGGATGGTGGTGTTCCCTCGGTGGAGAGGTCGGGTGGCCATCGGGTTACTGTTGCTGCTGACGTTGGTGATGACGACAACCCAGCACCATTGGGGGGAGCCACTGCCACAGCGGCTGACGGTGGCATTGGTGCAGGGAAACATTCCGCAGTCACAAAAGTGGCTGGTGGAGATGCGGGGACCGACGCTGGCCCGTTATCACCAGGCAACAGCGTCCAGTGCCGCCCGGTTGGTGATCTGGCCAGAGACGGCGGTGACGATGATGGTTCCTCGGGGAGAGCGTGGCGTGTTGCGTGGGCTACAGCAACAGTTGGCTCAGGAGGGGCGGACGCTGATTGCTGGAGCCCCCCTGCTCGAACCGCAGCGTCAGCGGTACTACAACGGCATGGTCATGTTGGGAGCGGAGCAGGGGGAGTATCGAAAGCGTCGGTTGGTGCCTCTGGGAGAGTATCTCCCTTTTTCCGAAATTCTGGGTCCGCTGATGCAATGGGTCGATATTCCGCTCTCCTCTTTTTCGCCGGGAGAGTGGGAGCAGCCGCCGTTGCAGGTGGATGATCTGCTGTTGGCGCCGACCATCTGTTATGAGGTCGCTTATCCACAGATCGTCTTTTCCGCATTACCGCAGGCCGGGGCGCTACTGACGATCAGTAATGATGCCTGGTTCGGTGATTCACTGGCCCCGGCGCAGCATCTGCAGATTGCCCGAATGCGGGCACTGGAGTCGGCGCGGCCGCTGTTGCGGGCGACCAATACCGGAATCACCGCCTTGATCGGTCCCGATGGTGAGGTGATCGCCCAACTACCACAGCGTGAACAGGGTGTGCTGGAACTGGAGTTACAACCCTGGCAGGGAGAGACCCCCTATCTACGCTGGCTCAACGGTTGAGCAACCGCTCTTCCCCCTCAACAAGAGAGCTGCCCCGACCGTACGCCCCCCTCTCCCCCTGGGAGAGGGCTGGGGTGAGGGAATCGGGTAACGAACAGAACCAACACCCCCCGCCACTCCACCCGCAGCAAAGCAAAATCACCGAGTCCAGCAATTCATGATTCACCGTACCGATCGTTGCAACAACAGATGTAACATCATAATCAGCTTACGATAAAGAACAAAATCTATTGATTTTACAAAAGGGGGCCTCGTAGAGTTGATCCACAGTATGAATTTATGTGTTTTTAATGCGCTTGCATTCAAGAGATTTCTTTTGTAGAATCCGCCGGTCAACGGGGAGTTGTACCACACTGTTTCAGTGGTTACGTTGGGCAGAGAGGATTGATTTCGAATAGGCATAGTGTAGACGATGACCCGCCAAAGAACGCTAACTAAACAGGTGCACGCTACCGGAATTGGTCTCCACTCCGGGAAGAAGGTCAATTTGACGATACGGCCGGCACCGGAGAATAGCGGCATCGTTTTTCGTCGTACCGATCTTGCCAACCACCCCCATATTGCGGTCTGTCCCACCTGCGTCGGGGACACTCGACTCTCAACCACCCTGATGAAGGATGGAGCCACCATCTCCACGATCGAACATCTGATGTCGGCCTTCTTCGGACTTGGTGTCGATAACGCCTTTGTCGATCTCGATGCGGCCGAGATTCCGATTATGGATGGCAGTGCCAGCACCTTTGTCTTCATGCTCAAGAGCGCCGGGCTATCGGAGCAACGAGCGAGCAAACGCTATATTCGGATCAAACGCCCGATCGAGGTGGAGATGGATGGTGGAGACAAACGGGCCAGTCTGCGTCCCTACCACGGTTTTCGGCTCTCCTTCGAGATCGACTTCAGCCACCCCGCCTTCAGTGATGAGCACCGCACCCAGAGCGTCGATTTTTCCTCCTTGCGTTATGAAAAAGAGATCAGTCGGGCGCGGACATTCGGTTTCATGCGGGATGTAGAGACGTTGCGGATGAAGGGGCTGGCACTGGGGGCCAGCCTTGAGAATGCCGTTGGACTGGATGAGTTCCGGGTCCTTAACGAAGAGGGGTTGCGCTTCAAGGACGAGTTCGTGCGGCACAAGATTCTCGATGCCGTGGGGGATCTCTATCTGCTCGGTAGCCCGATTCTCGGAGCCTACCACGGCCATAAGTCGGGGCATGCACTCAACAACCTGCTCACTCGCAAGGTACTCGAAACCGAGGATGCCTGGGAGTATGTCACATTCGATGAGAGTGAACCGGCGCCGATCGCCTTCATCCCATTGGCAGCTTAAAATCGCTCTTGCGAGCGCGTGGCAATCTGAGTTCACCGTGGTTGCTGCGGAATAGTTCCCCCAACCCACGGTTTCTCCTTGGAGTGTGACGCTCGATTCGATATGATCCTCCCCTCTGTTTCGGGGGGGCAGTTCTGTTTCCAGCTCTCTTCGAACGCCATGATCTCAAGACGATCGTCGCGGTTTTCTCCGGATGGCGTCTGGACAACAGCAGTACTGGATGGACCATGATCAAGAAACTATTTACCAAGGTTTTCGGTAGCAGAAACGAGCGGGTAGTCCGGCGGATGCGTAAGACGGTCGATGAGATCAATGCGCTGGAGCCGCAATTTCAGGCGTTGAGTGACGAGGAACTACAGTCGAAAACTGCTGAGTTCCGGCAGCGACTACAGCAGGGAGAGGGGCTGGATGCGCTGTTGCCGGAGGCCTTCGCTGCGGTGCGCGAGGGGGCGCAGCGGGTGTTCGGAATGCGTCACTACGATGTACAGCTGATCGGTGGGATGGTTCTCCATCAGGGCAAGATCGCCGAAATGCGAACCGGTGAGGGCAAGACCCTGATGGCAACCCTGGCGGTCTATCTCAACGCCTTGAGCGGGAACGGGGTTCATGTGGTGACCGTCAACGACTATCTTGCCAGTCGTGATGCCCGCTGGATGGGGCAGCTGTACAACTTTCTCGGAATGAGTGTTGGCGTGGTGATTCCGGCGCTGGAGCATGAGGAGCGTCAACAGGCCTATGGTGCCGATATCACCTACGGAACCAATAACGAGTTCGGCTTTGACTATCTTCGCGACAATATGTCCTTCTCCTCTTCGGAGCGGGTACAGCGTGCCCGGGCCTTTGCGGTGGTGGACGAGGTCGATTCGATTCTGATCGATGAGGCCCGGACTCCATTGATCATCTCCGGTCCAACCGATGACAACTCCCGACTCTACCAGGCGATGAACGACCTTCCCTCCCGGCTTCAACGCCACTATCCGGAGCAGGAGGATGAAGAGCAGCCCGAAGGAGACTACACGGTCGATGAGAAGCAGCGGCAGGTGCTGCTGACCGAGCGTGGTCATGAACGGGTGGAGGAGCTGTTGTTGGAGACCGGGCTGTTGGAGGAGGGGGAGAGCCTCTATGATCCGGCCAATATTACCTTGATGCACCACCTCTATGCCGCTCTGCGGGCCCATGTCCTCTATGAGCGCAATGTGCACTACATCGTTCAGGGGGGGCAGGTGGTCATTGTTGATGAGTTCACCGGTCGTACCATGACCGGGCGGCGCTGGGGAGAGGGGCTGCATCAGGCGGTCGAGGCCAAGGAGGGGGTGTCGATCCAGAACGAGAACCAGACGCTGGCCTCGATCACCTTCCAGAACTATTTCCGGATGTATGACAAACTCGCCGGAATGACGGGAACGGCCGATACCGAGGCCTATGAGTTTCAGCAGATCTATGGGCTCGAGGTGGTGGTGATTCCGACCCATCGGCCGATGATCCGCGATGATCGGGCCGATCTGGTCTATCTCACCACGGAGGAGAAGTACAACGCGATCATCGACGATATCCGTGACTGTATCGAACGCCGTCAGCCGGTGCTGGTGGGTACCGCCTCGATCGAGAACTCGGAGCTGATCTCCGAGCGGCTGCAGCGTGAGCAGATCTCTCACGAGGTCCTCAATGCCAAGCATCATGCCCGCGAGGCCCAGATCGTCGCCCATGCCGGGGCTCCAGGGGCGGTGACCATCGCCACCAATATGGCAGGACGGGGTACCGATATCGTCCTCGGAGGGAGTCTCGAGGCGGAGTTGACAGAGCTGGGAGAGGGGCCGAATGGGGAACAGGTGGCGGCCGTTCGCGCCGCTTGGGAGGAGCGTCATGCTGAGGTGCTCGCCTCCGGTG
>CAYFOQ010000049.1:0-758 GCA_964344735.1 uncultured Piscirickettsiaceae bacterium
CTGTTTGCTACAGGCCTGCGGCGAATAGCAGCGCTTTTCCTCCGGCGTCAACAACTATTACAATAGGTTTTAAGGCACCTCTAAAAATAGGCATTTTTCGGCAAGTACGAGGAAGCACCGTACGGAGCTGACGAAGTATCAATCGCTGCAAAAGTTTTGGCACTCCTGAATGGCAACCGTCTGCGGCCAGGGAAGGTCGCAGCCGAGCGACACAGGGATCTGCTTGAGCGTGTTGCGATTCAGGAGTGCCAAAACTTTTGCAACGATTGATGATTGCCGGAAAAGGACATTTTTAGAGGTCGAGGCCAGCACTCATTCATGGCGGAAATTGTATTTTCGTATTAGAATAGGGCCCCCAAACAGAGACAACCCAGTAACTGTTTGATTTCAATAAAAGCGCCTGTAGCTCAGCTGGATAGAGCGTCGCCCTCCGGAGGCGAAGGTCGGACGTTCGAATCGTCTCAGGCGCGCCATTTTCTCTCTCTGTCCTGAACGGAGCTCAAACAGGGGTTTGTGCATCACCGGATGCAGTGCTGCTCCGCTCAGTTGAGAAACAGCTTGTAGACCGGGTTGTCACTCTCCTCCTGGTAGTGATATCCCAACCGTTCGAGAAACTGCTGGAACTCACTGCGATCGACTTTCGGAACCTGAATTCCGCAAAGAACCCGACCATAGGCGGCACCGTGATTACGGTAGTGAAACAGACTGATATTCCACTTCCGTCCCAGTTGAGTTAGAAACTTCAGCAGGGCCCCCGG
>CAYFOQ010000049.1:812-15657 GCA_964344735.1 uncultured Piscirickettsiaceae bacterium
TTGGCGGTCTCATTATCAGACAGATCCTCGACCGGATACCCCTTATCCCGCAGCCGCTCGATCAAACCTGTACGCTCCTCACCCCCTCCGAGCTGGATCCCGACAAAGATGTGGGCCTGCTCACGATCGGCAAAGCGGTAATTAAACTCGGTGATCTGTCGCTTCCCCAAGAGTTGACAGAACCGCTTGAAACTTCCCGGACGTTCCGGGATCGTGACCGCCAGGACTGCCTCACGACGCTCACCGAGCTCCGCTCGCTCCGCCACGTGGCGCAGACGGTCAAAGTTGATATTGGCACCACTATCGAGCGCAATCAGGGTCTCTCCTTCAACCTTCCGCTCCTGCACATAGCGCTTCAATCCAGCCACAGCGAGTGCCCCGGCCGGCTCGGCAATAGAGCGGGTATCATCAAAAATATCTTTGATTGCGGCACAGATCTCGTCCGAGCTAACCAGTACCACCTCATCCACCAACTGCTTGCAGATTCGATAGGTCTCCTTACCGATCTGGCGTACCGCCACTCCATCGGCAAAGATCCCCACCTGCTGGAGAGTCACTCGCCGTTTCGCCGCCAGAGCGGCGTGCAGGGTCGGGGCGTCGTCCGGTTCGACCCCGATCACCCGGATATCAGGATAGAGATACTTGATGTAGGAGGCCATTCCAGCAATGAGCCCTCCCCCACCTACTGGAATAAAGATCGCGTCGATCTTCCCAGAGTGCTGCCGCAAAATCTCCATCGCGATGGTTCCCTGTCCAGCAATCACATCAGGATCATCATAGGGGTGAACCAGCGTCAACTGCTGCTGTTGTGCCAACTCCAAGGCATGGCCGTAAGCCTCATCATAGGAGTCTCCGGTCAACACCGCCCGGGCACCATACTTACGCACGGCCTGAACCTTGATATCCGGGGTGGTACGGGGCATCACAATCACCGCCTTGACCCCCATCTTTCGTGCCGATAGTGCCACCCCCTGCGCATGATTCCCGGCAGAGGCCGCCACCACTCCGCAAGCCAGCTCCGCAGCCGAAAGTGTGGCCATTTTGTTGTAGGCCCCACGCAACTTGAAAGAGAAGACCGGCTGCAGATCTTCACGCTTGATCAGCACCTCGTTACCGAGACGATCAGAGAGCCCACGAGCTCGCTCTAGTGGGGTCTCCCGCGCCACATCATAGACCCGGGCTCGAAGTATCCTCTCAATGTATTTTTTTGGCATGACCACAAGTATACTTAATGCAACAAAGGACAAGGAGAAGAATATGACCCAGGATGAGATGAAAAAGGCGGTGGCCGAGGCCGCACTGGAACACGTGGTACCCGGTGAAATCATCGGGGTCGGTACCGGCTCTACCGCCAACTTCTTTATCGACGCCCTCGCCGCCATCAAAGGGAAAATCAGAGGGGCCGTAGCCAGTTCCGAGGCAACGGCGGAGCGTTTGCGGGGTCATGGCATCGAAGTACTGGATCTCAACCAGGTCGATCGGATGTCGATCTATGTCGACGGTGCCGATGAGTCCAACCACCAGCTCCATCTGATCAAGGGGGGCGGCGGCGCACTCACCCGAGAGAAGATTGTCGCCGCAGTAGCCGACCGGTTCGTCTGTATTGCCGACGAAAGCAAGCTGGTCGATGTGATGGGGAAATTCCCGCTGCCGGTGGAGGTGATCCCGATGGCACAGAGCTACGTTGCGCGAGAGATCATCAAACAGATCGGCGGCCAACCGGTACTGCGAGAGGGGTTCACCACGGACAATGGCAACATCATTCTCGACATCCACCACCTCGAGATCACAACACCGGCCGCCACCGAGGAGAAACTCAATAACATTGTCGGAGTGGTCACTAATGGCCTCTTTGCGCTGCGTCCAGCCGACCTGCTCCTGCTAGGAACCCCGAACGGGGTCCGCTCAGTGACGCCGGCCTGAGGCCGAACGAACCGACCCGGGAGGGGTGGTCGGATGATCCTTCGCGTTGTTCTACTCGGGGTACCACTACGGAGAGAGTTTGACTATCTCGCTCCCTCCGGCACGGATCTGGACCGCTTGATCCCAGGCATTCGGCTTCGAGTCCCCTTTGGCAAGCAGCAGCGAATCGCCATTCTTCTAGCACTGACCGAGGAGAGCACGCTCCCCACGGAACGACTGAAAATGGCGATCGAGGTGATCGATCACACCCCCCTGCTACCCGACACCATCCATCAACTTCTGCTGGAATCGGCGCGCTACTATCATCACCCCAGTGGCGAAGTCTACGAGACTGCCCTGCCTGTACTATTGCGTCAAGGAAAGCCGGCAGTAGCACAGCAGGAGAAACGGTACCAGCTCACCCCCACTGCGCTCGATTTCGATCCACAGCAACTGAAACGGGCCCCCCGTCAGCAGCAACTGTTACGGGAACTGACTCGAGGCGCTCTCAATAGTCGCCAACTCAAGGCGATCACCCCTCACTGGCGCGACCCGATCAAACGGATGATCGAGCACGGCCTGGTGGAGATTACCCATACTGCCCCACACTCTCCACCTACTGAGCTCCAACGGGGGCATCCTCTCAATCGGGAACAGCAACGGGCGGTCAGTCGTATCCAACAAGAGTTGAACCAACAGCAGCCTCGCGCCTTACTGGTCGATGGAATCACTGGAAGTGGTAAGACCGAGGTCTACCTGCAAGCGATGGAACAGACCCTGACCGCAGGCAAGCAGGTGTTGATTCTGGTACCGGAGATTTCGCTCACTCCGCAGACAGTCTCCCGTTTTCGTAACCGCTTCTCACAACAGATCGTACTACTCCACTCCGGGCGTAGCAGCACCGAGCGACTGAACGGCTGGATCGCCGCCCGCAATGGTGAAGCCAGCATCATCATCGGCACTCGCTCGGCGCTCTTCACTCCGATGAGGCGTCCGGGAATGATCATCATCGACGAGGAGCACGACAGTTCATTCAAGCAGCATGAGGGGTTTCGCTACTCGGCACGTGACCTGGCGATACTACGTGGTCGACGGGAACGGATACCGGTGATCCTCGGGAGTGCCACCCCCTCCTTCGAGAGTCTGCACAACGCCCGCTGTGGAAAATATATCTCACTCCACCTACGGCAACGTGCTGGTGGTGCGGAACCGCCGCAGATCGCCATGATCGATATGCGAAACCGTCGTCCCGAAGGGATGCTTTCATCGCCACTCATCGACAAGATCAACCATCACCTACAACAGCAGGGCCAGGTGCTGCTCTTTCTCAACCGTCGTGGCTACGCCCCGACACTACTCTGTGGCCACTGTGGTTGGAGTGCCCGTTGTCCCCGCTGTGACATTCACTACACCTACCACGCCCACCGCCGGCGACTACTCTGTCACCACTGTGGTAGTGAACGGCTCGAGCCACAACGTTGCCCGGAGTGTGGACGCAGTGAAATCAAACACCTGGGAAGTGGTACCGAGCGGATCGAGGAACAGTTGCAGCAGCAGTTCCCCCACTACTCCGTGGTCCGTATCGATCGTGATACTACACGCCGCAAAGGAACCATGGAGCAGCTACTGGAGGAGGTGGAGTCTGGCAAACACCAACTACTGCTCGGTACCCAGATGCTGGCCAAGGGCCACCACTTCCCCAATGTCACGCTGGTGGCGATACTCGATGCGGATGGCGGACTCTTCGGCTCTGACTTTCGCGCCACCGAACAGATGGGTCAGTTGATCACACAGGTGGCGGGTCGAGCCGGACGGGCCCATCGCCGTGGAGAGATGGTACTGCAAACCCATAACCCCGATCACCCCCTGTTACAAACCTTGTTACAACAGGGCTACACCGCCTTTTCTCACTGGGGACTGGAGGAGCGTAAACTGGCGCACCTCCCCCCCTTCAGCCACTTCGCTCTGATGCGAGCAGAGAGCCCGCAACCCCAGGATGCACACGCATTCCTGCGGGAAGTCGCCACCGTAGCCCAGCGGTACCATACCCCAGAGGTTGATATTCTGGGGCCGGTCCCCTCACCGATGGAGAAACGTGCCGGGCGTTACCGCGCCCAGCTATTGCTACAATCGAGCACCCGATCACCGCTACACCAGTTCCTGCAACAGCTGCTCCCGGCAGTGGAGTCACTAAAATCATCACGCCGGTTACGCTGGTCTCTCGATGTCGATCCGCAGGATATGCTGTAAGCTAAACTTTCTCTTCGACGATGCGTGGAACGATGGTAAAAGGGAGTTCGTTCCCCTCATTTTCCGGTGCGTTCCCTTGAGCGATGAGATAGCAGTATTCCCGGACCTCAAGGGCCGAACGCACCACCTCACGATCGAGTTTTTTCTCCTCCACAAACTGACGAAGAATCTGCTCTACCTCAGCCAACGTCATCCCGGATCGATAGGGGCGATCCTGCACAAGGGCTTGAAAGACATCGGCCACGGCGATCACTCGAGCCTCGATGGTAAAGGCATTTTCCTTGGGGTGAAAGGGATACCCTCGACGCCCCACCTCCTCGTGATGGTAGGCTGCCCAGATCGCGATATCCTCCAGCCCCTCGATATGACGCAGGATCTCGTAGGTATCAAAACTGTGGTTGATAATAATGGCCCGTTCGAGCGGAGATAACGGCCCAGGCTTCTGCAATATCTCATCCGGCGTACGGAGTTTACCGAGGTCATGGAGAAAACCGGCGATCTCGATCTTGTTGATCTGTGTCTCCGACAATCCGATCCTGGCGCCCAAAAACCGGGCCAGCACAGCCACACGGGCCGAGTGCTGTGCAGTATACGGGCTCTTCTGGTCCACAATATAGGCGAGGATCATCGCCATCTGCTTCAGCTGACGATAATCTAAATGGCACCTCCGTTTACACCGCCCCATATCCTCTGAAAAGCTGTTGATGTAACGATCTTCGAGCGCGATCCAGAACGCCTCTGTATGCTGGATTGCAATAAACACCTCCACCAGCTCCGGGTCAAAATAGTCTCCCTGATAGCTGCGGATCGCCTCTACCACCCCCTCGCGAGCGAGGAGAATATCCTTACCGTAGTGAGCCGCCGACATCACATCGACCCGATCTACCAGAAAGATCAGATTGGCGAGAAAGCGATCCTGCTCACTGATTCCACCGAGCTGTTTCAGCTCCTTCCAGGGGGTGTGGTGGTGGAGTATAGGAATTGCCAGATGTCGAAGTGGCTCGAACTCACGCAGCAGGTTGTGACCAATTTCACAGTGGATATGGACATCCTTCCAGTCGAAATGGTTAACCAGGTTGACGTGAACCTGGTCAGAGGAGACGCCACAGTCGTGTAACAGGCCGAGTTCGAAGATCTCCTGCACCGCCTCCTCGGGATGCCCCAGGGCATAAGCGATCTGACTCGCCATACAGCCGACCCGTTTGCCGTGACTGGTATCGTTCATCCCTACCAGATCGACCGCAGTCTCAATTGCGATCACCATTTGACGATAGTCGATTTCGAGTCCCATTCCTCTTCCTCCATATGGCCCCGCGCCCGACTCTAACACATTCCGCCTTCTCTCCGTCATTCCGCGCGCAGTCGCGGAATCCAGCTGTTACGCTGGTCGGGATCATCATTGATGGGGAACGACGAGGATCCTGCGACTACGCGCAGGATGACGACCGGGATATTGACGGAGAAACGGCCTGCACTCAAGCCAGTGCAAGCCGTAGCTACTAAGATGGTGCCGCCACTCGGAATCGAACTGAGGACCTACTGATTACAAGTCAGTTGCTCTACCAATTGAGCTATAGCGGCAGTGGGGCGGATTGTAGCGGAAGATTAGTGGGTTCACAACCGTGTCGTTGTTCCAAATCACCCTCACCCCAGCCCTCTCCCAGAGGGAGAGGGCGCGGTAATGTGCGACTCTCTCATCCATGAGAGAAAGGAACGGTTCATGCATGTCTGTCTACGCCGTCGACACCTCCAAGAGCCAATGAGGTGAACACGGAAACACTGACAGAAAAAGGACAATAACATGGACATGAAAATCGCACTGACTATTCTGACCCTATCGATCACCTCCAACCTGCTGCTTTTCATGGGGGAACGGGAGAGCGATCTGGTTGCCCAAAGTAGCCCGGTGGAGGCTCCGCTCCAGGTTGCTGCAGCCACGAAGAAGTAACGCCAGAGAGCGCCCTCACTCCAACGAACTCGGCCGGTCAACGGCAAGGGTTGCCGCTGGGGAGAGGGTGTGATGGGAGGCGGCAAAGCACCTCTGCACTTATCGCACGAACTTTTGCAAGATGAACTCAACTCGGCGATTCTGTGCCCGACCACTGGCATTATCATTTTCGGCAATCGGTAACAGATCACCAAAGCCGGTGGCGGTCATTCGTGAGGGTTCGATCAGGCCGCTCTCGACCACATACCGCAACAGACTGGTGGCCCGCACCGCGGAGAGCTCCCAGTTGGAGGGGAATTGTAGGGTATTGATCGGAACACTATCGGTATGACCACGAATATTGACATTGAATTTGTCATAGGGACGAATGATCTCGATGATTTTGTCGACCGTACGGTAGGCGCTCTTGGAGAGCGTGGCTGATCCAGAGTCGAACAGTAACCCGCTGCGAATATGGATAATCACCATAGTATGGTCGGCATCGGTAGTGGCCGATACCGAAAATTGCAGGTTGTTGCGGCGAATATCTCGCTTCACCAAACGTAGCAGCCGATCCACCTCGCGGGTATTGTTGAGACTGTCGAGTAGCTTCAGTAACTCGCGCGCCCCCCCCAGCTTCTTCAACAGATTCAGCGTCTCTTCCGGCTCCTCGACATCCTTGAGCAACTCCAGGGCACGGGCCTCTTGGTCATTCAGTGGCTCGGCCTCGATCGGCACCTCCAGATTCTTGTTGAACAGGGCGTTGAACTTTGCCGGATTGAAGCTGGAGATCACCTGCAGCATAACGAAAAAGACCAGCACCACCGTGACCAGATCGGAGTAGGTCACCATCCAGTGAGACTGCTCCCGGGCATGGTTGTTTTCGCTCTGAAAGAACTCTTCTACCGTATCGGTGATGGGAAAGTGGTCAGGAGTCTTATCCACCCTCTTCTCACGACCAGCCCCTCTCTTCTTCATCCCGCTACGACTCCGCTCTCATGACAAGGCCCCTCTCTCGTGACTACTCATGATCTTCCGGCATCTTGAAGGGACGACGTTTACCGACCGGGATAAAGGCACTCGCCTTCTCGTAGAGTACCATGGGGTGCTCCCCGTGAAGAATGCTGATCGCCCCGGTAAAGATAATCTCGAGATTGACCACCGACTCGATGGTGTGGGTGCGTAACTTGCCCGCTGCCGGGAAGAAGATCATGGTGGAGAGCAGCGTACCGTAGAAGGTGGTCACCAACGCCAGCGACATTGCCGGAGCAATATCGGAAGGATCATCCATGTGCCCCAGCATCGAGATCAGCCCGATGATCGTTCCCATCATGCCAAAGGCGGGGGCATACATCGCCATCTTGTAGAAGATATCCTGGATGACCATATCTCGCAGCTTGACCGACTCGATCTCGGTTCGCAGAGCAGCGCTGATCACCCCCTCGTCCATATTATCTGCAGTCAACTGGATGGTCTTCTTGATGATATCGGGATACTCCTCCTTTTCCATCTTGGCCAATGCGGTGAAGCCGTGGTACTGCGCGTAACGACTCAGCTCCAGCATGAGGTCGAGCATATCATTGGGGTTACGACGGGAGTGGTAGAAGACGGCTCCCGAGGTCCGCAGCGCACTGATGACATCTTGCAGATTAAAGGTGAGCAGGGTGGCCGAAATGGTCCCTCCGAGTACAACCATCATTCCTGGGAGATTGACAAAGGCACTAAACTCCCCCTGGTAAATGATCGCTCCCAAGATCATTCCCAGGCCGGAGAGCACACCAATCAATGAGGCCAGATCCACTATTTACTCCTGCGTAAAAGACTCCTCCCCTGATGGGGCCCTCTCCCCAACCCTCTCCCAGAGGGAGAGGGAGCTGCGGTGTGCAACGTCCCCCTCCCAGCAGCACACCCTTGGATCGATATCGACCTCGAAACAGACAGGCTAAGTAAGGAATTCCTGAATGTTTCACCGCTCCCCACTCATTTACTAGATCTCCAGATAGTCGAGAATCCCCTCAGCCGCCTTACGCCCATCCCAAATCGCGGATACCACCAAATTGGAGCCGCGAACCATATCTCCGCCCGCAAACACCTTGGGGTTACTGGTCTGTTTGCTAAACCGCTGACCCTCTGCGGCCAATACCCGTCCACGATCATCGGTATCGATATCGTTACCTCCAATCCAGGCTGGTGGATCGGGCTGAAAGCCAAAGGCGACGATTACCGCATCGGCGGGAATCACCTCTTCACTGCCCGGTATCACCTCAGGTCTACGGCGTCCGTTCTCATCCGGCTCACCGAGTCGGGTCGACACCACCTTCAGCCCCTCGACCCTCCCGTTACCGACAATCTCCACCGGCTGGGTGTTGAAGCGGAACTGTACCCCCTCTTCACGAGCGTTGGTCACCTCCTTTTTGGAACCTGGCATATTCTCTTCGTCACGACGATAGGAGCAGGTTACTGAGCCCTGCCTAATCGAGGTGCGATTACAGTCCATGGCGGTATCCCCTCCCCCCAGTACCACCACTCGCTTGCCGGCCATATCGATAAAGTCAGCAGGGTTTCGCTCATAACCGTTACAGTGGTTGACGTTGGAGATCAGAAAGTCGAGTGCGGCATGGACCCCGGGGAGCCCCTCACCCGGGATACCGGCGGTCATGTACTTGTAGGTGCCAATACCGAGAAAAACTGCGTCATATTGTGACTCCAGCTCCTCAAAGGAGAGATCACGCCCCACCTCGATGTTGAGACGGAACTCGATCCCCATCCCCTCGAAGATGGCCCGACGATTACGAACCACCTCTTTCTCCAGCTTGAACTCGGGGATCCCGAAGGTGAGCAGTCCCCCGATCTCCGGATGGCGGTCATAGACCACACAAGAGACTCCGTTACGGGCCAGCACATCGGCACAGCCGAGTCCGGCAGGCCCAGCCCCGATGATTGCCACCCGCTTCCCGGTCGACTCAACCGCAGAGAGGTCAGGACGCCAACCTCGGGCAAAGGCGGCATCGGAAATATATTTCTCGATCGCACCGATCGTAACGGCACCAAAACCATCCTCGAGGGTACAAGAGCCCTCACAGAGCCGATCCTGAGGACAGACTCGACCACACATCTCCGGCAGAGAGTTTGTACGGTGCGAAAGCTCCGCCGCCTTCTCCAGCTCCCCCTCCGCCACCAACTTGAGCCAGTGGGGAATATGGTTATGAACCGGACACTTCCAGGAGCAGTAAGGGTTGCCACAAGAGAGACAGCGCTCGGCCTGGGTAGCGGCATCCTGCTCACCAAAACCGGCATAGATCTCACGATACTCGGTCACCCGCTGCTCCGGCGATACCTTGGCCGGATCCATACGTGAGACTTCGATGAACTGATAGATATTGGCCATGATTACGCCGCCTCCTGCTGCATATTGAGCAGCGATTCCAGCTCCAGTGCCTTGGGCTTCACCAACCAGAACAGCGGGACGAAGTCGTCCCACTCGGAAAGAATGGTCTGACCCCAGCGACTGCCGGTGGCCGCAGTGAATGACTGAATAGTCTCGCGCAGATGTTGGCGGTGTCCATCCATGTTCTCCGGGGTGATACGATGGATATCGATCATCTCATGGTTGTAGCGATCGACAAAACCACTATCCATATCGAGCACATAGGCAAACCCACCGGTCATCGCAGCACCGAAATTGACGCCGGTTGGTCCCAGTACCGTCACCTGACCTCCGGTCATGTATTCACAGCCATGGTCACCCAACCCCTCGATCACGGCACGTGCACCCGAGTTGCGAACCCCGAAACGCTCCCCAGCGGTACCGGAGGCATAGAGCGTCCCACCAGTGGCCCCGTAGAGACAGGTATTCCCCATAATGGGTGTCTCATTACTGCGGAAGGAACTCCCCTCCGGTGGATAGAGAATCAGCGCACCTCCCGCCATTCCTTTCCCCACGTAATCGTTGGCATCCCCTTCAAGCGTCATTCGCAGCCCTCCGGCATTCCAGACACCGAAGCTCTGCCCGGTGGTGCCGGTCAGTTTCAGCTCAACCGGGGCATCCTCCATCCCGTGATTACCATGACGACGTGCGATTTCACCAGAGAGCCGGGCGCCAACAGAACGGTCGGTATTGCGGACGGAATAAGAGAGCGAGATACCACTCCTGTTTTCGATCGCCTCGAGGGCATCGACCACCATCTGCTCGGCCAACTCCCCCTTATCAAAGGGCTCGTTCCTCTCTGCGGTACAAAACTGCGCCTTGTCGCGTAGTCGCTCCTGACCCTCTCGATTGAGCAGTGGAGCAAGATCGAGATGGTGCTGCTTGGCAGTGGCCCCTTCGAGAGTCTCCAACAGGTCGGTACGGCCAATCAGCTCCTGCAGTGAACGCACACCGAGTCCAGCCATCAACTCCCGCACCTCCTCAGAGATGAAACGGAACAGATTGACCACCATCTCCGGCATACCGTTGAAGTGCTCCGAACGCAGACGCTCATCTTGCGTCGCCACACCTACAGCACAGTTGTTGAGATGACAGATCCGTAGATATTTGCATCCTAGTGCCACCATCGGGGCGGTACCAAAACCGAAGCTCTCGGCCCCGAGAATCGCCGCCTTGATCACATCGAGCCCGGTCTTGAGCCCTCCATCCGTCTGCAGTCGCACCTTGTCCCGGAGGTCATTGGCACGCAGAATCTGATGGGTCTCGGAGAGACCCAACTCCCAGGGAGAACCGGCATATTTGACCGAGGTGAGTGGACTCGCTCCAGTACCACCATCATGTCCAGCAATGGTAATCAGATCGGCATAGGCCTTGGCTACACCCGCTGCAATGGTGCCCACCCCAGCTTCAGAGACCAACTTGACCGAAACCAGAGCCTCAGGATTGACCTGCTTGAGATCATAGATCAGCTGTGCCAGATCCTCGATGGAGTAGATATCGTGATGAGGGGGGGGGGAGATCAGTGTGGTCCCTGGATTGCAGTTTCGCAATCGAGCGATCAAGGCGTTGACCTTCTGCCCCGGCAGCTGTCCCCCCTCACCGGGCTTGGCCCCCTGTGCCACCTTGATCTGTAACACCTCGGCACTGGTCAGATAGTGCGGCGTCACCCCGAAACGCCCCGAGGCGATCTGTTTGATCTTGGAGACCTTATTGGTACCGTAACGAACCGGATCCTCCCCACCCTCACCAGAGTTGGAACGACCACCGATGGTATTCATGGCGATTGCCAACGCCTCGTGGGCCTCGGGAGAGAGTGCCCCCAGCGACATTGCGGCAGTATCGAAACGGCGAGCGATGCTCTCCCACGGCTCCACCTCTTCCAGTGCCACCGATTGCTGCGAACCGTTGAGACGCAATAGGTCACGCAGGGTGGCAATCGGGCGATTATTGACATAATCGGCGTAGTGTTGATAGTCCGACCGATCTCCACTACGTACCGCCCGTTGCAGACTCTTCACCACATCGGGATTGTAGGCATGGTACTCACCACCATGCATGAACTTCAACATCCCCCCCTGCTCTACCGGCTTGCGTCGATTCCAGGCCTGTGCGGCAAGATTACGTTGCTCCCGCTCCAGATCCTCGAAACGGCTCCCCTCGATACGGCAGGTGGTACCGTAGAAACAGAGCTCCACCACCTCGCGTGACAACCCCACCGCCTCGAACAGTTGAGCCCCACGGTAGCTGGCGATGGTAGAGATCCCCATTTTGGAGAGGATCTTCAACAACCCTTTGTTGATTCCCTTACGATAGTTGGCACAGCTACGGGCGAGGTCGACTCCTTGAATATCCTTGCTTTCCACCATCTCATGAATCAGCTCATAGGAGAGCCAAGGATAGATGGCCGAGGCCCCGTAGCCGATCAGTACCGCAAAGTGGTGAGGATCTCTCGCAGTACCACTCTCCACCACGATATTGGCATCACAACGCAGACCGGTCTGCACCAACCGGTGATGAACCGCACCGGTCGCCAACAAGGCGTGGACCAGCCCTTGCCCCGGCTCCAGATTACGGTCGGAAAGAACAATGATCACCTTGCCGTCACGTACCGCGGCCTCGGCCTGGTCACAGATCGAGACGATCGCTTGACGCAGATCGCTGCTACGGTAACCAAGGTCGATACGAGCACTACTGTAGGCGACATCACTGTGGTTGACCAGCTGGGAAAACTTGGTCTTGGAGAGCACCGGAGAGTCCACCACCAGACGGTGGGCATGGCGCTCATTCTCCTCAAAGATATTGAGTTCACGTCCAAAGCAGGTCTCCAGTGACATCACGATCTGCTCCCGCAGGGGGTCGATCGGTGGATTGGTGACCTGTGCGAACTGCTGGCGGAAATAGTCGTAGGGAGAACGGTTACGCTCCGACAGTACCGCAATCGGGGTATCATCCCCCATCGCTCCTACCGCCTCCTGGCCGGCCGTTGCCAACACCTTGATCACCTCCTGGCGCTCCTCGAAGGTGACCTGGAACAGCTTCTGGGCCGCCAGATAGAGCGTCTGATCCACCCCCTCGATCTGGTCACTGTGGTTGCCCCCGATCCGCGTGGAGAGACGTTCGGTATGTTCTGCAAGCCACCCCTTATAGGGTTTTCTCCCCTTGAGATCATCATCGATCATTCCCGGGAGCAGCAGCTCACCGGTGGTGGTGTCGACGGCAATCATCTGTCCTGGCCCCAACCGCCCCTTCTGTACCACATCAGCCGGATCGTAATCGTAAACGCCAATCTCCGAAGCCAGGGTAATGTGTCGATCCTTCGTGATCACCCAACGGGCCGGACGCAGACCATTACGATCCATGGTACAGGCGGCATAGCGACCATCGGTCAGAACGATCCCGGCGGGACCATCCCACGGCTCCATGTGCATCGAGTTGTACTCGTGGAATGCCCGCAGGTTGGGGTCCATCTGCTCGATGTTCTGCCAGGCCGGAGGAATCAGCAGCCGCATCGCACGGAAGATATCCATCCCCCCCATCAACAGCGCCTCGAGCATATTATCCAGACTGTTGGAGTCTGAACCGGTCATCGAGACCAGGGGGCGAACCGCATCCATATCGGGAATCAACGGGGTCTCGAACTTCATCGCTCGAGCCACCGACCAGTTGCGGTTCCCCTGAATGGTATTGATCTCGCCATTATGAGCCAACTGTCTGAAAGGC
This sequence comes from uncultured Piscirickettsiaceae bacterium, assembly GCA_964344735.1. Taxonomy (GTDB): domain Bacteria; phylum Pseudomonadota; class Gammaproteobacteria; genus Thiopontia. Next base: position 14,039 of record CAYFOQ010000049.1, read on the forward strand.
TGAGCCAATCGCCACTGCGGCAAGGTGTTGGTAGCGAAACGCTGATGATAGACACAGAGCCCCGATTCGAATCGAGGGTCAACGAGGTCACGATAGAAGACCGGCAGAAACTCCGGCATCACCAACCCCTTGTAGGAGAGAACCCGGGAAGAGAGGCTAGGAACATAGAAGGTATCGTCCTCAACCTCGATCACCTTCTCGGTCTGACGCCGAGCGACAAAGAGCGCACGTTCAAACTGCACCGCCCCCATCTCCTCCGGGGCATTGACGAAAATCTGCTCGATCTGCGGCAGAATCGTGAGGGCATGTTCGCCACATGCTGCCTCGGCATCAACCGGAACCCGACGCCACCCCGCCACCGCCAACCCATGCTCCTCGAGCTTCTCTTCGAGCACCTCTCGGGCTCTGGCGGCCCGGCCCTCATCCTGGCTGAGAAAGACCATCCCCACCGCATATTGGCTCGCCAAACCATATCCCAATTCGGCAGCAATCGCCGCCATAAACCCGCGAGGGAGCTTCATCAGCAGACCGCAACCATCCCCTGACTTGCCATCGGCAGCGATGGCCCCACGATGAGTCATGCGATTGAGGGACTCGATCGCGGTCTGGATCAGGCGATTACTGGGCTTTCCATCCATATGGGCAATCAGCCCGAAGCCGCAGTTGTCCCGTTCAAATTCAGGTCGATAGAGTGGACCGAAGCCGGTCGCATCACGACCGGACAGCTGTTGATATCTGTTCATTTTGTCACTGGTTCCGGTGGCCGGAGGCTCCTCCTCCGGACAGAAAATAGCGAAAAATTATATGTCAGCACCGCACGCCGTTCAATTGCCAACGACTCAGCTCTCGGTTTCATCCTGCCAAGTCAAGCGGATCTCATCGACTTTGTCGGTCTGTTGCAAAAAAATCCGCACCAGATCGGGATCGAAGTGAGAGCCGGACTGTTGTTGGATGTATTCAAGTGCCTCACCCACCTCCCAGGCCGATTTGTAGGGGCGTACGGTCGTCAAGGCATCGAACACATCCGCAATGGCGGTAACAAAAATCACCGGAATATCGGCGGTCTCCTTCAGTCCATGAATGATCGCCAAGGCATCATCACGCGACGCTCCTTCTAATACTTCCTGTGTCTGCTCTAGCTTACTCTGGCAATCCTCGATAAAGCGGTCCATCAAGTGGATAAGACGCGCGCGATCCCCGCCCATTCGGGTGAGCGCTACATCGAATTGCAGAGCCTCCACGGTTTCTGTCTGCCCTCCCTCCGACATCCGGGATTTTTCCCCAGCCCCCTCCACTTCATCCGCGGTCCTCTCACTCTGATCTGCCCGCCCCCAGCACTGGAGTGTCTCGAAAACATCGGTCGGATTGACCGGTTTACTCAGAAGTCATCCATACCCGCCGCTTGACAAGAGGCTCTGTCCTGTTCTGAGGCATTAGCGGTCAATGCAATGATGGGGATAGGATTCCAATGTCGGTTCTGGCGAATTCTGCGAGAGGCCTCGAGACCATCCATCACCGGCATCTGGACATCCATCAAGATGGCATCAACCTGCTGACCGTTCTGCTCCTGTTGACGCCGGAGGAAAAGCGCTGCTATTCGCCGCAGGCCTGTAGCAAAC
>CAYFOQ010000050.1:0-3302 GCA_964344735.1 uncultured Piscirickettsiaceae bacterium
CGCCCCTGCGGGATGCGGCGAATAAGTGCGGGTTTACTCCGGTGTCAACACTGGGTAGACTAGTCTCGCCAGATCTGCTCCACCATCAACTGTAACTGCTCACGTCCCTGCCAGTAGTTGAGATCGAGTCGATAGACCATCCGCACTCGATCCCCGGTACGCAGGGTGGTGACCTCGCCGTGGTTAAAATGGATGGCATCGTAACGTCCTCCACCCTCGGCATCATCCAGCACCAGTTTGAGATGGTTCGCCCCCACGATCCGACACTGCACCACAAGGAATGGATCGGAAAAACTGGGCTCAGGAAACCCCTGTCCCCAGGGACCGGCCCAACGCAGTAGTGAGGCGGTCTCTGCAGTGCGCTCTTGTGCATTCAGCCCACCATCGACACTCACCACCTCTTGAAACAGACCAGGATCCACGCTACGTTCCAACTCCTGCTGAAAGGCGTCGCGAAAAATCTCGAACATCCCCTCGGTAATCGTGAGCCCGGCGGCCATGGCGTGACCACCGAACTTCAGAATCATTTCGGGGTGAGATCGGTCGAGCAGATCGAGCAGATCGCGAATATGAATACCGGGCAGAGAGCGGGCCGACCCCTTGAGCAGCCCATCCTCACCCCGAGCAAAGACCACCACCGGACGATGAAACTGCTCTTTGAGCCGTCCAGCGACGATCCCCACGACCCCCTCATGCCAGTGCGGCTGATAGAGCGCAAGGCCACTCTCCAACCGTTTCCGATCGAGATGGATCGACTCGATTGAGCTGGTCGAGCTGTGAGGCCAACATACGCGCCTGTTCAACCTGCTCACTGAGCAGGCACTCAATTCCCAACCCCATACCAGCCAGGCGTCCGGCGGCATTGATCCGCGGCCCTACGACAAAACCGAAATCAGCGGCAACCAGTCGCTGCGGATCACGATTGGCCACCTCCAGCAAGGCCACCACCCCCGGAGAACCGAGTCCACGACGAATTCGTTCAATCCCCTGCTGCACCAGAACCCGATTGTTGTGATCCAACGGCACCACATCGGCGACCGTACCCAGCGCCACCAGGTCGAGCAGAACCACCGGATTGAAACGGTGTTGCAACTGTTGACGAACGGCACAGACCAGATAGAAGGCCACCCCCACTCCAGCCAGGGCGTGACTACCAAAAGTATCTTCCGGCTGATTGGGGTTGACGATCACCTCTGCCGGCGGCAACGACTCCCCCGGGAGATGGTGGTCGGTTACCACCACCTTCATCCCCTGTGCCTGTGCCGCCACCACTCCCGCCGTGCTGGCGATACCGTTATCCACGGTGATCAATAGCTCCGGCCGAAACCGCAACGTCTTCTCCACCACCTGTGGCGACAGCCCGTAACCATCCTGTTTGCGATCAGGAACCTGATAGTGAACCTCTCCTCCCATCGCCCGGAGGCCACGAACCATCACCGCGGTTGCGGTGGCACCATCGGCGTCGTAGTCCCCCACCACGACAATCGACGCCCGCTGCTCGATTGCTGCAACCACCAGCGTCGCCGCCTGCTCCACACCCTTCAGGGAAGAGATTGGCAATAGCCGCTTCAGAGAGTGATCGAGCTGATCCGGATGGCGCACTCCACGAGCGCGGTAGATCCGTTCGAGCAGGGGGGGGGAGCCCAACGGCTCTGCAATCTCTGGAATGGGTCGCTCGACAACTTTCACCTCATCTCTCCTCTGAATAGTTACCTTCTGCTTTGGAAGAGAGCCGTTCAACTCCGGTGAAAGTGCCAGTGGTTCCAACGGTGCTGCAGACGCTGCCACAGCGTGGGATCCCGCCATACCCAAATCCCGTTGACCGGCAACGCTGCTGCAGCGGGAGATCGGTCCACCGTATGCAATACCATCTGAGCCTCGTTGAGTAGTCGCTTCCACCGTAGAGCCCCCTCTCCAGTGGGCATCGCTCGACTCAAATCAACCCCGGTGGCCCAATCGATGGGGGTCGTTGTGATCTCCTCCTGCTGGGGAGAACGCAACACCCAGTCGAGATCACCGAGCAGATACGACTCCATCCCTTCGGCATCGAAGATCGATTGCAATGACTCCAATAACTGCCGCTGCAGGGGTAGCGAAAGCTCCCCTTTGCGAAACTGGAACAGCCGCAACCGATCCCAGTCCGGCTGGAGATGGACCGGTGCCATATGGAATCGATCCATCATCAGTGCAGCGTCACATCTGGTCGAGAATCGCCCCCTTGACCTGATCCAGCACCGCCTCTACGGTAATCAGCGGTCGGCTACTCTGACGAATCGCGGTGTCGGGATCCTTGAGACCATGGCCGGTCAGGGTGCAGACCACCCGACTACCGGCAGGAATCCGTCCCGCCTTGAGATCTCGCAACGCTCCGGCTACCGAGGTGGCAGAAGCCGGTTCACAGAACACCCCCTCCTGCTCCGCCAGCAGTTTCTGGGCGGCCAGAATTTCATCATCACTGCACTCATCGAACCAACCGTTCGACTCTTGCTGTACCTTCCAGGCCTTGTCCCAACTCTGAGGATGACCAATGCGAATCGCCGTAGCCACCGTTTCAGGGTGGTCGACCATCTCTCCACGCATAAAGGGGGCTGCCCCAGCGGCCTGATACCCGACCATCATCGGACGTGAGGAGACGATCCCGGCATCGGCATACTCGCTATATCCCATCCAGTGAGCGGTTATATTCCCGGCATTACCAACCGGCAGACAGTGGTAGTCAGGGGCTGCCCCCAACTCCTCGATGATCTCGAAGGCGGCGGTCTTCTGCCCCTGCAGACCGGGGCCTCTTCCCCCACCTCCTTCACCAACTGCATTCCGGCATCGAAGTTACCCCGGATCTGAATCACCACCGCACCATGCATCATCGCCTGAGCCAATTTTCCGAGGGCGATCTTGCCATCGGGAATGAGCACAAAAGCGGTAATTCCAGCCCGTGCTGCGTAGGCCGCCGCTGCTGCCGAGGTGTTACCGGTGGAGGCACAGATAATCGCCTGACTCCCCTCCTCGACCGCCTTGGTCACCGCCATGCACATCCCTCGATCCTTGAACGATCCGGTGGGGTTGAGCCCTTCGTACTTCACATAGAGATCGGCCTCCACCCCCTCATGGGCAGGAATATTCTGCAGCTGAATCAGTGGGGTATTCCCCTCCCCAAGGGTAATGAGACGGGTCTCGGCGGAGACCGGAAGGTGCTCTCTGTAGCGTTCGATCAATCCAGTGTAACGGCTGCGAAATGGCATTCTCTTCTCCAAGTGGTTAGCAAGCGGGAGCGTCGTATCGGTAGACGAGCGACTCAGTCCAGG
>CAYFOQ010000050.1:3351-11471 GCA_964344735.1 uncultured Piscirickettsiaceae bacterium
ACTGACACAGTTGAGTGCCTCGATGGCCGAGATCGCCTGATTCATCCTCCCCTCCAGGGTCTTGTAGGTCAACAGAACAACGGGGACCAGACCGCTGTCATCGATTCCATCTTTCTGTATAAAGGCCTCGATACTGATCTCATTCTCTCCCAGGATGCGCGTAATATCGGCCAGCACACCTGGACGATCGACCAGTGAGAGTCGCAGATAGTAGGCGGTCTCGATCTGCTCGATCGGTAGAATCGGCAGATCCTGCAAGGCATCGGGTTGAAACGCCAGATGAGGGACCCGGTTCCCGGGATCGGCAGTCAGTGCCCGTACCACATCAACGGTATCGGCCACCACCGCAGAGGCGGTAGGCTCATCCCCCGCCCCCGCTCCATAGTAGAGGGTAGGGCCAACCGCATCCCCCATCACCAGTACGGCATTCATCACCCCATCGACATTTGCAATCAACTGTCGCTTCGGAATCAGTGTGGGGTGCACCCGCAGTTCGATACCCTCACCACTACGGCGGGCGATACCGAGATGCTTGATGCGGTACCCCAACTCATCGGCATTGGCGACATCCTCCGCAGTCACCCGCGTGATCCCCTCCGTCATCGCCTGTTCAAACCGCAGCGGAATACCAAAGGCAATGGAGGCGAGAATGGTGAGCTTATGGGCGGCATCGATCCCCTCAACATCGAAGGTGGGATCGGCCTCGGCATACCCCAACTCCTGCGCCTCTTTCAACACCTCCTCGAAGGGCCTGCCCTTGTCCCGCATCTCGGTCAGGATAAAATTTCCGGTACCGTTGATGATCCCCGCCAACCACTGAATCTGATTGGCCGCCAGCCCCTCGCGAACCGATTTGATGATGGGGATCCCGCCCGCTACGGCCGCCTCGAAGGCGATCATCACCCCTTGCTGCTGGGCCAGCTCGAACAACTCATTGCCATGGGTGGCAATCAGGGCCTTGTTCGCCGTCACCACATGTTTACCCTGACGGATTGCGGCCACCACAACCTCTCGTGCCAGCCCCGTTCCCCCCATCAACTCCAGTACGATCTCGATCTCGGGATCATTGGCAACCTCATAGGGATCGGTGGTCAGGGCAACCCCGGTCACATCACAGATCCGCTGACGCGAAAGATCCCGCACCGCCGCCCGTGTCACCTCGATCCGGCGCCCCGCTCGACGGGCAATCTCCTCAGCATTTCGGCGCAGCACCTTGACACTGCCGCAACCGACTGTTCCCAAACCCAACACCCCTATCTTGACCGGTTTCATCACGCTTCCCTGCTATCTTGTTCCCTACTCGCCGACCAGCACCCCATCCCGACGAAACATCTCACGGATTCCACGTACCGCTTGACGAGTACGGTGCTCATTCTCGATCAGACCGAAACGAACATAACCATCCCCATACTCACCAAAGCCGATTCCCGGAGAAACCGCCACCCGAGCATCTCGTAACAGCTTCTTGCTGAACTCCAACGACCCCATCTCCCGATAGGGCTCCGGGATCGGAGCCCAGACGAACATGGTCGCCTTGGGCGGAGTTACCGTCCAGCCCACCGAATTGAGACCACTACAGAGGGCATCACGCCGTTTCAGGTACATGTCGCAGATATCCTGGACACAGTCCTGCGGCCCCTCGAGTGCGGTAATGGCCGCCACCTGAATCGGAGTGAACATACCGTAATCCAGATAGGACTTCATCCTTGCCAGCGCTGCGGTCAGGGTCGGATTACCCGCCATGAAGCCAACCCGCCAGCCCGGCATATTGTAACTCTTGGAGAGGGTGAAAAACTCCACCGCCACCTCCTTCGCCCCTTCGACCTGCAGAATGGAGGGGGAGCGGTAACCGTCAAAGACGATATCGGCGTAGGCCAGATCATGAATGACCCAAATCCGGTGCTCTTTGGCCAACGCCACCACTCGTTCAAAAAAGTCCAGCTCGACGCAGTGGGTGGTCGGATTACCGGGAAAGTTGAGCACCAACATCTTGGGCCGGGGCCAGGAGTCCTTGATTGCCTTCTCCAGCTCTTCAAAGAAGACCTCTTCGGACTCGACCAATGAAACATGGCGAATATCGGCACCCGCAATGATGAAACCGTAAGGGTGGATCGGATAGGCCGGATTGGGAACCAACACGGTATCTCCAGGCCCCACCGTAGCCAACGCCAGATGGGCCAACCCCTCCTTGGAACCGATGGTGACGATCGCCTCACTTTCGGGATCGATCTCGACCTGATAGCGTTCCCGATACCAGTGGGCGATCGCCCGCCGTAGTCGGGGGATTCCCTTGGACATCGAGTAGCGGTGCGTATCGGGGCGTTGCGCCACCTCCACCAACTTGTCGACGATATGACCCGGGGTGGGCTGGTCAGGATTGCCCATACCAAAGTCGATAATATCTTCACCCCGTTTACGCGCCTTGGCCTTGAGGTCGTTGACGATGTTGAATACGTAGGGGGGTAGACGCTTGATGCGTTGAAAATCTTCAATCAATCCCATCACTCCACGGCAGCAAACGGTTCACAGAGATCAGCGGTGGAGTATATGATAGTGGCGCGCTGAAGAGTACGAAAAATCACAATGAATCGTAACTGTTCATCTCACCCCTGAAATCCGTCATTTCTGTGTTCGAAAATGGTCATTTACACCTGTGACACTACGAGCAGTGCTCGCGGTCATCTAGGGATAAACTCACATTTTCTGCCTTGAACTGACGAATTTCAGGGGCAATCTGAATCAGTTACAGGCCTTCTGAACCGTTACAATGAATCTACTGCAACCATCTCGTGGCGAGGGCTTTCAGGTCGACCGTTACGACACCACCACCATCACCATCGGGGCACGTCGCTTCAACCGTTCGCTGCTCCTCGCTCCCGACCGAATCGATCCGGACTGGGGGCCGGACCACCCCGACCGGCTTACCGCCTCTCAACTCGAGAGTCTGCTGCCGCTGCAACCGGAAGTGGTGTTGGTGGGAACCGGCAATGAGCGTCTAGCGCTCACCACACCGACACTACTACGGGTACTGACCACCCTCCCGGGGTACGAGGTGATGTCCACCGCGGCCGCTTGCCGTACCTACAATCTGCTATTGGCGGAGGGACGGCGGGTGGTGGCTGGACTGATCGTAGTCGCTCCTCACGACTCTCCGGCCAGGTCGATCCAGACCACCCCATCCCGCAACTCCAGCCGATAGACCCGCACCGACTCTACCGCCGGGGGCTCGAGTGGGACTCCGGTGGCGAGATCAAAACGACTCCCGTGAAGAGAGCAGCGCACCACCTCTCCCTCAAGACACCCCAGGTCGAGTGCGATCACATCATGGGGGCAACGGTTGGCAATGGCATGAAAACCGCTCTCGGTATGGGCCAGAAGGATCTCATGCCCGGCAACCTGAATACCACGCATTTTTCCCACGGGCAGTACCGCCGCGTCCAGTAACCGCTCCATCACAACCGCCCGGCGGCACGACCACTACGCAACAGATCACGCACCTCCTCCGCTCCCCGCTGCAGCGTATCGCAACGACCAAGGTGGTGCAGTGCCAACGTCGCACTCAACAGTAGCGTATCAAACGTGATCCCCTCCTCCCCCTGTAGTGCCCGAACCCCCGCATCGGCAGCCCGCTTTGAGATCTCCTCATTGCCACTCACCCCTTCGGGGATCGACGGTGCCCGTAGTTCGTGTCGGATTCCCAAGGCCTCGGGATCGACCTCGATCGCCACCTCGGGTGCATCCCCACTGAATTGATAGGTCGTAGATGGCTGACGTAACGAGGCGGTCACGCCACCTTCGACCCCTCGCACCAACAGCGCACTGTCGAACCCGCCATGACGAGCCAGCATGGCGTAGATCGGGGCATAGGGTTTGTGTACATAACCGGTCATGAGGTGGGTCGCCACTCGTGCGGTGAGTGGTCGGGTGAGGACCTCAACGGTCGTAATCACTGAACGCTTGATCAACTGGTTCCGTAACGCCACCTGCCGATGCAATAGTGGAGAGGAGTGGCTCTGGTCGATGTAGGCCCAACCATAAGCAGGATCGACCAGCCGAGCTGCCGCCTCATCCACCGAGAGGTCGACCTCCACACCTGCCGCCCGCAAGATCTGACGGTGGGTAAAACCGTATTTGGGACTGACGGTCTCCAACCCCTGCGAGACCGCCGGCACCCCCAGCTCCGCCAATAGTGGCGCCAGAAAGGGGGCCGCAGGAAGGGTTCGGTTATAACCGTTGTAGGGGTCGGCGATGTCGATCAACTCATCCACTGCCGCCACCCGCTGCTGGGTCAACTCCTGAATACCGCTGAGAATGCCTCGATTCTCCTCATCCGTCTCTCGCTTCATCCGCAAGGCGATCAGAAAGACTGCGGCCTGAACATCACTGACATGCCCCTCCAGAACCGCTCGAATGCCGATTCGAGCCTCATCCCGATCAATATCCTTGCTCAGGGTTGGTCCGGTGGCAATACGCTGGATAATGGAGTGGATAGTCTCCCGGGCCAAGCCGGGTTCGAGGGGGGGCGTTTCACTCATGCCATAATTCCTTAGTAAAAAAGTTTGCTTTTTCCTCTGCCAACTGTATCATACCGAGCCTGATCCCAACATTACTGAATCCTGCTGCGGTCTCCGCCAGTCTCGATTCTCCAAGGTATCTCTAAAAATAGACATTTTGCGTTAAGTATGAGGAAGCACCGCACGGAGAACCGCAGTGTACAAGCGAGTACATGAGGATTCGAGTACGGAGCTGACGAAGTAATTACCGGATAAAGAGCATTTTTAGAGGTGCCTTCAACATTACCCAAGCAGAGCAAGGAGCAATAACATGAATGTAGATCAGCACATCAAGGTAGCGCAGTGGCACATGGAGCAGGCTCGCCTGCATGCGGCCAACGGTGACCACAGCTGTGGCTGTCCGGTCAACGACCACGACCAGAAGGCGATCGACGCCATCGAGAAAGGCAATGTCGAGGAAGAGGTGGCCTGCAGCGTCTAGGAAATTACCGAGAATACCCGAAAACAAGGGCTCGACACCCGGTGTCGAGCTCTTTTTTTTGATATCAATCGTTGAAAAAGTTTTGGCACCCTTGAATTGCAACACGCTCAAGCACATCCCTGTGTCGCTCGACTACGGCCTTCCCTGGCCGCAGACGGTTGCAATTCAAGGGAGCCAAAACTTTTTCAACGATTGATATCATGAACCTATTCTTCGACTCCACGCTCCTCTCCGCCCTGGTCATGGGGCTACTGGGTGGAGTTCACTGTGTCGGCATGTGTGGCGGTATCGTCACCGCCTTGACCATCGGTACCACCACAGAGCGGCATCAGCACCAACCCCTTGGTTTCCTACTGGCCTACAATGTTGGCCGAATATTGAGCTATACCGTTGCCGGAGGGGGGGTCGCCCTCTTGAGTCACACCCTGACACTACTGGGTGAAGGGATGGTGGTCCGTCAGCTATTCAATCTACTTTCAGCGACCGTGATGATCCTGCTGGGACTCTACCTGGGGGGGTGGTGGCCACGGGCCATTCTGATCATCGAGCGTGGAGGGGGCCACCTCTGGCACCGGATACAGCCGCTGGCGCAACGACTGATCCCAATCCGCACCCTACCCCAAGCTGTGATCAGCGGCATGGTCTGGGGCTGGCTGCCGTGTGGGTTGGTCTACACGGCGTTACTCTGGGCCACGGCCGCAGCCACCCCACCTCAAGGGATGCTAATCATGGCGGCGTTCGGCCTTGGAACCCTTCCCACCCTACTCGGAATCGGACTCTTTTCCGAGGCGCTGCGGCGGCGACTACAACGACCTTGGGTCCGTTCAATTGCAGGTATAATGGTGATCTTTCTGGGGCTATACCAGCTCGTCGGACTCTGACCGTGCCGTTATCGTCCCCCTCCCCGACCTTAGCAGAATGTCTGAACCTTGCCAGAGAGCTCATGCCCCGTGAAATTTGAAATTGACCCATCCCAGATCCAGGCCAGCAAAATTCCTCACGAGATATTTCTCACCAACCTGATCGTCAACCATATTCTCTACTTCGCCTTTGCCCTCAGCGCCTCCTCTCTTCCCCAACTGATCGCGGTCACCCCGATCGTCTCGATCGCCATGCTCGGCTACACCCTGTTGCGGGGCCGGCTAGAACTGCGGCGTGCCCCCTGGTTCGTCGCTCGTCACTGGGAGGTGGCGATTCGCCGCAGCCGAATGCTACTGTTGATGCTCTTTGCCCTGGGGCTGCTACTGGGACTGCTCTACGCCATCCACATCTTTGCCGAGGTCCCTTTTCCTCAGATCTTCCCGTTGGCGGCCGTCAGTACGATGCCGGTGATGGTCACCATCCTGGCGCTGATCATCATGGAGTCCGAGGCACTGCACCACGCCCGCAGTGGTCAACTTTCCAAGGGAGTGGTCGAGAAAAACCCACCTCCGGCAGAACTAGCCATACTCGAGGAGTAGCCGATCGATGAACCGGACCGGACTGTTGGCCGTGATACTCTTCACTGCCCTGCTCTTTCTAGTCGCTCGACTACTGCCAGAATCTGCCTCCCAGGAGAGCGCCCCGGCCCCCTGGGAGGTGACACTCACGCCCGAGGGTAGTAGCCAGTTACTCGGGATTACATTAGGAGAGAGCACCCTGCAGGAGGCGGAGCAGCAGTGGGGAGAGAGCGCCAAAATCACCCTCTTCCTTCCTCCCGACGGCCCAGCGGTTGTAGAGGGATTCTTCCAGCGAGTGATCAGTCGCGGTATTCAAGCCAGTATCGTAGTGGTGGTGGATATCGCCGAGGAGTCGATCGGTCCACTATTCGATCGGGGAGCCCGCATCTCTACCCAGGGAGATGGCAGCCGTAAGGTGACCCTGGACAACGCGGGAACCCAGGAAGTTCGGGCCAGTCCGATCGCCAGCCTCACCTATCTTCCTCGAGCCGACCTCTCAGCCGAGGTCATTCGCAACCGCTTCGGCCCACCAACCGAAATCGTCCCCACTGAGGAGGGAGTGGAGCACTGGCTCTACCCTGCCATTGGCCTGGACATCACGCTCTCCGATGAGGAGGACGAGGTGTTACAGTTTCTCCCGCCGGACCAGTTTGAACGGTTACGCACGCCACTACTCAACCGCCCCTGACGGTTGCGTGGGTGGTGTCCAGCACCTCACTACTTCGAAAACTCCAAGGGGAGCGCACACGCTACACGCCCTCCCGGCTCGACCTGCAGATCGCCCCCAAGGCTCACAATGAAGTTGGCAACCGCATGGAGTTCTCCCCCCGGAGCAGTTGCCCTCTTCTCTCGATCGCTCTGTTCTTCATCGATCACTGCAGTCGTATCGGCATCCCCAACACCGACCCGAAGAAGAAAACGGTCTCCACTCGCCTCCTCCTGCTCACGGTTTTCGCCCAACAGTTGCAAGCGTAACGTTGCCTCTCCCTGCTCCTCTTCGAGATGGCGCTGCAGGGCATACTTCAGTAACTGAACCAGGGTCTGCTTCAGTGGATTTTTCGGCAGATTCACCTGTCGTACCCCGGGGGCGAGATCGAGTTGCAGCGATATCCCTTGCTGCCGCAACTGTTCACGCATCAAACTCACCGCATCCTCCATCAGCGCATGAAGATCGAACCGAGAACACCACATCGGAGTCCCATCCTGTACCATTTCACGATGACTCCCTAAGAGTTCGATCATACGGTGACTCGACTCGGTTACCCGGCTCAACTCTTGCTGCAGATGGGATGAAGAGAAGAGGGTCAGCGCATCGGCCAACTGCCCATAACTAAACTTCGCCTCCCCCCCCTGATCGATCTGCTGCTGTTGCTGCCGCAGAAAATCGATCACCTTATCCAGTTTGCGCTCCCCCTGTCCCAGTTCCGTCAGAAAGTGGTAGACACCGGTCAGGGCATTTCCAAAGTTATGCAGAATATCGGCAGTGATCTCGTTGACCCCCCCCTGATAGGCCAACTCTTGAGCCCGCCGCTCCATCTCCAGCCGTCGTTCTAGGTTGTGAAACAGTAACACCGCCCCATGCTCCTGCCGCTGTGATCGAGTCTGAATGACGGAGGCTGAGACTTCGACCGCGACTGTCGATCCATTCTCATGCACCAACTCGACCGGACCACTCTCCTCCTTCTC
>CAYFOQ010000050.1:11481-12870 GCA_964344735.1 uncultured Piscirickettsiaceae bacterium
AACAACTTGCCGAAAGGGGTAAAACGGAACAGGGTCCAGCGAGCGTGATCATTGGGATTGTAGAAGATGGCCAGCAACCGGCTCTCGCCCCCTCCCGGGTGCAACACCATCAACCCCAGCTCCAGCGGCTGTTCACTATCGTCCGGTCGCAACAAGAGGGTGGCGACCCGAATCGACTGCGGTAAATCATGGTTCCTTACTCTCTCCTCCAGCACAGGGTAATCGACAAAGAGCGTCGGCAGCAGTGTTCTCAACTCCATTCCAACCAGCTGCTCCTGGGACCAATCGAACTGCTGTTCGAAGCTGGTGTTACCGAGCTCAACGCTGCCATCGACTCCCAACATCAGCATCGCCACTACGGAGTGCTTACAGAGCTGCGTCAACTGCGACAGCCCATCCACTCCACTCAAGAGTTGCTGCAGCCGCTCTCGTCGCAGCTGCATCCCGTCCTCCACGACACTCCCCCCTCGCATCAGGGTGGTAAAGTCGATCGTCTGCAACACCGACTCCGGTCGTGCCGACATCTCGACAAAGGCGGGGTTGGCCTGACGAATCCGGTTGTGACCATCGACCACGATCACCCCATCGGCCATGCTGGTGGTCAAACTGCTGAGAAACTGCCGCTCTCGATCGAGCCAGGCGTTACTCTGCTGTAATCCACGCTGGCTCTGATAGAGTTTGAGGTGGATATTGATCCGGCTACGCAGTACCCGCTCGTTGATCGGCTTGGAGATGTAGTCGACGCCACCGACCTCAAACCCCTTGACGACACTCTCCGACTCTTCCAGACCGGTAAGAAAGATCACCGGAATCTCCCGGTAGAGTGGTCGCCGCTTCAACTCGACACAGAGTTCGAAACCACTCATACCCGGCATCATCACATCGAGCAGAATCAGCTCTGGGAACTCGATCTCCTCCAACAGTTCCAACGCAATTTCAGCCCGCTCGGCCGCCGTCACTCGGTGCCCGCTACGCTGTAACAGTTTCTTGACCAGTAGCCGCACTGCCGCGGAGTCATCGACCACCAGTAGATGAGCCGGTGAGACCTTATCCGTCATCATCCCCGTTCGATTCTCTACGCTCTGCTCACTCATCACTCACCCCCCCTATTGACTACCTCGCCCCTTTCCTCTCCCTCCTTAGGAGGCGCTTTGGAACCCCCCCGTCTTGCCCCGATCTGATCACCCCCTCGATCTCTACGCACCTCAATTGTGCAGCGCAACCCTTCTGAACTTCACCCTACACAACCCAACAAGTCGAACAAAACCTTTTTTATACATAACGTTAATTGAATAGATCAGGGCGTGGCACAGCGCTTGCTCAAAACCAGATGACAGGACCGGGTAGCCCCCCCACCAAACCACTCTGACCCCATGGCAAGACGGAGAG
>CAYFOQ010000050.1:13040-15237 GCA_964344735.1 uncultured Piscirickettsiaceae bacterium
CTATCAAATCACCGTAGTGGGGGATGAGCCTCACCCCAACTACAACCGCATCATGCTCTCTCCGGTACTCTCTGGAGAGAAAAGCGCCCAGGAGATCATACTCAACAGTCGGGAGTGGTATACCGAGCAGAAGATCACCCTGCTAACCGGAACTGCGGCCACCTCGATCGACCGTGGTCGACGTCAAGTCAAGTTGGCAGACCAACGTACACTTCCCTATGATCGGCTGCTACTCGCGACCGGTTCCACCCCTTTTATACTCCCCATTCCCGGCAATGACCTTGACGGGGTGATCGGCTTCCGCACCCTGGCCGATGTTGACCTGATGATTCGTAGCGCCCAGGACCACCGTCACGCCGTAGTCATTGGCGGTGGTCTACTGGGGCTGGAGGCGGCCTATGGCCTGATGCAGCGGGGAATGAGCGTCACCGTAGTCCATCTCGGCCCAGACTTGATGAACCAGCAACTCGACTCCACCGCCGCCCATCTACTGAAGGAACGACTGGAGGAACAGGGGCTAAAATTTCTATTGCAGACCGAAACCGAGGCGATTCTTGGGCGAGAACGGGTGGAGGCGGTCCGGTTCAAGGAGGGGCTGGAGATCAGTGCCGATCTGGTGGTCATGGCGGTCGGCATCCGCCCCAACACGAGGTTGGCCCGCACCGCTGGCCTACACTGTAATCGCGGCGTGGTGGTCAGCAACACCATGCAGAGTTATGACCCGGCGATCTATGCGGTTGGAGAGTGTGTCGAGCACCGCGGCACCACCTATGGACTGGTTGCCCCGCTGTTCGAGCAGGCCAAGGTCGCCGCCAACCACTTGGGACGTCATGGTATCGGGAGCTATAACGGCTCGTTCACTTCAACCAAACTCAAAGTAACCGGGGTCGACCTCTTCTCTGCAGGTCGTTTTCAGGAGGAGGGCAGCGACGATGTGATCACCTACCAAGATCGTGGTCGAGGGATCTATAAGAAACTGGTACTCCGTGACAACCGTATCCGAGGGGCACTGCTCTACGGTGATACGCTCGACGGCCCCCGCTTTTTTCAGATGATGCGTGATCGCACCGAGGTATCCAACATCCGCGACACCTTGCTCTTCGGCACTGGCCATCTGGGAGACTCGGGGCACGGCGAGATCCAGGTGATGACACTCCCCGACGAGGCCGAAGTGTGTGGCTGTAACGGGGTCTGCAAGGGAGAGATCGTTACCGCCATCACCAAGAAGAGACTCTTTACCCTGGATGAGGTACGGTCCCACACCAAGGCCTCCGCCTCCTGTGGCTCCTGTACCGCCCTGGTTGAACAGATTCTCGCTTCTACCGTTGGCGAAGGCTATGAAGAGAGTCCACAGCAGAAGCCACTTTGTGGCTGCACCCACTACAGCCATGACCAGGTGAGAAAGGCGATCACTCGACTACAGTTGAAGTCCCATCAACAGCTCTACCATGCCCTGGAATGGAAACAGCCCGATGGTTGTCCTAGCTGTCGCCCTGCCATCAACTACTACCTCCTCGCCGCCTGGCCCGGCGAGTATGATGATCCTCAATCCCGCTTCATCAATGAGCGTGCCCACGGCAATATTCAAAAAGATGGCAGCTATTCGGTCGTCCCCAGGATGTGGGGGGGAATCACCACGCCGAGTGAACTGCGAGCAATTGCCGATGTGGCCGAAAAGTTCGAGGTCGCTGAACTCAAGGTGACCGGCGGTCAGCGAATCGATCTCTTTGGTATCGCCAAGAGCGATCTGCCGGCAATCTGGAGTGATCTCAACCAGGCCGGGTTCGTCTCCGGCCACGCCTACGGCAAGGCCCTGCGCACGGTCAAAACCTGCGTCGGTAGCCAGTGGTGTCGCTTCGGCACCCAGGACTCCACGGCCCTGGGAGTGGACCTGGAACGACTCACCTGGGGCTCCTGGATGCCACACAAATTCAAACTGGCGGTCTCAGGCTGCCCACGCAACTGTGCCGAGGCCACCATCAAGGATTTCGGTGTGGTCTGTGTCGACTCCGGTTATGAACTCCATGTCGGTGGTAATGGTGGGATCAAGGTACGAGTCACCGATCTGCTGGCAAAGGTGGAGACCACTGCCGAGGTAGAGGAGTACTGCGCGGCCTTTATCCAGCTCTACCGGGAACAGGCCCACTATCTCGAACGCACGGCCCCATGGGTGGAACGCATCGGGCTCCAGCTGATT
>CAYFOQ010000051.1:0-4826 GCA_964344735.1 uncultured Piscirickettsiaceae bacterium
GCCGCCCCTGCGGGATGCGGCGAATAAGTGCGGGTTTACTCCGGTGTCAACACAATTTGGCTGGTATCGAGAAAATACCATCGGTTCCACTCGACAGATCAACACTACCACCCCGGATTGGCTCTCCTTCTGGCGAGAGTCTCGTATCGTCCCCCAACTGCAGTGGTGTGGAGACCAGGAGTTGCAACGACGGGGAGGTCGACTACTGGATCGAATCGATCCTCTTTTCCGCCACTATCACCCGCTGCCCTCTCTGCTTCACGGTGATCTATGGGGCGGCAACTGGTCTGCAGATCGACAGGGTGAGCCGGTAATTTACGACCCGGCCAGCTACTATGGTGATCGTGAGACCGATCTCGCGATGACCGAACTCTTTGGTGGATTTTCTCAACGCTTTTATGACGGCTATCGTGAAGAGTGGCCACTCGACAGTGGGTATTCCCGGCGTCGATCACTCTACAACCTCTACCACATTCTCAATCACTTCAACCTCTTTGGCGGTGGCTACCGCAGGCAGGCATTGACTCTCATCGATCAGCTACTCGCCACACTATGAATCCTGGCATCGATCGTCACCAGCGGATTGGCACTCCTGAATCACAACAGGCTCAAGCACCTCTCATCCTTTTCGATCTTACCCCTCCTTATCCGGTCATTGAAAAGCTCAACTGGAATAACACCACCGGGTAATCCGATAATCCCGTCATGCGTTTGCATCGCAAGCCGCATCCATTTACCTGCCCATTGCCATCACCCACTCAACCTCGACGGGGGATGCCGGGCACAGAGACAGGAGTCTGAACACTATGCGCATTATTCTTCTTGGTGGTCCCGGAGCCGGTAAAGGTACACAGGCCAACTATATCAAGGACAAGTACAACATCCCCCAGATCTCCACCGGTGATATGCTACGGGCCCACGTCAAGGCCGGAAGTGAGCTCGGTGTAGCCGCTAAGAAGATCATGGATGAGGGCGGCCTGGTCTCTGATGACATCATCATGGGCATGGTCAAAGAGCGTATTACCGAAGACGATTGCGCCAATGGCTACCTCTTTGATGGTTTTCCCCGCACCATTCCTCAGGCTGAGTCCCTGAAAGAGGCCGGTGTGCCGATCGATGCCGTAGTTGAGATCGATGTCCCCGATGAGGAGATCGTTAAACGGATGTCTGGCCGTCGTGTTCATGTCGCCTCTGGCAGAACTTACCATGTGGTCTTCAATCCACCCAAGGTTGAAGGCAAGGATGACGAGACCGGAGAAGATCTGATCCAGCGTGATGATGACCAGGAGGAGACCGTCAAGGCCCGGCTCAAGGTCTACCACGACCAGACCGAGCCCCTGATCGATTTCTACAGCAAGGAGGCTGATGCCGGTAACTGCAACTACGTCAAGATCAATGGTGTCGGCGGTGTCGACGAGATCAAAAACCAGATCTTTGATGGGCTGGGTAGTTAAGAGTCTCTGAAATTAACCGCTTCAAAGGGCGCCATGATCTGGCGCCTTTTTTTTGGTCTGCGGCCAAGGAAGGACGCAGCCGAGCGACACAGGGATGTGCTTGAGCGTGTTGCGATTCAGGAGTGCCAAAACCTTTGCAACGCTTGATAAGCAGCACTAATAGATGCATAAAAATATCGGTCTTTCGCTATTCTATAATTTGCTTTAATATTGCGGTCAGATGATTGCTGAGGAGGAAAAACAGAACCTCATCAGTAACTGCAGCTGATTCAGCTTCCCTCTGGAGTTTGTCAGTTCAAGGCAGGAAGTGTGAGTTTATCTTAAGATGACCGCGAGCATCGCTCGTAGCGTCACAGGTATAAATGACCACTTTCTGATGCTGAAGTGACAAATTTCGGTGGTGGGATGAACAGTTACGACTAAATTACTTTTACACTTGAGGATACTACTATGAAAAAGATCATCGCTACTCTCGCTCTCGTTGCCTTTGCTTCCAGTGCTTCAGCCTTCTTCGGGGGTGACGACAACGAGTCTGGTTACGGCACCGGTTCTGCTGATGGTGCTTTCGACGGCAAGGGCCGTGGTGCTGCCAAGGGGCGTGGGGATGCCGAAGGTAACTTCAGCATGACGGTCAACGCCGCCGGTAAGGGCTCTTCCGATATGGAGGCCGATATGGACGCCGCTGAGAATGCTCGCATGAATGGCACTACTGACGTTCGTACCGAGACTCGCCCAGGCCACTACCCTTATGCTCCGGCTGCTCAGTAACGACTAGACCCGGAACGTTAAAGAGGTCAAAAGGCCCCACCGCAGCCGCGGTGGGGCCTTTTTTCTATTGTGGCAAGAACGTAACTATTCAGGGGTGAGCGCAACAGTTGCTATCAGCAAATTTCAACCGCCTGCTAGAGCCGATGCTCAACCATCAATCGGTGGTGTGATAACGACCACTGAGCTGGTGCACCGCCTCGACAAAGACCGCAGCATGCTCTGGATCGACAAACTGGTGGATCCCGTGTCCCAGATTGAAAACGTGACCAGAACCTTGGCCATATCGTTCCAGAATCTGTGCCACCTCAGTACGAATCCTCTCCGGGGTGCCGTAGAGCACGGCGGGATCCATATTCCCCTGCAGCGCGACACGATCCCCCACTCGACGCCTGGCATCACCAATATCGATTGTCCAGTCCAACCCCAGGGCATCGCAACCGGTCGCCGCCATTGATTCCAACCACAACCCACCGCCCTTGGTAAAGAGAATCACCGGAATGGTGTTCCCATCGACCTGACGATTGAGCCCGGAGATGATCTGCTCCATATAGCGGAGTGAAAACTCCTGATAAGCATCATGGGAAAGTGCTCCACCCCAACTGTCGAATATCATCACCGCCTGTGCACCGGCGGCAATCTGACCATTGAGATAGTCAGTGACCGCCCGAGCGGTAACATCGAGAATGGCATGTAGCGACGCCGGATCGGAGTAGAGCATCCGCTTGGTGTGGATATACTCCTTACTCGACTTCCCCTCCACCATGTAGGTGGCCAACGTCCAGGGGCTGCCGGCAAAACCGATCAGAGGCACACGGCCATCGAGTTCACGCCGAATGGTGCGTACCGCATCCATCACATAACGCAGCTCCTGCTCCGGATCGGGTACGAAAAGGGCCGCAATATCCTCCGCACTCCGCACCGGACGCTCAAAGTTCGGCCCCTCCCCCTCTGCAAAGTAGAGCCCTAGCCCCATGGCATCCGGAATGGTTAGAATGTCGGAGAAGAGAATGGCTGCATCGAGCGGAAACCGCTCCAGTGGCTGAATCGTCACCTCACAGGCCAACTCCGGACTCTTGCAAAGGTCCATAAAACTACCGGCCTGGGCTCGGGTCGCCTTGTACTCCGGCAGATACCGTCCCGCCTGACGCATCATCCAGACCGGTGTGCGGTCCACTGGCTGCTTCAACAGCGCTCGTAACAGGCGCTCGTTCTTCAATTGAGACATCACTCCTCCACGAACTGATTGGGGAAAGGGGGCATTCTACTGCATCTCCTCTCCTACTGCACCGGGAAGGCTGGCCTACCGCAACTCGAGTGCCGAGGGGTGGTGGAGCCGAACCCGGTACCCCTTTTTCCGTGGTACCAGCCAGCCCTGAAGGGTGATCACCTGGCCGCCCAACTGCTCCAGATCGAATCGCTGACGAAATTCTGGGAGATCACTCCTGGCAATCTGCGCCGATACTCCCGCAGGCAAATCGAGCCAGAACCACTCTCGACTGCTGTCGACCTGCTGGACACGGCCACGAATCCGTTGAAAGCCCCCCGCTTTGATCGCCGCCACATCCTTGGTCGCCCAATCCGGTTCGCCCCAGATTCCCCGGCCGGCCACTCTGGCCTGATCCTGTTGCCGATGATGACAGTCACTGTTCCAGAGATTGGGAGGAATGGTCACCGCATAGGCCAACCCCTCCGTGATCAGGATCGAGGCGATCGACTCCCCGTTAGGGGTGAAACCATAGGCCAATCTCCGTCGATAATGGTCATGCTCCTGTTCCCCACGACGCAATCTTATCCGTGGTGGGGAACCCAACAGTTGTACAAGCCGGCTGGTTGCCTCCTGTGCGAAGGGCTGATCCGGGTCTCCCGTTTTCCCCCGCTCGGTCGTATTGAGACCGATCAGACGGACCCGCTCTCCCCCTTCCAAGGCAACGGTATCACCATCGAATATCGACTCTACTCGATACTCTTCCAGCGGCAGCTCTGACTCGAGACAGTGGGGTGGAGCCGCTGAAAGTGCACCAGAGAGCGTGATCCACAAAAAAAAAGCACCCGAAACGGGTGCCTTTTCCCGAATGGATCGATGAAGACTACATACTGCCATACTTCTGCCGAAACTTGTCCACACGCCCTGCCGTATCGACGATCTTCTGCTTTCCGGTAAAGAAGGGGTGACAGCGAGAACAGACATCGATCTGCAGCGCCTCATCCTCCATAGTGGAGTGGGTGGTGAACTCATAGCCACAGCTACAGGTGACATTGACTTCAGTGTACTCTGGGTGAATTCCCTGTTTCATAACTAACTCTCTGTGGTTGGGTTCGATGGAAAATCAGGACGCGCAATTCTACAGTAATCAAGCGTAGTTGAAAAGTGTTGTTTCGACGTAACGGCTCAGCTCACCTTCGAACCGGAAGCAGGTATGAGTCATTGCAAAAGTTTTAGTGCTCCTCTGGCGTAGTTTTTCGATTGGCCCGAGGATGCGCGCGGTCGTAAACCTCTGCTAAATGCTGAAAATCGAGGTGTGTGTAGATCTGTGTCGTGGCGATATTCTGGTGTCCCAACATCTCCTGTACGGTACGCAAATCGGCTCCCCTTTCTAAAAGATG
>CAYFOQ010000051.1:4836-12306 GCA_964344735.1 uncultured Piscirickettsiaceae bacterium
ACGTAACAGGTGGGGATGAAGATGTTGCGGACTGCCACTTTGTTGAGCCAACCGTGCCAGTCGCAACTGTACCGATCGGTGAGAGAGCCGTTTACCACGGCGTGATACAAAAAGTGCGGGCTCGCCGCTGACCGCCATTGCGGCACGGTGTGGTAGCCACTCCTCGATCGCCTCCAGCGCTCGTGAGCCAACCGGAACGACACGGGTCTTGCTCCCCTTGCCCAGCACCGTGATCAACTGCTGTGAGTAGTCGATCGAATCGAGATCTGTCCCCACGACCTCAGCCAAACGCAGGGCCGAAGAGTAGATCAGCTCGAACAGTGCGTGGTCCCGAACCGACAACGGGTCTTCATGATCCACGCTCTGCAACAGTACCCCCATCTGATCAACATCGACGGTTCCCGGTAGTCGCCGTGATCCCTTGGGGGCCGAAACGCCAACAACCGGATTGGCCTCGACCAATCCTTGCTGCAACAGCCGTTTATAGAAACTTCGCAGCGCCGAAAGTGCCCGCTGGATCGATCGGGTCGCACGCTGCTGACGATGCATGACTGCGGCGAACTGCCGCACCTGATGGCTATTGAGTTGGAGAAAATCTTCTCCAGTCTGCTCCAGGTGTCGCTGAAAAAGAGCCAGATCGTAGCGATAGCCGCTCAGTGTGTGAGGCGAGAGTCTGCGTTCATCCCGCAAGTAGTTGAGAAACTGCTCGACCCAGTGGTCAATCCTGATCTCACCTCGATCCATCTGAGGGCAAACTGATTAGACTCTTGACGGCCAGTTCGGCAAGTTGATTCAGGAAGTGTGTCCCCATCTGGTCATGGTAATGCTGAGGGTCGGAGCTACCAAGCGCAATCAATCCCAGAGAGCCGCTACTACCGATCGGTAACAGCGCCACCGAAGCACCATGCTCCATATCCTCTCCAAACAGTGCGTGCCGTTGTGGCTCTTCCAGTTGACCACAGAAAGGCACCGAATCGTGCATCATCTTGGCAAAGAGTTGCCGACGCTCCTCATCAAAACGGTGCGGGAGCAGAACCAACACCTGCTCGATCCCAAACTCTCCCCGCAAACTCTCCTCCAGTGCGGCTACCACCTCCATCTCCTCCCGACAACCGATCAACTCGACAGAGAGACGATGCATTTTTTCGCTCAACGCCTGATTATCACGAATAGCCCCAAGTAGCGCCTTGATCTCTCGCTGCAATCGCCCGTTGTCTGTACGCAGCATCCTAACCTGACGCTCGATCAGAGAAGGGAGCTTTCCTGCACGAATGTGTGGCACCTCCAGCTCCCGCAACAGTTCCAGTTGACTGGACAGGAAGTCAGGGTGTTGGCGCAGAAAGCTGACAACCATCTCGGCATCGACTGCTTCACGCCCATCAGCCTCCACCTGCTCACTCACAATTCGATTACCCCCTCAAAAACGGTTACTGCCGGACCACTCATCATAACCGGGTTATCCCCACCACTCCAGCGAATCTGCAATGCTCCACCCGGCAACAGGACACGTACCTCATGCTCGAGCTGACCTTGAAGAATCCCGGCAACCACAGCAGCGCAGGCCCCGGTGCCACAGGCCAGTGTCTCTCCGGTCCCGCGCTCATAAACCCGCAAGGCGATCTCGCTACGATTGACCACCTTCATAAAACCAACATTGACCCTTTGAGGGAAACGGGGGTGTGACTCCAGTGGCGGCCCCAGGCGCTCGACCACGCTATCCTCGAGACGCTCGACCGGTACCACAACATGGGGATTCCCCATCGATACCACACCCACCTCCAAATGCTCACCGACCACCTCTATCGGGTAACGTATCGCCTGCTCTGGTGCATCAAAGGGAACTCGACGGGGCTGTAAAATTGGTGCCCCCATGTTGACGGTGATCCAACCGTTGTCGAGTACCTTCAACACAATGATACCGGCAGCGGTCTCTACCGTGATCTCCTCCTTCCGGGTCAACCCCTTGTCGAGAACAAAGCGGGCAAAACAGCGAGCACCATTGCCACACTGCTCGACCTCACCGCCATCGCTATTCCAGATCCGGTAACGAAAATCACACCCCTCTTGTTGGGGAGGCTCCACCACCAGGAGTTGATCACAACCGACACCAAAATGACGATCGGCCAATCTCCGCACCAGTGCCTCCTCCGGTTTGAATGGCTCGCTGAAACCGTCAATGACGACGAAGTCATTGCCCAGGCCATGCATCTTGGTAAAACGGAGCTGCGTCACGGCACTCAACCGTTATCGGGGATCCGCTCCCCCTGAAAGAGCCCATCGATCCGCTCTCGTTCTCGCACCAGCCAGTGCTGCTCCCCTCGAACCAGTACCTCAGCCGCCCGGGGCCGGGAGTTGTAGTTGGAACTCATGACAAAACCGTAAGCCCGAGAAAATCACCGGTCTCACAGATTGGTCCGACCACATCGTACTCCACCCCGTTACCAGAGCGGGGTTGCAGTGGCTCAATCCGCTGCCATGCACTATAGAGTGACGGCCGAACCAGATCATTCATCGCAGCATCGACAACACAGAAGTTCTTCTCTTCACCGCGCTTGAGATACTCCACCGTAGTGAGCAGCACTCCAGCATTCCCCACCATCGCCCGTCCCGGCTCCAACACCACCTCCAGGTCGAGACGATCCAGACGCTGTAGAATCGACTCTCCGTACTGCTGCGGTGTGGGCGGATCATCGTCACGATAGTCGATCCCGAGCCCCCCACCGATATCGATGTGGCGTAACACGATCCCCACCTGCCGCAACCGCTCCACCAGAGCCAGCACCCGATCGAGCGCATCCCCAAAGGGGGCCAGTTCGGTCAGTTGGGAGCCGATATGGCAATCGACGCCGACCACCTCGACTCCGGTCAGTGTAGCGGCATTTCGATAGACCCGCTCTGCCTCCTCGATGGCGATACCAAACTTGTTGGAGCGCAAACCGGTGGAGATGTAGGGGTGTGTTCCGGCATCGACATCGGGATTGACCCGAAGCGAGATCGGCGCTCTCAGCCCCAGTTCCAGCGCTACCCCATTGACCCGCTCCAGCTCCGGCTCGGACTCGATGTTGAAACAGCGAATCCCCACCTCCAGTGCCCGCCGAATCTCCTCTCGGCCTTTACCGACACCGGAAAAGACCACCTTCCCGGGATCCCCTCCAGCTCGTAACACCCGCTCCAGCTCCCCCACCGAGACAATATCGAAACCGGCCCCGAGCCGCGCCAGCAGTGCCAATACCGCCAGATTGGAGTTGGCCTTGACCGCAAAACAGATCAGGTGATCGACGCCAGAAAACCCCTCTTCAAAGGCGTTCCAGCGATCCCGGATCGCACTCTCCGAGTAGACATAGAGCGGGGTTCCATAGTGCCTTGCCAGGAACTCCAGACTCACCTGCTCCATTTCAAGGTCACCATCCCGGTATTGGATATGGGGGTACACGTGCAGAGACTCCTTGCAAAGGATTGGGTTATGGCTGCGACTCGGACTGACGCTGCAGGGCGAAACCGACCAGCTCGTACTCAATTCGTTCCGCCTTTCTCCGCAACTCGTCTGCCTCCACATGGTTGCCCTCAGACCGTAGTCGCTGCTCACTGGCCTGTAGGGTATCGAGCTGACTGCGCAGGGCCAACTCCTGCTGCTGGCGCTCCCGTACCGCGGCCGCACGGGCACGCCACTGCTCTGCGCGTGCTGGTGAGTTTGCCTTCATGGCTCGACGTTCCAACTGCTCGGCTTGCAGCTCATCAGGCAGATAGAGCACTCCAGACTGCCCACAACCGGCAACCAAAAGCGGCAATACGCCGCACATCAACAATAGAAGGCTTCGAGAAAACATGTCGAAAGTATAAATGCGAAGAGAGATCAGTGGAAGAGGAGATCAATCGTTACACAACCGCCTGCTCTTCGATTCGATCGAGCAGCCGCACCACCTCGCGCGACAGGGGCTCGATACCACTGAACTCCTGATCCGCCTCCTCCTCTTGGCCCCGGTTCTTCAGCTTAATAATCTGCTGAATCAGTCCGTGCATCTCCTCATGCACCTGATCGAGTCTCACCATCTCCTGAAGATGGGAGAACTGCTCGCGACCTCCACTATCGAGCCACTTTCCGAGCAGACAGTCATGATGAGAGAGCGCCTGACGCTCATCCATCTCGATCATGCCATTGAGAAAACCTCGAATCTTGCCCTTCCAGGCCAGATGGGCCGAACGTGCCTTGGTGAAGGTCTCACTGACTCCTCCAGCCTCATGCGTCCGCCCCAAGGTACCCGGATCAAGCTGGAAGAAGGCCATCAACTCGACCAGTCCCTCGGCCTGCTGGCGCAGTTCACTACTACTATTGGAGATCTCCTCTACCAGATGGACATTCTGCTGGTTGGCCCCATCGATCTCGGTTACCGCCTGGTTGACCTGCTCAATCCCTGTCGACTGTTCACTGAAGGCTACCACCACATTGGCGATGGTCTCATCCGCCTCTTTCACGGCCTGATTGATCACCGACAGCGCATCTCCCGAATTGTTGACCAGGCGATTCCCCTTGGTGATCAGGGCGACACTCTCCTCGATCAAGTCGGTAATCTCTGCCGTTGCCTCGGTGGTACGTCGGGCAAGATTACGCACCTCCTCCGCCACTACCGCAAACCCTCGGCCATACTTTCCAGCACGTGCCGCCTCAACCGCAGCATTGAGTGCCAGCAGGTTGGTCTGGAAAGAGATCTCATCGATCAGTCTGACGATATCGGAGATGCGCTTGCTGGAGTGGCTGATCTCCCCCATCGCCTCGATCGCGCTGGTCACCACCTCACGCCCATGCTCCCCCTCCACCAACACTTCACTCATCTGCTCCTTCATCTCATCGATACTGGTGCTGTTCTCACGCACCGTCGCCGCAATCTGCTCCATACTGGCGGCAGTCTCCTCCAGGCTTGCCGCCTGTGAGGAAGTACGTTCCGAGAGATTATGATTACCATGTGCGATATCCTCCACCCGCTGTCCAACATGGTCGGCTGCCGCCCGAACCTCGGCCACCACATTGGCCAAACTCCCCTGGGTTGCATTGATCGCATCTTTCATCACCGCCAGTTGGCCCTCATAGTGACCGCTGATCGGCCGGGTGAAATCCCCCTCACTCATATGAGAGGCGGTGGTTGAGATCTCCCGTACCGCACTTTCAAGGGCATCGAGTGAGTGGTTGAGTGCACCCTTGAGATGGTTCAGATCTCCGCGTACCGGAAGGGTAATACGGTGGCTGAAATCACCCCGTGCCACCTGCTCCATCAACTCATCCAGCGCCTGGAAGATCTGCTGTATGCTGGCAGTAGAGCGGTTGACACTCTGTTTGAGATGTTCGAGGTCACCCTCTGTCTCCAGCTCGACCCGGGCCCCGAGATCTCCAGCCTCAACTCGATCCATGGTCTCGGATACCCGACTCAGGCTCTCCTGCAGTCGATCGAGGAAGCGGTCGATCGAACGCCCGATCTCACCAAACTCATCCTTCCGCTGCAGCTTGCTGCGGATACCAAAATCCCAGCGCTCTACCAACTGCTCCATCACCTCACGAATGCGGGCAGTGGGCTGCCGTATCGACTGTGATAGCTTGAAACCGATCAGTATCACAGCGAATAGAGCCACCACGAAGAGTACCAAGACTACCTGGAGTGACTCCTGCTGCAGCTGGCGGAAATGTTCCATCGCTCGATCGATGTTCTGCTTCTCCAGTGCTACCAGTGCTGCCAACTGATCAATCAAACGGTTCTGAATGCGGGCCGCCACCTTGAGATCACCACGGGACTCTTCGCCAAAGCCATCGACGGTATTCTGGATCACCGAAAAGACAACGGGATAGCTCTCTCCAGAGTATTCCAGAATCTTCTGAATGATCTCACGCTCACGATCGTTACCATGACCGGCCTCGATCATCTCCTGCAGCCTCTTGAGACCGGCACTGTATTGGTCGACGCTGACCCCGAACTGCTCCTTGATGGTGAGTATCTCACCCTCATCCTCGGTCAGCAGAATATTACGCAACAGCAGAGAACGGTCGCTACCGGTATCCCGCAGCAGTCGGGCCTGCTCGATCTTGCGCATGTGGGTGCCGAGAATCTGATCCAGTTCGGCATTCATCTGGTCGACCTTGTAGGTGACCGCCACCGTACCGATTACAGCCAATAGCAGGATCAGCACGAATCCCAGTGCGATACGACGGCCAATAGTCAGATTATCGAGCATAGCAATCACCTCCGGAGCAAAGAAGAGTGCCGGTTGTTACGGGCTGATTGCTATTGTAGCAGATTAATGTAAGCTGATATTAAAAATATTCATCGTTGAGATAAAGTGTCGACGATCGAAGAACTATTCGCCGAAATAGAGACGATCCTGGTGAAGCACCTCTCCCTCCTGGTTGACCACCTTCACCACCCAGGTACCGTGCCACCCCGGAATCAGGCTCTTGCTCGACCAGACCCGCCAACGTGGCCCCTTCACCTTACCCAGCGCCACCTTGGCCATCTCTTTACCCTGGTACTCCCAGAGGTGGTAGATCTGCGCCCCCATCTGCTGGTGGAGATCACTGAAATAGTAGATTCGCCGAGCCTCTCCCTCTAACCGACAGACCTGATCGACCGGTTCACGGCTGGCCCGGTCGACCCGACGGGTGAAACGCCCGCGTGATACGGCAGCAGAGCTGGTCCAGGCAAAAAGGCAGTCGGAAACGTCGCTCTCCTCCAGCCCTCTCGGCGCCACACCATCACCCCGATACTGTTCCGCCACCGCTGTGATCTCGAAACCGAACCATAACATCAGGGGTAACAGCAGCAGCGCCGGAATCGACCAGGGTAAATTGCCCAAGCCACTACGCCTGCTCTTCATCCGGTTTTGGCGCATCAAGGGGCTACCGCCACGAAGGTCGAACGACAGGGTGCAGGATACCCCTCCAGGGTACGATCGGCATGTTCGGGATCGAGGAAATCGACCAGGGACTCAAATCGCATCCACGGGGTAGAGCGCTGCTCTGCGGTGGTGGTATAGGACTGCTCGACACAACGAACAGAGAGAAAACCGACCCGCCGCAGCCAGTGCTCCAGCTCGATCACAGTTGGAATAAACCAGACATTTCTCATTTTAGCGTAACGATTCTCAGGCACCAGCACCTCCCCTGCTCCTCCTGCAACGGTCAGTGTCTCCAATACCAGTTCGCCCCCACTACGCAATAGACCTCGCAATTGATAGAGATGGTCGATTGGAGATCTCCGATGATATAACACTCCCATGGAAAAAACAGTGTCAAATCGCTGCAGATCACTAGGAAACTCCTCAATTCCAAGGGGTAACAGCGCTGCCGGCAGAGGTTTGTCGATAAAGTGGTTCAACGCAAGAAATTGAAACAGAAAGAGCAGGTTGGGATCGACCCCCACCACCTGACGGGCCCCCGCCCCCACCATCCGCAACAGGTAGTAGCCATTGCCACACCCCACATCGAGC
>CAYFOQ010000051.1:12316-15152 GCA_964344735.1 uncultured Piscirickettsiaceae bacterium
CACCTGTCGCCCCTCCAGTGGGGTGATTTTCCCCTCCAGTCGGGCCCACTTCCAGTCGGAACGCCACTCGCTATCGATCTCGACCCCGAACAGCTCAAACGGCCCCTTACGCCAAGGGTGAAGCGCCAACAGCCGTTGTCGCAATAGCGCCCGTTCGCTATCCTCCAGCTCTACGGGATCACCGATCCGGGGACGGTGCCGACCAAGATCGACCCTCGTGGTGCGCTGATGCGGAAGCTGTCCCAGGGTCTCTAGCCAACCACCGAGGTTGCCGTTACGTTGCGGATCGAGTCGCTGTCGTAGTGGTCGACGCAACGACTCACTCCACTCCCCGAGGTGCTCCAGCACCGGATCGAAATCGACTACAGGCCAGTTCATAAATTTTGTACCCGGTTTTGTATTACCGCTTGCGGTATCGGTTCGACACTAGCGGATCGCCAGGATAGTGACAAAGTTGAGGGCCTGAAAGATCACTTCGATCTGAGAGTACCCAACCGCTTTCAGGCGTCGCAGGTGATCTTCCAGGGTCTCGCTACGCAGTACCGCCTCCAGCGCCGAGCGCTTACGACTGATCTCCAGCTCGCTATAGCCATTGGCCCGTTTGAAACCATCATGTAGCCGATCCATCCGCTGCTGCTGCTCCGGGTCGGCAAATCGGATCTTCTCCGAGAGCATCAGCGCCCCACCCGGCAGGGTTCCCTGCGCCACCCGCTGCAATAGTGCATAACGATCCTCAAGTGGCAAAAATTGGAGGGTATAGTTGATGGTCACCAGCGTAGCCTGGGATAATTCGAGATTACGAATATCACCACACTGGAGGTTCACCCGCTGATCCAATCCGGCCTGCCGTAAATAGTCCCGACAACGCTCGATCATCGCTGCAGAGCTATCGACCGCAACCAGCCGACAGTTCCTATCCTCACTGCCACGCGCCATCGCCATCAACGACGCCCCCAGAGAGCTCCCAAGATCATAGCCACGACTATCCTCACGCAGGTACTGCTCTGCTAACAACCCCACCAAAGAGATTACCGTGCCATAACCGGGAACCGAGCGCTGAATCATATCACTGAAGACCGCCGCTACCGCTTCATCAAAGCGGAAACTCTCCACCAGGTCACTCTCTTTGGAATAGATCAGGTCCCGCTGCATCTCTCCGTTATCCTTAACAGACTATTGAAATTCGCTCATGCGAACGCGAGACCAATTTTAACCCCGTATGGGTCGTTGCAAAAGTTTTGGCACCCCTGAATCGCAACCGCCTAACCTCTTCCTCTGACCCCTATTTTTCCTCTCCCTGTACCCAGATGAAACGATCTCACCTCACCCTCATCGCTGCAACCATCACTCTGCTACCAACACTCTCCTGGGGTTCTCAGGAGAGCGCCATCGAGGAGCTGCAAGAGTTTATGGAGTTCACCACCTATACCGCAGGAGCCATTCCTCCGGAACAGCTGGAACAGATCGGCTACGACCAGTACCACATTATCGATACCCGTAACCGAGGTCAGTTCGAGGCGGGCCATCTGCCCGGTGCGATCCATATCGAATGGCGCCAAATTCTCTCCCACCGTGACCAACTCCCACGGTCACAACCCATTCTGCTCTACTGCGAAACCGGGTTACTCTCCTCCAAGGCCCATCTGGCCCTGGCGGTCGCCGGTTTTGACAATGTTTACGTACTCTGGTGTGGATATGTGATCTGGAGTGCTCGTCAGAGCTACGAAGAGGCCAGCAAGGAGCAACAGCGCAAGTCGTCACGCCCGGAGTAATCCCATCTCGTTGCAAAGGTTCTGGCACTCTCCTGCTCGGTCTCTGGCAGCAGAATCACAAACTCTTCACCACCGATTCGGGCCAACAGGTCGGCATCCCGAATCAGGCGGTCGCAACACTCGACAAATTGACGCAACACCAGGTCGCCAACGGCATGTCCATAGCGGTCATTGATCGTTTTGAAGTGGTCGAGATCGAGCATCAGGCAGCTCAGCGGATTGTGGTAACGCTGCACCCGACGCACCTCGAGATCGGCCAACTCAAAAAATTTACGACGGTTATAGGCGCCGGTCAACGGATCGACCGCGGCCAGTTTCATCAATCGCAGCCGCTCACGCTCATTGAACGCCATGTCGTACTCCTGCTTGCGGAACCGCGTCGTCAAAACGATATCGGCCTTGAGCAAACTCCTGCGGCTCTGCTCATAGGCGAGATAGAGGGCACCGATCTCATCATCAGCAAAATGGTCGACAAAGCGAACCGAGCGGTCTCCCTGAGCCAATAGCCCCATTGCTCGAGTAAGCCGTGAAATGGGGTTGATCACACTCTGATTGAAAACCCAGGAAGCCAGTAGCGTCACCACCACCAACAGCAATAGCAGCAGCGCCTTTACGATCAGGCCGGTATAGACCCGGGCGTACTCCTCTCGAGTTCGCTGCTCGATATCATTCATCATCTGTCGAATCAACAGGCCAGCGCCATCGATTCTTGCCGTCATCAACTGAAGCCACTGACTGGAGGAGTCGAGTGCATCGATCTGCTCCCCCTGCAGCCCTTCGACCAACTTCTCTTGGGCCACCACCACAGAACGGTAGAGCTCCCCGTCCATGAACCACTGCCACTGCTCTCTCTGCTCGGCGGATGCGAGTGCTAAAAAGAGTTCAAGATAGCCCTGCTGCTCCCCCAATAGCCGGGTTACGGTGCGATAGGCCTGTCGTCGCTCAACCTTCCGTTCAAGGATCGCTGTGCCATGAGCCCGCAGCAGTCCATTGGCCTCTTTCATGTAAACCAGTGTTGACACCGGAGTAAACCCGCACTTATTCGCCGCATCCCGCAGGGGCGG
>CAYFOQ010000052.1:0-13615 GCA_964344735.1 uncultured Piscirickettsiaceae bacterium
TCAGACCACTGTACCGGTTGTGGCAAGTGCGAGTACGCCTGCCCGCTGCCGGTGGCGGCGATCAAGGTGTTGCCGGAGAAGCTTGCCAAGGGGCAGTTGGGGGAGCACTACCGGCTGGGCTGGAAGGAGAAGGAGGCGGCGGGAGATGCTCTGGTGGCTCCCGATGATGAACATCAGTACAACTTACCGGAAGGGTTCCAGTATGACCTGCTGGGTGAAGGGTT
Organism: uncultured Piscirickettsiaceae bacterium; assembly: GCA_964344735.1. Taxonomy (GTDB): domain Bacteria; phylum Pseudomonadota; class Gammaproteobacteria; genus Thiopontia. The sequence continues at coordinate 225 of CAYFOQ010000052.1, forward strand.
GACTGGTCCCGGTATCGACAGGGGGGATCGCTAGTCATGAGTACCCATCAATCCGTTGGTGCCGCAGCACTGGAGCAGAAGGGGTGGTTGCGAAGCTATCGCTGGCTCATCCTGCGACGTATTTCTCAGTTCTCTATTATGGCGCTCTTTATCTTCGCACCGATCTGGCTGGTGAAAGGTAATCTCGCCTCCAATGTGGTACTCGATACCGTACCCTTGACCGATCCCTTTCTCTGGATGCAGGCGGTGTTGGCGGGCCATGGGCTGGAGTTGGCGGCGGTGACCGGAGTATCGATCGTGGTGCTTTTTTATCTGTTGGTGGGTGGCAGAGCCTACTGCTCCTGGGTCTGTCCGGTCAATGTGGTGACCGATACCGCGGGCTGGTTACGGCGCAAGCTGGGCATTCGGAAAAAGTGTGAGCTCAGTACCTCGATTCGATTCTGGGTGTTGGGGATGGTGGTGGTGATCTCCGTGGTGGGAGGCATTATGTTGTGGGAGTTGGTCAATCCGGTCTCCCTGTTGCAGCGCGGGATCATCTACGGCATGGGGTTTGGCTGGGTGATCATTGCTGGTACTTTTCTTTATGATCTCCACTGGGCTCGTAACGGCTGGTGTGGCCATCTCTGTCCGATGGGGGCCTTCTACAGTCTGATCAACCGCTTTGGTCTGGGGCGGGTCAGGGCGGTCAACCGTGAAGCTTGTGATGACTGTATGGATTGTTTTACCGTCTGTCCCGAGCCGCAGGTGATTCGACCGGCACTCAAGGGGGAGGGGGGGCACGGTGTGGTGATCGATAACGCCCTTTGCACCAACTGCGGACGTTGTATCGATGTTTGTGCGCCCACGGTTTTTGGTTATGGTACCCGTTTTCGGCGTTGACTTTTTTCCGTTTCGCTGATTGTATCTACAGTTACAAGAGACCGCTAAAAATAGGTATTTTGCTGCAAAATTGAATCTCCTGATTTGCGAATGTTTTCGATTCGGGAGTCACAGGAGTCGGAGCAGGCATGGATCAGCAGAAGGTGGACAGGGCGCTGGAGCTCGTTGGAAAGATGGGGTGTGAGAAGACCCGGGAGATCATCCGCCGACTCGAGGCGGGAGAGGAGGTAGAGCTCTGTAGCCAGCTGAGTGCTGTCGAATGCCGGGCAATGCTGGAGGAGTTGAAAGAGGTGATGGCGGTCTATGGGGATGATGCCTGTTGCCCGGTCCCGGAGTACTGAAGGGGCGCTAACCCCCCCTCGGCGTAACGGTTCAGCTCAGCTCACCTCACCTCACCTCTCAATCCGTTCCCGGCGGTGGTGAATCGTTACGTTTCGGTCTCGGCTCGTCGAAGGTGGTCTGACCAGTCGCGGTCTCCCTTGCCGCAGACGATGAAGTGGGGGTTCAACAGGGAGTTTCGGGTGTTATAGCGGAGTGGTTGCATGGTGCTGTCGACCAGACGTCCGCCAGCCTCTTCAACGATGCACTGTGCTGCAGCGGTGTCCCACTCCGAGGTTGGACCGAGGCGAGGATAGAGGTCGGCACGGCCCTCGGCTACCAGACAGGACTTGAGTGAACTCCCCATCGGGAAGATGCGGTGGCTACCAATCTGGTCCAGAAAGTGGAGAACCTTCTCGCTTTGATGGGAACGGCTACCGGCCACCACCAACTGTTCCGGTGGTGGGGTGCGAGCCTCGATCCGTTGGGGGGGCTCGTCCGGGAGTTGCTTCCAGGCGCCGCCGCCCTGCCAGGCGAAGTAGAGGATGTGGTTGACTGGAACCTGAATCACCCCCAGGATCGGGCGATTCTCCTCGATCAGGGCAATATTGACGGTGAACTCCCCGTTACCTTTGATGAACTCACGGGTGCCGTCGAGCGGGTCGATCAACCAGTAGCGCGACCAGCGGTTCCGTTCCGCAAAGGGGATCGATTCCGACTCCTCGGAGAGTATCGGTAGTTCCGGGGTGAGCTGTTGCAGTCCTGCGATCAGGGTGTTGTGGGCAGCGAGGTCGGCATCGGTCAATGGGGTGTGGTCATCCTTGTGAGCGACCGAGAACCCCTCTTGATAGAACTCCAGAATACGGTCACCGGCAGCGGTTGCCAGCGTGGTGATTGGGGTTACCAACTGCTGTAGCGTCTCTCTCTTCATCCAATGCTCCAATGAGACTGTCGTTGACGCTCACGGACCAGAAAGAGAGCGGCGATGGTCCGGGCCTCAGTCACCTCGGGGTGGTCGAGTAGTGACTCCAGCTGATCGAGTCGCCACGGTACCACCTCCAGCTCTTCTGGCTCGTCTCCTGGAAGCCGTTTGGGATAGAGCCCTTCGGCAACGACGATGTGGGTGGTATGACCGAGATAACCGGGGGCGATGGTGACTGAGTGAAGGTGGGTGAGCTGCTCTCCGCCGTATCCTACCTCCTCCATCATCTCCCGATTGGCGGCCTCCAGCAGGGTTTCGTCGCGGTCGATTTTACCTTTAGGCAGCGCCAGTTCGTAGCGTTCTACCCCGGCGGCGTACTCTCGAACCAGCAGTACCGTAGCGGGATCGAGCAGCGGAACCACCAGTACGGCACCCCGTTTCGATCCCCGTAGCCGCTCCCAGGTGGTTTTAGTGCCGTTGGAAAAGAGGAGGTCCACCTCCTCGATGGTAAAGAGTCGGCTCTGGGCGGAGATTCGAGTATCGATGATCTCCGGGGCTGGTCTGGGTGGATTCGACCTCTTCATGACGCTATCCTACCGCACTATGGTCGACTGGTCACAAATAGAAACGGTTCTTCTCGATATGGATGGTACGTTGTTGGATCTCCATTTCGATAACCACTTTTGGCTGGAACATGTACCGTTACGGTTTGCCGAGAAGAATCAGATTCCGCTGCCGGAGGCAAAAGCGGAGGTCTATGCTCGTTGTCAGGCGGTACAGGGGCGGTTGGAGTGGTACTGCATCGATCACTGGAGTCGAGAGTTCGAGCTCGATATCCTGCAGCTCAAGCGGGAGGTGCATCACCTGATCGCCGAACACCCCCATGTGCGGGAGTTTCTTGCCGCCGTGCGCCATTCCGGACGGCGGGTATCACTGGTGACCAACGCCCACGGTAAGAGTCTGGAGCTAAAGATGGAGAAGACCGAACTCAACGGGCTGCTGGATGCCACCTGGTGTTCACACGATTTCGGTCTGCCCAAGGAGCAGCCAGCGTTCTGGGAGCGCCTGCGTCAGGTCGAGCCATTTCGGCCGGAGAGTACGCTGCTGGTGGATGATAGTCTCAGTGTATTGCGTTCAGCACGCCACTACGGAATTGCCCATCTGCTGGCGATCTATCGTCCGGATACCAGGGCACCCCAGCGCGATGTGGAGGAGTTCGACGCGATTCATCACTTCAGTGAGTTGCTACCACTCCCCAATTGACCGCTTTACCTCCCTTTTCGGCTCCGACCCCCGGAACGGGGGCGGCGGCCATCACGATGCTCTGTGCGTCTTCCATCGCGAGGTGGGCGTCCCTTCTGCTGATTGCTGCGTCGTGAGGGGCGCTTGACCGGTGGATCCAGTGTCGCCAGCATCTCGTTGCGGATCGCGCCCAACGGAATCTTGTGGCCGATATACTCCTCGATCTCCGGTAGAGAGAAAGCGTATTGCTCACAGGCGAGGCTGATGGCATCCCCACTGGCGCCGGCCCGGGCGGTACGTCCGATACGGTGAACGTAGTCTTCCCGGTCCTGTGGCAGGTCGTAGTTGAAAACGTGGCTCACCTCGGGGATGTGGAGGCCACGTGCGGCCACGTCGGTGGCCACCAGGACCGGTATTTCGCCCTGCTGAAATTTCGTGAGTAGTTGTTGGCGCTTTTTCTGTTGTACATCCCCGGAGAGCACCGCGGCGGGGATGTTATTGCCCTCGAGATAGCTCCAGACTCGATCGGCAGCGTGGCGAGTGTTGACAAAGACGATACTGCGGTGGGGAGTCATCTGTTGTAACAGGCCGATCAGCAACGGAATCTTCTCCTCATTGGAAGGGTAGTAGACCACCTCGTTGATGCGGGCTGCGGTTACCTTGGTGGGTTCGATCTTTACCTGTTCGGGGCTGTTCATCTGGTCGTAGGCCAGCTCCAGTACCCGGTAGGATAGGGTGGCCGAGAATAGCAGTCCCTGGCGTTTGCCTGGCTTGGGGCAGCGGTTGAGCAGGAAGCGGATGTCACGGATGAAGCCAAGATCGAACATTCGGTCGGCCTCGTCCAGTACCACGACTTCGCTTGCCTTAAGGTCGAAAACCCGTTGTTTGAAGTAGTCGATGATCCGTCCCGGGGTGCCGATCAGGATGTCGACTCCCTCCTCGATCACCTTGCGCTGCTGGTCGTAGCCCGTTCCACCATAGGCAAGTCCGAGTTTGATGTCGGTGAACTGTCCTAGCGTCTCGGCATCATGGTGGATCTGGATGGCCAGTTCACGGGTTGGCGCCAGCATCAGTGCCCGGGGCTGATTGGGTTGACGCCATCCGGGGGAGCTGTGCTGTAGCAGACGGTGCATGGTGGCAAGAAGAAAGGCGGCCGATTTTCCCGTGCCGGTTTGGGCCTGACCGGCTACGTCTTGACCCTCGAGTGCCAGCGGCAGGGTTGCGGCCTGAATCGGTGTGCAGTATTCAAAACCACACGCCTCCACGCCACGCATCAGCTGCGGGTGGAGTTGCAGTTCTGAAAAGCGGGTGTCGGAGAGATGTGAGAGGGGGGTATCGACTTGATCTTGTTCGCTCATGGCGGCGAAGCATAGCAGAAACCGCCGTTCGGCCGCGAGTGGAATCGTCCTTTCACGCCGTGAACTGGCAGCAAAATAAAAAGGGTTGCATTGTGGCGGGGATTAAGCTGAAATAGCACCGACTCTGATCTTACTCTCCTATGTCCGCGGTTCGGCCGGACGGAGCCTCATCTCGATTCGGTATGACCTCCGGTGTGAGTTTCGATCAGTCTGTTTGTTGCGATCGGGTTTGGGGTGGCCACGGAATCGGCTGTCGACCAGAGCGTGATCGAGAACCCTCTTCGGGTGAGGAGACCCGGAAGATCTTTTGGAACCAAGGAGCCAATAGAATCATGAGCGACGATATTGTCTATATCACCGATGACAGTTTTGATGATGAGGTGCTGGCAGCGGAGCTGCCGGTCCTGGTCGACTTCTGGGCCGAATGGTGTAACCCCTGTAAGATGATCGCCCCGGTACTGGAGGAGATTGCGGGCGAGTTCTCCGACCGGGTCAAGGTGACTAAGCTCAACATTGATGAGAATCCTGCGACCCCTTTGAAGTTCGGAATTCGGGGGATTCCGACACTGATGCTCTACAAGGACGGAGCGGTGGAGGCGACCAAGGTGGGGGCGGTCAGTAAGTCTCAACTCTCCGCATTCCTGGAGGAGAACCTCTAATAATCTGTTTTTCCGGAGGTGGTTCAACGGTGAACCATCTCCGTCTCTCGTTGTACTTTCCTTTTCACTGACTGCATTCACCGGTTGCCCGATTCTGTTCCAGGGTCGTTGCGGGGGCTGGTGCAGTCACAATATCCGTTGTATTTACATGACCACAGCCACACAAGAAGTTACTGCCGACGATCATCCGCACGATGGGGGGGAGGCGTCCAACTCGAATGAGTCGTTGAACGATAAGGAGAATTCGGTGGCCGCCGTAGCAGGCTCCCCGGTCGACACCACAGCCGAGCCGGAGCGATCGGCGGAGGAGGAGACGCTCAAACTCAGCCGCAAGCCCAACTCCAGACGACGGGATAATCGCAACAGTAATCGGCGGGAGAATAATAACAACAATAACAACAGTGCCGAGCAGTCCCAGCAGGAGGGGGTGAAGCGAGAGCCGGCCACCATGAATCTGACCGATCTCAAACTCAAGAGTGTCCCCGAGTTACTGGAGAGCGCTCGTGATAATGCGATCAATATTCCCAATCGACAGCGTAAGCAGGATCTGGTTTTTACCATTCTCAAGGGGTTGGCAAGGCAGGGGGATATCATCCTTGCTGGAGGGGTGCTGGAGATTCTGCCGGATGGGTATGGCTTCCTTCGCTCCAGTGATGACTCTTATCTTGCTGGACCGGATGATGTTTATGTCTCCCCCAACCAGATCAGGCGCTTTGGAATCAGGACGGGGGATACCGTGACTGGAACGGTGCGGTCACCGAAGAAGGGAGAACGCTACTTCGCGCTCCATCGGGTTGACAGTATCAATGGAGAAAAGCCGGAGAAGAGTAAGGACAAGGTGCTGTTTGAGAACCTCACTCCGCTTCACGCCAACAGTCGGCTGACCATGGAGCGAGGCAATGGTAGTACCGAGGATCTCACTGCGCGTCTGATCGATCTGGCTTCGCCGATCGGCAAGGGGCAGCGGGGGCTGATCGTCTCTCCTCCCAAGGCGGGCAAGACGGTGATCATCCAGAATATCGCCAAGGCGATCGAGTATAACCACCCCGAGGTGTCGTTGATCGTGTTGCTGATCGATGAGCGTCCCGAGGAGGTGACCGAGATGCAGCGGCTGGTGAAGGGGGAGGTGGTCTCCAGTACCTTCGATGAGCCGGCATCGCGCCATGTTCAGGTGGCGGAGATGGTGATCGAGAAGGCCAAGCGAATGGTCGAACACAAACGTGATGTGGTGATTCTACTCGACTCCATCACTCGTCTGGCACGGGCCTACAACACCGTGGCCCCCTCTTCCGGTAAGGTCCTGACCGGTGGTGTCGATGCCAATGCCTTGCATCGACCGAAACGTTTCTTTGGTGCTGCCCGTAATGTCGAGGAGGGTGGAAGTCTTACCATTATCGCCACGGCACTGGTCGATACCGGCTCACGCATGGACGAGGTGATCTACGAGGAGTTCAAGGGGACCGGCAATATGGAGCTCCACCTCGATCGTCGTATTGCCGAGAAGCGGGTGTTCCCGGCGATCAATATCAATCGCTCCGGAACCCGGCGCGAGGAGCTGTTGACCCGTGAGGATGAGTTGAAGAAGGTGTGGCTGCTGCGCAAGGTGCTCCACCCGATGGATGAACTGGCGGCGATGGAGTTTGTGCTGGAACGGTTGCGGGCTACCAAGACCAACAGCGATTTCTTTGATGCGATGAAGCGGTAGCGGTATCATCCTCACCCTGTCGTGACGCTGTTGGGCGGCGACTGAACGGGATGAATATCTGGTCGAGGGGGATTGGCATGACACTTCAGAATGTGGACGATGAAGGAGGGGTCGGGCAGCGGTTCTCCGGGCAGGTATTGGTTGTCGATGACAATCGGGCGATTCAGCAGCTCGAACGCAAGATGCTCGAGGGGATGGGACTTACCGTCTCCGTTGCTGGAGATGGGGCCGAGGCGGTGGCGTTGGCCCGGCAAACCTCCTTCGACCTACTGCTGCTCGATATGCAGATACCGGTGATGGACGGGGTCGAGGTGGCGAGAACATTGCGGCAGCAGGGGAGTACGATCCCGATCATCGCGGTGACCGCCAACGTCATGGAACAGCACCGTCGCCAGTTCGAGGCGGCGGGGTGTGATGACTATCTCGAAAAGCCGTTGGAACTGGCAGAGTTGATCGACTGCATCGAACGTTACCTGGGGCAGCGATCGTCTGCCGTGGCTACTACCGTGGTTGAGTCAGAGGCCGACGCTACCGTTATGGCCGATTCTGAAGAGTGGTTGGTGGGGGAGTTCATCTCTTTTATGCACGACTTTGGCAACACGCTGATGGCGTTACGTCCTCTCCAGCGCGAGCTGACTTCAGGGAAGAGTCAACTCGAGCAGTTACAGCAGTTATTGCGGCAGCAGCAAGAGATCGTCGATCGTGGGGAAGAGCCGCAGCTCAATTTTGGTCAGTTGGCTGAGGCCCTGGAGCGGTTCTCTGAGGCCTATTTGGGAGAGTCTCTCGACCATACCGTCGAGACCATTGGTAAGATGAATGAGCGGTTACGGACTCAGCGTCAGTTGATTCGGGAACGTTATCGCTGATAGCCTTTTGACATTGATTGTGTATGCTGTTGTTATCAATCGTTGCCATTCAGAATGACCCGTACTCTTTCATGATTTAACGGGCTGTTAATTGGATCTGTGAGGGGGAAACTCATGGTGGGGCGGAGATCTACGCCCGGGGTTCAAATGACCCCACAGCGGTTTTCGGTGCGTACCCGGATTACAGTGGCGCTGCTGCTGATGGTGTTGATCACCTATCTGCTGCTGGCGACGCTCATTCTGCTGGATCAGCGTGACGAGAGTGTGGAGTCGATTCGTTCCCATCTACAGGCGGTGACGGCGGTGCAGCTCCATCGGGTAGAGGAGTTTCTGCGTCACAATCGTGAACAGGCGGCTCTGGTGAGTAATCGTGAGCATCTTCGCATGCTCCTGCAGCAGCAGCGTCAGGGGGCGAATCCTGTAGGGCGGGAGCAGTTAGAGAAGATGCTGCGAGAGGCCCTGGATGCGGTGCCCGATTTTCTGCAACTCGAGCTGATCTCTCTGGAATCGAAGGTGGTCGCTACCACCACTCCGGGGCGAGCAGGATCGAGTGTCGATTCTCGGTTGTGGGGATGGGTGGAAGACCGTGGGGACGATATCTATGTCTGGAACGACCCGCAACAGCCGGAGCAGATGCGGCTTTTCGTTCCGCTCTTTTACGAATTTCGTCCTATCGGGGCGATGATGATCACACTATCGATGAAGCGACTGCAGCATATCGTGGTCGACTACTCCGGGTTGGGAGAGAGCGGTGAGACGCTGGTGGTACAGCGGAGGACGGATGGTAACGCCCATTTCATCACTCCGTTGCGGTTTCCCGGCCATGCCTCGGAAGGGATTGCCATTTCGGCTTCCCGTATCGACCAACCGATCTCGCGTGCACTGGCCGGACAGAGTGGTTTCTATCGTAATGGTGTCGATTATCGTGAGGTGGAGGTCTTCTCTTTCGTCCGTAAGGTCCCTTCGGTCGACTGGGCGGTATTGGTAAAGATCGATCAACGGGAGGCACTGCAACCCTATACCGATCTACAGTTCAATCTGTTGCTGCTCTTTCTGTTTCTACTCCTGCAAGGGGCGTTGGTGGCACTCTATCTGTCACGCTCGATCAGTCGTCCGATTCAGCAGCTGACCGCTGAGGTTGGTAAGGTGATCCAGGGGGAGATGGTGCCGGTGAGGATCGACTTGGCCAATGTTCAGGACCAGGAAACGGCACTGCTCACCTCGGCCTTCAGTGAGATGACCACCGAACTGATGCAGGCCTTTCAGGTGACCCCGAACGGTATGTTGATACTCGATCGCGAAGGGAAGATCGTGCGTTGCAACTCCGGACTGGAGCAGATGTTCGGTTTTGAGCGTCGACATATGGTGGGAGGGGCGGTAGAGCAGATGATCCCGTTGGCGCTGAGACCAGCATTCCAGCGGTTCTGGGAGAGCTATTTTGATAACCCCTGGGAGGGGGCTATCAATCCGGAGACAGTGCTATTTGGCCGCCATCAGAGTGGACGCCGGTTTCCGGTGGAGCTGACCATTGCCCCGCTGGAGACCGTTTCACGTGAGCTGGCGCTGGTGGCGGTGGTCGATGTTACCGAACGATCGCAGCTGATGCGTTCTCTGCAGCGTCACCAGTCGGCTCTGGAGGAGACGATCCGCTATCGTACCCAGGAGTTGCGTCACGCCAATGAGCGGGCCATGGTGGCGGCCGAAACCGCCGGCATCGGGATCTGGGAGTGCTCGCTGGTCGATGGCCGGCTCTTCTGGGACACCTCGATGTATCAGCTTTATGGGCTCTCTCCTCTGGTCGCCAACGATCTGCGTCAGCAGTGGCTGCGGCGGATCGACAGTCAGCAGCGGGCTGCCGTTGAGGAGGCCTTCGATTGTGCTATTCGGAACCGGAAGCCGTTTGACATCGAGTTCCGGGTCTTTCTCCAGGATGGTTCCCGGATTTGGGTGCATGGCTTTGCTCGTCCCGTGATAGGGGCAGGTGGGGGGGCAGAACGGCTGGTTGGAATCCATCAGGATATTACCGCCGCTCATGTGTCCCAGGAGGCCCGTGACAACTTTATTGCCAATATGTCACATGAGCTTCGTACCCCACTGACCTCGATCATCGGCAACTGTGAGTATCTGCTGGAGGAGTACTCCGAGCTGTTGGCGCCGGCACGGGAGGCGCTGATGGCGATCGAATTTGCCGGCAAGAGCCAGCTTGCACTGGTCAATGATATTCTCGACATGTCGAAAATTCAGTCCGATAGCTTCGTGGTGGAGCGGATCGAATACGATCCTCTCGAACTGCTGCTGCGGGTGGAAGAGATGATGTCACGCCGGGTGGGGGATGCCGGATTGGCGTTCGAAGTGACCAGCTCCTGGGAGGGAGAGCATTGGATGCTGGGGGATCCGCAACGGATCCTTCAGGTGTTGATCAATCTGGTCGGCAATGCGGTGAAGTTTACCTCAAGAGGGAAGATCCGAATCGACTTCAGGCAACAGGGAAAATGGTTGATTTGGCGGGTGGAGGATAACGGTATCGGCATGAGTCCGGAGGTACTGGATCGACTCTTTCAGCGTTTTGAGCAGGCAGACAGCTCCACCAGTCGCCGTTTTGGTGGAAGTGGGTTGGGACTCTACATTTCACAGAATCTGGCTCGATTGATGGGGGGCGAGATCGATGTCTCCAGTCGGGAGGGGCACGGTTCGGTCTTTCAGCTGGTTATCCCCTGTCAGGTCGGAGGACGGATGCTACGGTCGGAACAGCGGGACGACTCGGAAGGGGCACTGTCCCAACAGCAGAGGCTGATCACGGGGGAGGTACTGTTGGCGGATAATACACCGGCCCTGCAGCAGTTACTCAAGCGTATGGTGGAGAAGTTGGGGCCCAGTGTCACCGTCGTCACGAATGGCCAGGAAGCGGTAGAGCGGGTGGGTGAACAGGCTTTCGATCTGATCCTGATGGATATGCAGATGCCGGTGCTGGACGGGATCGAGGCAACACGCCAGCTGCGGCAACGGGGGGTGGAGATTCCAATCATCGCGGTCACTGCCAACGTGTTGCAACGGCAACGTTACCGTATTGAAGAGGCGGGGTGTAATGACTTCATTCCCAAGCCGATCGATCGCGAAGAGCTCAAATCCAAGCTCTGTGCTTATCTCGATAGTCGTTGTTGATTCAGCGAGGTGAGCGTTGGGAGGAGGGGGAGTTTCGAAAACCGCTCCAATCGTCCGCAGGGTTTGCGGTAGAATCACCCCTCTTCAACAGAGTGGCGGCCAAGCAAGGAGTGAGCAATGGAGCAGTACCATGGGACCACGATTCTCTGTGTGCGCCGGGAACACCAGGTGGTGATTGGTGGGGATGGACAGGTATCACTGGGGAATACCGTGATGAAGGGGAATGCTCGCAAGATCCGTCGTCTCTACCATGATCGGGTATTGGCCGGATTTGCCGGTGGGACCGCCGACGCCTTTACCCTGATCGAGCGTTTCGAAGGTAAGCTGGAGAAGTATTCCGGTCACATGGTACGCTCGGCAGTGGAGCTGGCCAAGGACTGGCGTACTGACCGTATGTTACGGCGGTTGGAGGCGATGTTGCTGGTGGCCGATGAGGCCGAGACTCTGGTGATCACCGGCAATGGTGATGTGATCGAGCCGGAGCACGGTGCTGTGGCGATTGGCTCGGGAGGGCACTACGCCCTGGCGGCTGCCCGGGCACTGTTGGAGAATAGTGATCTCGATGCCCGTCGCATCGTGGAGAAGAGTATGGGAATCGCCGCAGAGATCTGTGTATTTACCAATCAAAGTTTGGTGCTGGAGGCACTCCCTTCGGACTAATGTGTGAAAACGGGGAAATATGAACGAGTTGACACCCAGAGAGATCGTACATGAGCTGGAGAAGCACATTATTGGTCAGGACAAGGCCAAGCGTGCGGTTGCCATCGCCCTGCGTAATCGCTGGCGCCGGATGCAGGTGGATGCCGCTTTGCGGTTGGAGATCACGCCGAAGAATATTCTGATGATCGGCCCGACCGGGGTCGGCAAGACCGAGATTGCCCGTCGCCTAGCTCGTCTGGCCAACGCCCCCTTCATCAAGGTGGAGGCGACCAAGTTCACGGAGGTGGGGTATGTGGGGCGTGATGTGGAGTCAATCATCCGTGATCTCGCCGATATCGCCATCAAACAGGTGCGTGAGGGGGCCTATCAAGAGGTCAAGGTTCGGGCCGAGGATGCCGCCGAAGAGCGGTTGCTGGATGCCCTGCTACCGCCTCTGCGGGGGGATGAGTACGCCCCATCCGCGGAGGAGCGGGACTCCTCTACCCGGCAACGTTTCCGCAAGATGTTACGGGAAGGGGCGCTTGACCAGCGTGAGATCGAGATCGATGTCGCCTCTCCCTCCCTGGGGGTGGAGATCATGGGGCCACCGGGGATGGAGGAGATGACCTCTCAGCTTCAGAGTATGTTTCAGAATATTGGGGGAAAGCCACCGAAGACCAAGAAAATGGTGGTGGAAGATGCTCGTAAGTTGCTGATTGAGGAAGAGTCCAGCAAGATGGTGGACGAGGAGAAGATCAAGAGTGAGGCGGTCGAGCGGGTAGAACAGAACGGTATCGTCTTCCTCGATGAGATCGATAAGGTGACTCAGCGTAGCGAAGGTCATGGTGGCGGGGGAGAGATCTCTCGCGAGGGGGTGCAGCGCGACCTATTGCCACTGGTGGAGGGGAGTACCGTCAGTACCAAATATGGAATGATCCGTACCGACCACATCCTTTTCATCGCCTCAGGGGCATTCCATCTGGCCAAGCCTTCCGATCTGATTCCGGAGCTGCAGGGGCGGCTCCCGATTCGGGTGGAGCTGGAGGCGTTGACGGTGGAGGAGTTCACCCGGATTTTATCGGAGCCCGACGCCTCTTTAACCGAGCAGTATAGTGCCCTGATGGCCACCGATGGAGTGAACCTGCGGTTCGACTCCTCTGGTATCCATCGTATTGCGGAGTTCGCCTGGCAGGTGAATGAGCGTACCGAGAATATTGGTGCCCGTCGTCTCCATACAGTGATGGAGCGACTATTGGAGGATGTCTCTTTCAATGCCGCGGATCAGGGGGGTGAGGTGGTTGTCGATGTTGATTATGTCGATCACCACCTCTCCGAGTTGGCAGAGGATGAGGACTTGAGTCGCTATATCCTCTGAGGCCAGGAGCGTTATGATCGAATACTGGTGGGGAGGGATTTTCGACTACAGAGAGTCGACCGTCGATGAGTTGCCGTCACAAGGAGCGTTGTTATGAGTGAGAAGAGAGCGATTACCCCATCTGAAATTCGTTTTGACAAGACCAGCCGTACCCTCACCCTCTCCTATCCCGGAGGGGAGTCGTGGGCCTTGAGTGCCGAGTATTTGCGGGTCTACTCCCCGTCGGCCGAGGTTCGGGGGCACGCCCCGGGGGAGGAGGTGCTGCA
>CAYFOQ010000052.1:13625-15089 GCA_964344735.1 uncultured Piscirickettsiaceae bacterium
AGGTGGGCAAGGAGGATGTCACCATCGAACGTATCGAACCGGTGGGTAACTATGCGGTCTCGATCCATTTCGATGATGGTCATGATACCGGTATCTACTCTTGGGAGTGGCTCTATACGCTGGGGGAGAATCGTGAGCGTTACTGGCAGGAGTATCTCGATCGGCTGGCGGCTGCCGGTGTCGAGCGTATGACCACATCAGAACGGCTTGCAACCTGATGCCTGACCATCGAGACGAGGAGCAGAAGGTGAAGGGGGAGACCACCCACTTCGGTTATGAGCAGGTTGCGACTGAGGATAAGGTCGAGCGGGTGCGTGGCGTGTTCGATTCGGTTGTGGACCGCTATGACCTGATGAACGACATGATGTCGCTCGGGATTCACCGTCTCTGGAAACGTCAGGCAATCGAAATGAGTGGGGCCCGATCGGGACAGCGGATTCTCGATGTGGCCGGTGGTACCGGTGATCTCACGCTACGGTTCTCGCAGATCGTTGGCGCCGATGGGTTGGTAGTGCTCTCCGATATCAACAACAGCATGCTCAGTAAGGGGCGTGATCGCCTGATCAACGAAGGGGTATTGGGAAACGTCCAGTATGTGCAGTTTGATGCCGAGCAGGCCCCCTTTCCCGACAACCACTTCGACTGTGTCACCATCTCCTTCGGGTTACGAAATGTGACCGATAAGGAGCGGGCCTTACGCTCACTGCAGCGGGTGATCCGTCCCGGTGGTCGGCTGCTGGTGCTGGAGTTTTCCCGACCGGTCGATGAGCGGTTGCGCTCGGCCTACGATTTTTACTCCTTCAATGTGTTACCCCTGCTGGGACGCTGGATTGCCAAAGATGAGGCCAGCTACCGCTACCTGGCGGAGTCGATCCGGATGCACCCCGATCAGGAGCGTCTGCGAACGATGATGACCGAGGCTGGTTTCGGTCGCACCGACTACTTCAACATGACCGGTGGAATCGTGGCCCTTCATCGTGGTTTCAAGTCGTAATAGGCAACCATCGTGATGCGCCCGCGGGAGTTTCTCCGACTGCTGGAGATTCAGCGTCTGTTGGCTCGGAACGGGCTCGATCAGGTGATCTTCCAGCTTCACCTGTTCCGTCCTTTGCGGTTACTGCGGCTGCTCTCTCCCTGGCAGTGGCGCCGTCACCAACAGCCAGTTGGCGTTCGGTTACGGTTGACACTGGAGGCGTTGGGGCCGGTCTTTATCAAACTGGGACAGATGTTCTCTACCCGTCGTGACCTACTGCCGGATGAGATTGCAGATGAGTTGGCACGGCTACAGGATGCGGTTCCTCCCTTCGATACAGCCGAAGCCGTTGCCGAGATCGAGCGCTCACTAGGCCGTCCGTTACCGGAGCTATTTGCCTCCTTCGACGAGCGACCGTTGGCCTCGGCCTCGATCGCCCAGGTTCACGCCGCTACCCTACACAGTGGTGAGTCGGTGGTGGTGAAGGTGGT
>CAYFOQ010000053.1:0-6087 GCA_964344735.1 uncultured Piscirickettsiaceae bacterium
ATCGAGGAGCAACTCTCAGCGTAATTGACGAGCCACCGCCGAAGAAAGTGCGAAAGAATCTTTACACTACCGCGCATTGCTATCAGCACGTTAGCGGTAGGTGGATTATGCCTGCAAGGACTAATCGATCACTCTAGCTACAGATTGCTTGCAAGCGATACAGCTCCCTTCAAGCACTAGCATCTCGCCCTCAAATATCGGTTCGTAGTCGACGATAGTGGTTTCAGATCTGCAGTGACTGCACCAGACATTGCCCAGTAGCTTGTTTCGTGACTGCTCTGGAATGCTTTTCCAGGCTCTGTGTGCTTTGAGATCACTAATCATGTCAAGAGAACTTCGCCCCACCTCACCGGGACCAAGGGACTTTGGCTATAAAAAGTCCCCCGGCCTCTCCATAGCAGATTTCGGTTTCCCGTATCTGCATGATTTGCAAGGAGAATGTTTTGGTGGGCCCACCAGGACTTGAACCTGGGACCAAGGGATTATGAGTCCCCTGCTCTAACCAACTGAGCTATAGGCCCGATTCATAAGGATCAATGTGACTGTTGAATTAGCTGCTAACGTCGAGATAACTCTCCAGCTTGTCAGAGCGGGAGGGGTGTCGGAGCTTGCGTAACGCCTTGGCTTCGATCTGGCGGATGCGTTCCCGAGTGACATCGAACTGTTTGCCGACCTCCTCGAGCGTGTGGTCGGTGTTCATGTCGATGCCAAAACGCATTCTTAGTACTTTGGCCTCGCGAGGAGTGAGGCCAGATAGTATCTCCTGGACGTCCTCTTGTAGTCCAATCACGGTGGCAGACTCGTCAGGCTGAACAACATTGGTGTCTTCGATAAAATCACCAAGGTTGGAGTCGTCGTCGTCACCAATAGGGGTCTCAGTTGAGATTGGTTCCTTTGCGATTTTCAGCACTTTGCGGATCTTGTCTTCCGGCATCTCCATCTTCTCAGCAAGCTCTTCAGGGGTCGGTTCACGTCCCATCTCCTGAAGTAGTTGCCGTTGAATGCGGTTGAGTTTGTTGATGGTCTCAATCATATGGACCGGGATACGAATGGTCCGTGCCTGGTCGGCAATTGACCGAGTAATCGCCTGACGAATCCACCAGGTGGCATAGGTTGAAAATTTGAAGCCGCGGCGATACTCGAACTTGTCCACCGCCTTCATCAGACCGATGTTTCCCTCCTGAATTAGGTCGAGAAACTGTAGGCCACGGTTGGTGTACTTTTTGGCGATGGAGATTACGAGCCGAAGGTTGGCCTCGATCATCTCTTTCTTGGCACGACGAGCTTTGCTTTCGCCAATGAACATCATACGGTTGATCTCTTTTAATCGCTCAATAGAGATGCCGCACTCATCTTCCAGTAAGAGCAGTTTCTTCTGGGAGCGAACGATATCGCGTGAGTGTCGTTTAAGTGCCTGGGAGTATTTCTTGTTAGAGGCCACCAGCGTACTGATCCATTCGAGGTTGGTGGCGTTCTGAGGGAAGGTGCTGATGAAGTCTTTTCGCGGCATACCAGAGCGCTCTACTGCTAGAGCCATGATCGTCTGTTCACACTCACGTACTCGCTCCATGGTGAAACGGATATCAACGACCAGTCGCTCAAGCAGTTTGGGGACCAGTTTGCATTGCATGAACTGATCGGCGATCTCCTGGCGCAATAGGTCGCTCTTTTCGTGAGCCTTGCCATTACGTTTTTCGGAGCGCTCCAGTTTTGTAGTGAGGTCTGCAATCAGTTGCAATCGACCGGTCATCATCTCGGGAGGTGGACCGGTAAAATTATCATCGTCAGACTTGGTGTCTTCGTTGTTGTTATCGTTATCGTCATTAGCGATGTTACTGCTACTGCTACTGCTACTGCTACTGCTACTGCTACTGCTACTGCTACTGCTATTGCTACTACTGCTGTTGGGCTCAGGGCAGTAGTCACATAGACCGGTGATGACCGAGTTCAGCTCCTGAGAGCCACTATTGATCTTGTCGAACTCTATCATCAGTTCGCGTACAGTATTGGGGTAGAGCGCAAGCGCGTTCATCATCTGTCGCGTCCCATCCTCGATCCGCTTGGCGATGGCAATCTCGCCCTTGCGGGTAAGTAGTTCGACAGAGCCCATCTCGCGCATATACATTCGAACGGGATCGGTTGTTCGGCCGGCCTCTCCCTCACTGTTGAGAAGTACGGAGGCAGCTTCGGCCGCGGCATCTTCGTCGTTGTCGTCGTTGGTGCTGCCGCTCTCGCCGGTAATCAGAAGGCTCTCTTCATCAGGAGCTTTTTCCAGAATGTTGATCCCCATGGATGAGATCAGCGCAACGACGCTGTCGATCTCTTCGGAGTCAGTGATCTCGCTGGGCAGGTTGTCGTTGATCTCCTGATAGGTCAGGTAGCCCTGCTCTTTTCCTCGGGCAATGAGGTTTCGGGTCTCGTTTTCTTCGGCTTTTTTGGGGTCGGCTTTTTTGGATAGAGTCATATGGAGTGAATGTCTCTGGGGATGTCGGGCAAAAAAGATTGCGAATTATACGTGTGGAGAGAGTTGGCGTCAATCAAATTGTTATTTGGCTACGAGTAGTTGCTGTAGCTGCTGCTGTTCTTTCGGGGTGAGTGGCGTGGTTCTGGAGCGTTCCAATAGTTGCTCGATCTGCTGTTCTCTGGCGAATCGCAGAAGCTGTGCCATTGCACCGTCAAACTCACGTTCTACGCTATCTTCGGGTACCTGAGGTTGCCATCGTGCCACCTTGTAGAGGGTCTCCTCATCCTGGTGTCCTCGCCATCGCTCCAGTAGTGCAGCGGTGGTGATCTCGGGATTATGCTGTAGTGTGTCGATCACCTCCATGAGTAGTTGTAGTCCGGGTCTTTTGGCTTGGAGCAGTGTTGACGTTTCCGGTAACCGTTCAGCTAGTCGTGGATTGTGAAGCAGTGCGTGTAATGCGGTGCGTACCGGAGAGGGCGAGGTGACGGGGGGGGTGGTGTTGCGTATCGTTGGGCGTTGAGGGGGGGGCGGTGATGGGGCGGGTCGAGGCTGGGGTTGGGTTGAAGGGTGTAGGTGGTCCCTCACCTGCTGAGAGGTTACCTTCAGTGTCGAAGAGAGCTGGTCAAACATCATCTCCCGAAAAAGGCCGCTTGGGAGTTTCGCCAGCATGGGTTGTGCCAGTTTCATTAGGCGGGCCCGGCCGTCGATAGATTGGCAATCCCCTTGTTGCAGTAGCTGGTTGAAAAACTGTTCTGAGAGTGGAATGGATTGTTCTATTCGTTGCTCAAATGGCTCTCTACCTTCTCGGCGAATCAAGGTGTCTGGATCCTCTCCATCGGGTAAAAACAGAAAACGAACTTCACGACCATCGCGCATCAGTGGGAGAGCGGTCTCCATTGCCTTGGCGGCGGCTTGGGTTCCTGCGGTGTCGCCATCAAAGCAGAAGATGATCCGCTCGACCGATCGAAAAAGTGTCCTGAGATGACTGCTGGTGGTTGCGGTTCCCAGTGTGGCGACAGCATATCGAATACCGAATTGAGCTAGAGCGACAACGTCCATGTACCCCTCTACCACCACAATTTGCTGTAGTTTGCGATGGTGTTGGCGGGCCTGGTAAAGACCATAAAGTTGCTCGCTTTTGTGAAATAGCGGGGTTTCGGGGGAGTTGAGGTATTTGGGTTTAGCCTCGTCCAGTACCCGTCCTCCGAGACCGATGGCGCGGCCGCGACTATCGAGTATCGGGAAGATGAGTCGGTTGCGAAAACGGTCGTAGTGGCCCCCTCCCTCCTTTTCTACCACCATGCCGATTTGGGTCAGGTAGTGGTTGGTGGTAGCCTCTTCACCCATGGCCTGGAGTAGTTGGCTCCAGCCGGCAGGGGCGTAGCCTAGTTGGTACAGCTCGATCATCTCTGGACTTACACCACGACGCTGAAGATAAGAGTGTACCGGGTGGTTGGATGGAGCACGTTGGAGTTGTTGGTGGTACCAGTCGAGGCAGCGCTGTTGCAGGGAGAGTAGCGGGGCCAGTCGTTTGCTGCGATCGTTTGGTTCATCGTGGTCTCTGGGGATCTCCATCCCAGCCTGTTTTGCCAGCAGTTCAACGGTTTCGACGAATGGCAGGTTGTCGTACTCCATGAGAAAGCGAATGGCGCCTCCAGAAGCGCCGCAGCCGAAGCAGTGGTAAACCTGTTTGTTAGGGTTGACGGCGAAGGAGGGGGTCTTTTCTGCGTGGAAGGGGCAGCAGGCTTTGAATTCGCTGCCCTGCTTGGTCAGGGGGACACGGGCGTTGATAAGCTCGATCAGGTCGACGCGTGCCAGCAGTTCATCGATGAAGTGTTGTGGAATACGTCCAGCCATCACGGCAGAATAGCACTAATAGATCATCCTCGGTCGTGTTGCGGTGGGATGATTCGCAGGTGTTCTATTGACAGGCTGCCAAGAGGGGCGCAGGGTTATGTCAGCAGCGACTTGATCTTGCTGCTTAGCTGTCCCATATCGGCGCGACCCTGAACCTGTTGCTTGAGGAGACCCATTACCTGCTCCATATCCTTCATGGAAGAGGCACCGGTTTCGGTAATGGTTGCACGGATCAGCTCTTCGACCTCTGATTCGCTGAGTGGTTCGGGTAAAAATTCCTGAATGATTACGATCTCAGCCTGTTCACCGGCAGCCAGTTCGTCTCGGCCCGCTGCTTCGAACTGGGCGATCGCATCACGGCGCTGCTTGACCATCTTCTCCAGGATGGAGAGCATTCTGCTTTCGTCCACCTCCGTGCGCTCGTCCACCTCCACCTGCTTCACCGTGGCGGTGATCATGCGTAGCACCTTGATGCGTGCTTTATCTTTGGCGCGCATCGCATCCTTGATCTGCTGCTGGATCTGTTCGAGTGTCGACATCGGTTGCAGAGCGGCGGATGATCTGGGATTAACGAGAGAGCATACCGCGGTTACGGCGCATGGTGCTGCGCTCGCGAGAGACTCTCTTTTGAGTGCGCTTGACTGCAGCGGCAGCCTTGCGCTTGCGCACCTGGGTCGGCTTCTCGTAGAACTCGCGCTCACGAGCCTCGGCAACGGTGCCGGCCTTCTCTACTGCACGTTTGAAGCGACGCAGGGCGTAGTCAAAGTTCTCGTTCTCTTTTACACGTATACTAGGCATTCGCTGGGGTTCCTGTTTATTCAGCGGATTGAAAAAATAGAGCGGCGCATTATACGTGGAGAGATGGGGGGGTGCAATTGCTTTTATCATTGGGCAGTGACTGCAAAACTATTGGTGGCCTTTGAGCTGTGCTATAGTGCCGAATGGACAAAAGGACAGGGTCAGAGGTAGCGATGCTGAGTGGGTTTAGGGGGGTGATGACCGGGGACATGGTACAGATCAAGCCGATGATGCTCCTTGCGGTTGCCGGGGTGATGGCTGTGGTTGCGCTGACGGGGTGTGTCGTCACTCCACAGCGTGTGGCCAAGCATCTGCTGCACGAGGTTGATGTGGTCGATTTGGCACAGCTGCAGAATCGATCTGTCGTGACGGTGGCGGCACGGCCGGTTGATGCTCAGTCGGGTCAGAATGGTGCTGTTGATGGGGGGGAGAAACCAGAGGGCTCCCCTGTGGTGGGTGGCGAGAGTCCCCCTTCAGAGGCTGAGGAGTCGGAGTCCGGGAGTAGCCAACCGGTGGTGGCCGACAAAAAAGAGTTTGTGGTTGCCGTACCGCAATGGGTGGTCAAGCGTGGTTCGATCGAGCATACCTTCTCGCAGGCGGCATTGGCGGTGGGGTTGCCTCAGGATCATGTATCGCGATTGGAACAACTCTTTGGGGAGCGGATCGACTTCCGTCGTGATATCCATCCTGGAGATCACTTTACCGTGATTGTGCAGGCCAATCGGGGGGAGATGCTGGATCAAGGGGTGATCGTGGCGGCGGAGCTGACCAGCCGGGGAGAGCCGATTCGGGTAATTCGTCACACCGATCGTCGTGGGGTGACCCGATACCACGATGGTGAGGGGGGGCCGCTGGGTTCCGGTTTTCTGCGTTATCCACTCAAGAATCCCAAGATCAGTTCGCACTTCACTCTGCGCCGTTACCACCCGGTGTTAAAGACCTACCGGCCCCATCGTGGTACCGATTTC
>CAYFOQ010000053.1:6097-14814 GCA_964344735.1 uncultured Piscirickettsiaceae bacterium
TTTCCAGGCTCGCAACGGGACGCCGGTGATGGCGACCGCGGATGGTGTGGTGCGATTACGGGAGCGTCAGAATGGCTACGGCAACGTCGTCTTTATTGACCATCACGGCGGAAAATATACCACGGTCTATGGTCATCTCTCCCGTTTTGACCGTAACATTCGCCCCGGCAGTCGGGTCCGGCAGGGAGACGTGATCGGTTATGTCGGCTCGACCGGGCTCTCGACCGCACCCCATCTCCATTATGAAGTTCGTCGTGGAGAGGAGTATCTCGATCCGATGAAGGTGGCCTTACCACAACGGACTACACTAACTGCCCGGGAGCGCAACTACTTCTATCGTTCGACTGCCGCACTACGCCGGATTCTGCTCAATGACCGGAGCACCGGCCAGGTTGCGTCATTGCGACAGTAGAGCGGGCGTGTGAACCGTATCGATCAGCAACAGCTCGAGTCGCTGTTCCGCTTCAGCCCCTTTGTGGAACGGAGCTGTCAACAGGATGAAGGGTTGATGTCGTGGCTGCTGCAGCCAGAGACGTTGACGGTGGGGATGAGTGCCGAGCACTACAGCGACCAGCTGCATCGGCTGTTGCAGGGGGTGGGGAGTGATCTCGAGTTGGCTCGGTCGTTGCGACAGTTTCGTCGACGGCAGATGGTTCGTATCGCACTGCGAGATCTGGGGGGGTGGGGAGACTACCACACTACGGTGGCGGAGCTGTCTGCGCTGGCGGAGGTCTCGTTGCAGCAGAGTCTCGAGCTGCTCTATCGCTGGGAGTGCCAGGAGTCCGGTACCCCGAGAGGTGAAAAAAGTGGCCGTCCCCAACAGTTGGTCGTGGTGGCGATGGGCAAGCTGGGGGCGCGTGAACTCAACTTTTCATCGGATATCGACCTGATCTTTGCCTATGCCGAGGAGGGCGAGACTCGGGGGCGACGACCCTGGATCAGTAATCATGAGTTCTTTCTTGCGCTGGGACGTCGTTTGATCAAGGCGATCAATAGTAATACTGCAGAGGGTTATGTCTTTCGGGTCGATATGCGACTGCGCCCCTTTGGAGAGTCGGGGGCACTGGTCTCTTCATTCGATGCCATGGAGGATTACTATCAGAGCCATGGGCGGAGCTGGGAGCGTTACGCCTGGATCAAGGGGCGGGTTGTGGCTGGTGACTTCGAGGCCGGGGATACCTTGATGGCGCTCCTGAGGCCCTTCGTCTATCGACGTTATTTTGACTTCAGTGCCTTCGAGTCGTTGCGGGAGATGAAGCAGTTGATCGCTCGCCAGGTACGCAGCAAAGGGATGGAGGAGGACGTCAAGCTGGGGCCGGGCGGGATTCGTGAGATCGAGTTTGTCGGACAGGCCTTTCAGCTGGTTCGAGGCGGAGCCCGTGTCGAGTTACAAATTCGGCCGATCCTGGAGGTGCTGCCGTTGTTGCAGCAGGGGGGAGAGATTAGTGTCGAGGAGTATCTGGCCTTGCAGCAGGCCTATCTCTTTTTGCGAAACACCGAGCACCGGTTGCAGGAGTATGACGATCGCCAGACACAACGATTGCCACTGGAGGATGAGCGACGTCATCTGCTGGCAGAGTCGATGGGGTTCGACCATTGGCAGGGGTTCAGCGATACCTTGGAACAACATCGTCAGGCAGTTCAGCGCTGTTTTTCCCAACTTTTTTCCGTAGTCAGTGAGGAGCAGGAGGAGCGGAGTCCGTTCCAGCAGATCTGGCACCAGTTGGTCGCCAACGAAGAGCCGGTGGGAGTGGGACAGTGGTTTGAAGAGGAAGAGCTGGTCACCCATCGTCTGCGACAGTTGGTCGAGGGGCGTGATCGTCTCGATCGGCTGATGCCTCAGCTGCTTGAGACGGCGTCACGACTGCCGCAACCGGGAGAGTCGTTGCTCTGGGCGGTGCGTCTGGTCGAGGCGATTGGGCGACGTTCCGTCTATTTCTCTCTGTTGAGTGAAAATCGCTCCTCGCTAGAGTACCTGTTGAATCTGTTGCGGCAGAGCAGCTGGATTGCTGAGCGGTTGGCAGAGATGCCGATGATGCTCGATGAAGTGATCGACCTGCGTAATATCACCATGCCTGCCGGAGCCGGGGCGCTGTTGCAGGAGTTGAATCTCCTGGCGGCCCGGATCGATGATGATGATCTGGAACAACAGATGGAGCTGATGCGCCATTTTCGCCGTCGTAATATGCTCAAGGTGGCGGCCTCGGATGTGATGGATCGCCTCCCGGTCATGCGGGTGAGTGATGCCCTGACCTGGTTGGCTGAGGCACTGATAACCCAGAGTTTCGGCTTGGCCTGGAAGGAGATGACCCGTCGTTATGGTCAACCCCGTCGCCGTAGCGAGACACAGGAGAATCCCGGTTTTCTGGTGATTGGATATGGCAAGATGGGGGGGCTGGAGCTGGGGTATGGTTCTGACCTGGATCTGGTCTTTTTGCACGATGGTGACCCGCAGGAACCGTTTAGTCGCAAGCGGCTAGCGGTCAGTCGGCGAGAGTTTTTCCTGCGCCTGGGACAGCGAATGATCCACCATGTCACGACTCGCACCATGAGCGGTCGGCTCTATGAGGTGGACTCGCGACTTCGACCCAATGGCAACTCCGGGATCTTGGTGACCGATTTGGCCGGGTTTCGTGATTACCAGTTGCGGCAGGCTTGGACCTGGGAACATCAGGCTGTGCTCGGGTGGTTTGTGGTGGAGCACGCGCAGCTGAAGAGTTTGAACAGATTAGACGCCAGGTTTTGGGGCAACGTCGAGATCCACAGGTGTTGCGGCAGGAGGTTCTGGAGATGCGAAAAAAGATGCGTACCGCACTCGACTCCAGCCATCCGGATGAGATCGACCTCAAGCAGATGGCAGGAGGAATGGTCGATATTGAATTTTTGGTGCAGTATCTGGTGCTGCGTTGGGCTGCCGATACCCCTGAGTTGCTACGCTGGAGTGATAATATTCGGCTGCTGGAGTCTCTGGCCGCCGCGGCCTATCTGACCTCGGCAGAGGCGGCTACACTGCGTGATCATTACCTCGCACTGCGCCGTCGTGCCTACCATCTGGCACTCGATAATAGTCCTGCGCGACTCTCTGCGGATCAATTTGTCGTTGAGCGTGAAGAGGTGAGCGCCATTTGGGAGCGTCATTTGGGGCCGCCGGATGAGTGAGTGCTATGTTGGGCTGATGTCCGGCACAAGTGCTGATGGGGTCGATGCGGTAGTGGTTGACTTCACCCCCTTCCCCCCTCGACTGTTGGCGAGTCAATACAGCCCCTTTGAGGATGGGGTGCGGCAGCGGATACTGGCCCTGATGCACCCCGGGGAGGCGGAGATCGAGCGTATGGGGCAACTCGATCGTGAGTTGGGCGCACTTTTTGCCACTGCCGCCGAGCGGGTCATTGCTGCTGCGAAATTGGAGAGACGGCAGATCATGGCCATCGGTTGTCATGGCCAGACGGTTAGACACCAACCTCGGGGAGAGTTTCCTTACACGTTGCAGATTGGTGACCCCAATACGATTGCCCGGCACACCGGCATCACCACGGTGGCCGACTTTCGTCGTGGTGATCTGGTGGTGGGGGGGGAGGGGGCGCCGCTGGCACCGGCCTATCATCACTGGGCTGCGGCCGAACATAGCGGAGTGGTGGTCAATATTGGTGGAATGGCCAATGTCACCCTGTTGCCGAAGCGTCCTGGAGAATCTGTCCGTGGCTTCGATACCGGCCCCGGTAATGTCCTGCTCGATCTGTGGGTGGCTGAGCAGTATGGTGAGCGTTTTGACCGGGACGGAGTAGTCGCCCGTTCGGGGTGGTGTTCGGAGCCCCTGTTGCGGCAATTGCTGCAGGAGCCCTACTTTCAACGGCCGCCCCCCAAGAGTACCGGTCGTGAACGTTTCCATCGAGCCTGGTTGATGGCAAGCCTGGAGCGAATAACACCGCGACCATCATCGGAAGATGTACTGGCGACGCTGGTAGAGTTGACGGCATCGACGATCTCGGCTGCGGTGAAAGAGTATTCCGGAGATCCCATGATTTGGGTCTGTGGTGGTGGGGTCCACAATCTGCTGTTGATGGAACGGTTGGCTGCTCGACTGCCTGGCTGGCAGGTTGATCGTAGTGACGTCATCGGTATCCCACCGGACTGGGTCGAGGCGATCACCTTTGCCTGGTTGGCTCGACAGACGCTGCATGGACTGGAGGGGAATTTGCCAACGGTCACCGGGGCGAGTGATCAAGTGATGCTGGGAGGGGTATACCCAGGGTCACCGGATAGGCTACACTTCTCTCTGGATCCCCGCGACGAGGGTGGCCGGGACACGGTGGACGACCAGGCGGAGAGATGCTGATGAAGGCGAAGGCACGTGATCTACTGATACTTCTGATTGGATTGGTTCTGGGGATCTCTCTGGCGGTTGAGCGCACGGTCCTGGCGAGTAAGGGAGAGAGCGAACTGGCACTGCCATTGAATGAGCTTCGTGCCTTCAGTCAGGTCTATAACGAGATTCGAAACAAGTATGTGGAGGAGGTGAGTGGCAAGGAGCTACTGACCAATGCCATTCAGGGGATGGTCAGCAGTCTTGATCCCCACTCCGCCTATCTGTTGCCGGAGGCCCATGATGAACTACAAGTGAGTACCAAGGGGGAGTTTGGTGGTCTTGGTATCGAGGTGGGCATGGAGGATGGATTCGTCAAGGTGATCTCACCGATCGACGATACCCCGGCGCAGCGAGCTGGAATGCAGGCGGGTGATCTCATTATTCGTATCGATGGTACCGCCGTGCAGGGAATGACCTTGAACGATGCGGTGAAGAAAATGCGGGGCAAGGTGGGGACCAAAATTGAGTTGACCGTTGTTCGCAAGGGGGAGGATCAGGCGCTGACGATTCGAATCATTCGGGATGTGATCCGAATTCGCAGTGTCAAGAGCCGTATATTGGAAGAGGGGTATGGTTACATCCGTGTCAGCCAGTTCCAGATCCACACCGGGGATAACATGGTGGCGCTGATCGACGAGCTGATCGATGAAGAGAATGGCGGCAAGCCGCTCAAAGGGATGGTGCTCGATCTGAGAAACAACCCGGGCGGGGTGCTGAGTGCTGCGATCGATGTCTCCAACGCCTTTCTCACCAAGGGGTTGGTGGTCTATACCGATGGCCGAGTCGGTGACGCCTCAGCCAAGTATCACGCCGATGGTGAGGATGTCCTCGATGGGGCTCCAATGGTCGTGCTGGTCAACAACGGTTCTGCCTCGGCCTCAGAGATTGTGGCTGGAGCCTTGCAGGATCACCATCGTGCAGTGATTATGGGATCCCGCACCTTTGGTAAGGGATCGGTGCAGACCATCATGCCGATGCGTGAGGGGGCGGCACTGAAACTCACTACTGCCCGTTACTACACCCCCTCGGGGCGGTCGATTCAGGCCGAAGGGGTGGTGCCCGATATCGAGCTGACCGGTCTCAAGCTGGAGAAACCGGAGCGTTCGGGAGAGAACCATCGGGTGTCCGAGAAGGACCTCTCTGGACATCTGACCAATGGTAGTAAAGAGGGTGACGATACCGCTGCCGAGCCGGAAGAGAAAGAAGGGAAAGATAAGGTGCCAGAAGAGAATCTGGCCGAGCGTGACTACATGCTGTTCGAGGCGCTCAATATGGTTAAAGGGCTGCATCTGTCGCAGCGTGCGCGTTGACAGGAGAGGGGATGAACTCACCAACTGTGCTGGTGCCACTGGCCGAGGGATTTGAGGAGCTGGAGGCGATCACCATCATCGACCTGTTGCGTCGTGCAGAGATTAGGGTCGATGTGGCCGGGTTGCGTGAGGGGGAGATCAAGGCTAGCCGGGGTACCCGTCATCTTGCCGATATCACCCTCGATGAGGCACTAAAACGGGAGTACACGATGGTGGTGCTACCGGGAGGGCTGCCCGGTGCCGACCATCTTAATCATGATTCTCGTATCCATGCGCTGTTACACGACACCGCCGCTCGTGGTGACTATGTCGCCGCTATCTGTGCCGCTCCAAAAGTGTTGGCCGAGGCTGGGCTATTGCAGGATAAGGAGGCCACCTGTTACCCCGGGGCGCTCGATGGCCGCAATATTCAGGTCGTAGCCGATGCCGATGTGGTTGTGGACGGAGGAGTGGTCACCTCGCGTGGACCGGGAACGGCGATGGATTTCGCACTTCAACTGATCGAGCTGCTGTCGGGGTCAGAGAGTCGCCGTCGGGTCGAGGCGGGGCTGGTAAGGTCACGACCATGAAACAGCCGTTGATCGATTGTGTCGCTGAGGCACTTGTGGCGTTGCGCCGTGAGGGGCTGCTGGAGGTTGATGAGTTGCCGCCGATCCAGATGGATCGGGCGCGATCCGTGGAGCATGGTGATTTCGCCACCAACATCGCTATGGTACTGGCGAAAAGCGCTCGTCGTGCCCCGCGTGAGCTGGCGCAGCAGCTGGTGGAGGCGCTGCCGGCTCAACCGATGATCGAGCGGGTGGAGATTGCTGGCCCCGGATTTATCAATTTTTATCTCACCAATCGCGCCTATGAAGGGGTGGTTGTGGAGATCCTGACGCAGGCAGAGCGGTATGGTGAGAGTCAGGTTGGTGAAGGTCAGCGAGTGTTGCTGGAGTATGTCTCGGCCAACCCCACCGGTCCTCTCCATGTCGGACATGGGCGTGGCGCTGCCTATGGTGCGGCTACTGCCAATCTGCTACGGGTAGCGGGCTATCAGGTACAGCGTGAATATTATGTCAATGATGCCGGTCGGCAGATGGATATCCTCGCCGTCAGTGTCTGGCTGCGTTACCTGGAGCTTTGTGGTGAGGAGATCACCTTTCCCAGTAACGGCTATCAGGGGGACTATATCTGGGATATTGCTGCCACCCTTCACCGTCAGCAGGGGGAGGCCTCGCGACATTCGGCAGCCGAGCTGTTTGCTGGGATTACGGCAGACGAGCCGGCTGGTGGCGACAAGGAGGCCCACATCGATGCGCTGATCGTCGTAGCCCAGGATCGCTTGGGAGAGCAAGATTATCGACGGATACACGGACTCGCGATCGAGGCGATTCTGCAAGATATTCGAGAGGATCTGCTGGAGTTTGGGGTGGAGTATGATCGCTGGTTCTCCGAGCGTTCACTGATGGATGCAGGGGTGGTCGATCAGGCGGTGGAGAAACTGCGACAGTCCGGAGATATCTACGATGATAATGGGGCGTTGTGGTTTCGCTCCAGCGCTTATGGGGATGAGAAAGACCGAGTGGTGGTGCGTGACAATGGAATCAAAACCTACTTTGCCTCCGATATCGCCTACCATATGGATAAGCTGCAACGGGGCTGCCAGAGCATGATCGATATCTGGGGCGCCGATCACCACGGCTATGTTCCGCGGGTTCGGGCGGCACTCCAGGCGATGGGGGCAGAACCACAGACCCTGGAGGTGTTGCTGGTACAGTTTGCCTCCCTCTATCGTGGCGGTGAAAAGGTGCAGATGTCGACTCGTAGTGGCTCTTTCGTCACGCTACGTGAATTGAGAGAGGAGGTCGGCAACGATGCCGCTCGTTTCTTCTACGTGTTGCGCAAGAGTGAGCAGCACATGGATTTCGATCTCGACCTGGCCCGCTCGCAATCATCGGATAATCCGGTCTATTACATCCAGTATGCGCATGCCCGGATTCATAGCGTGATGCGGCAGTTGCAGGAGAAAGGGTTGACCCGGGATCCGGTTCGGGGAAAGGAGCATCTGTCGTTGCTGGTGGAGAGCCACGAGCGTTCACTGATGACTACGCTCTCACGCTATCCAGAGGTGGTCGAGAGCGCTGCATTGCAGCGTGAGCCACACCAGTTGGCCCACTATCTGCGCGATCTTGCCCACGAGCTTCACACTTACTACAACAGTCACCACTTTATCGTTGAAGAGGTCGATCTGCGCGAGGCTCGCCTCACTCTGATCGATGCGACCCGTCAGGTGTTGGTCAATGGGCTCGGGATCATTGGGGTCTCGGCTCCAGTGGAGATGTAGCGGAGGGCGGTGGTGGAACGACTCTTCAAAGGTGGCGTAGTCGCACCCTGTGCAACGGAGTCCGGCTATCTTTCGGGACGCGGTCTGTTGCTGTTGGTGCTGTCTGGAGTGGGGATTTTTTTCGCCTATCTCTACTGGTTGCATCTGGGCGAGGAGGGGCGCGAGAGCCGAGCTTCTACTGCGGCCGCAGGGAAGGAGCTCCGGCGGTTACCACCACGACCGGGGGAACAGCACAGCGGGGAGTCAGAGACCCAGTTTACGTTTGATTTCTTCTCCATGCTGCCACAGGAGGAGTATGCCGGTATGGAGCGACATGAATCACCGCGACCAACCCTGCCATCATTGAAGTCAACGCCAACGAAAAGCTCGGTCCCGGAGACGAAAGCGGCGGTATCTCCTGCGACACGGGGCACCTACATGATCCAGCTTGGGGCCTTTGGCAGTCGTGATGCGGCAGATCGTCATCGTGCCGAATTGCTGTTACAGGGGGTGACCAATGTCCAGATCGAGTCGGCTCGAGATGCACAGGGGCAGGTGTTTCGGGTCAATGTGGGACCATTCCAGAGCTTTTCGGTAGCGGAGCGACAGCAGGCCGAATTGAAACAATCGGGGTACGACTCCTTCCTCAAGAAGTACTCTTCCCCTTCTCGCTAAGGAACCTCTGAACAAGTCTGAGTAATTTGAATCACGTCTGTAGCACTCAAGATCAAGGCGC
>CAYFOQ010000054.1:0-9983 GCA_964344735.1 uncultured Piscirickettsiaceae bacterium
CGAGCCGACGAACCCGATCCTCCTCTCTTCCGCGAGCGGTGAGCATGATCACCGGTAGTGCCGACCGACTCTCATCCCGGCGCACCCGTCGCAGGAGCTCGACTCCACTGACATCGGGGAGCATCCAGTCGAGCAGGATCAGGTCGACGCTATGGTCGCTTAGTGATCGCCAGGCCTCTTGGGTATCCGCAGCTTCCAGTACCGTTGCTCCCCGGGTGTCGAGCGCAATGGCCACCATCTCACGGATATCGGGCTCATCTTCGACGACAAGTATGGTGATCGACTCTAGCATGGTGAGGAGCTACTCCTGTCCTCCTTCGAGTGCCGATACCGTCTGGTCCAGCGTGGTATGGCGCAGGTCTCGACCGTGAACCATGTAGACCACATGCTCACTGATATTACTGGCGTGGTCCCCGATCCGTTCCAGTGCCCGGGCTGACCAGATCAGATCCATGACCGCACCGATCTTGCGGGGATCCTCCATCATGAAGGTTGCAAGCTGGCGCATCAGCAGGTCATACTCCTGGTTGACTCGGATATCCTGTTTTCTGGCCACCAGCGCGGCATCGGCATCGAGTCGGGCGAAGGCGTCAAGGGCGTCGTGCAGTATTCCTTTTACTAGAGTGCTGAGGTGATTGATCCCTATCGACGGCATCACCTTACCGAATCCCCCCTTATCGGTCAGGTTCTGGGCCATCTTGGCGACATTCTCCGCCTCGTCACCGATCCGCTCGAGATCGGTGATGGTCTTGATGACAGCAATCAGCATCCGCAGATCGAAGGCGGTTGGCTGGCGTCTGGCGATGATCCGGGAACACTCTTCATCGATCTCTACCTCCATCAAGTTGACTTTGTAGTCGGCGTGGATCACCTCCTCTGCCAGGCTACTGTTATCGTCGAAAAGGGCTTCACAAGCTCGATCCATCTGCCGTTCTACCAGCCCACCCATCGCTAGCACACGGTTTTTGACCTCCTCCATCTCGGCATCAAACTGGTGTGAAATGTGTCGGCCGGTCATTGGGTTATCCATGGTTGATTCTCCTCGATAGGTTCCCGGTAAGGTGACCGGGAGGTCGTGTGAATGGATCGGTAGTCCGTTCAGCCGTAGCGCCCGGTGATGTAGTCCTCGGTCTGTTTGTTGCCAGGGTTGGTAAAGAGGGTATTGGTGTCGTCAAATTCCACCATCTCTCCCAGATACATGAAGGCAGTATAGTCAGAAATTCGGGCCGCCTGCTGCATGTTGTGGGTAACGATGATGATGGTGTAGTTCTCCTTCAGTTGGTGGATCAACTCTTCGATCTTGAGGGTCGAGATCGGGTCGAGTGCTGAGGCCGGCTCATCCAGCAGCAGTACCTCCGGTTCTACCGCAATGGCACGAGCAATCACCAGACGCTGCTGCTGTCCTCCCGACATTCCCAGGGCATTGTCATCGAGTCGATCCTTGACCTCATCCCAGAGTGCGGCCCCCTTGAGCGCCCATTCCACCTTCTCATCGAGAATGCGACGGCTGTTGATCCCCTGCAAGCGTAGACCATAGGCGACATTCTCGTAGATGGTTTTGGGGAAGGGGTTGGGTTTCTGAAACACCATTCCGACCCGACGCCGAAGGTCGGTTACATTGATTTCGGTGGCATTGATCTCCTCTCCATCGAGCAGAATCTGTCCCTCGATACGGACACCATCGACCAGATCATTCATCCGGTTGAAGCAGCGTAGCAGCGTCGATTTACCACAACCACTGGGGCCGATGAACGCCGTAACCCGGTTTCGCTCGATGTCGAAGGTGACCCCCTTCAGTGCCTGGCTTTTATCATAGTAGAGATTGAGGTCACGGACCGCTATGACTGTCTGAGGAAGATTCTGTTCCATAAGGGGGGCTCTAGTGCTATTCGGGTAGTTGTCGTGGGAGAGGTGGGCAGGGAACTCAGTTTTCCAGGGCGCGGTACTTCTTCCGCAGGCGATTGCGGATGCGAATGGCGGTGAGATTGAGCGCAACGATCACCACCACCAGCAACAGGGAGGTGGCATAGACCAGAGGACGGGCTGCCTCGACGTTGGGGCTCTGAAATCCGACGTCGTAGATGTGGAATCCGAGGTGCATGAATTTACGATCGAGGTGAAGAAAGGGAGCGTTCCCATCGAGCGGCAGGGTCGGTGCCAGTTTGACTACACCGACCAGCATCAACGGAGCGACCTCTCCCGCCGCTCGGGCCACCGCCAGAATCATCCCGGTCATGATGGCCGGGCTCGACATCGGCAGGACCACCTTCCAGAGGGTCTCGAGTTTGGTCGCACCCAAGGCCAGACTCCCCTCACGTACGGCGCGAGGAATACGTGCCAGACCCTCTTCGGTAGAGACGATCACTACCGGCAGGGTGAGGATCGCCAGCGTGAGTGAGGACCAGAGAATTCCGGGGGTGCCGAAGGTTGGTGCAGGCATCGCTTCGGGATAGAAGATGCGGTCTATCGATCCCCCGAGAAAGTAGACAAAGAAGCCGAGTCCAAAGACCCCGTAGACGATGGAAGGCACTCCAGCGAGATTGTTGACAGCGATGCGAATCAGTCGAATCATCGGTCCCTGGTGGGCATATTCCCGTAGATAGAGTGCGGCGACGACTCCAAACGGGGTAACAAAGATCGCCATGATCAACACCAGCATCACCGTACCGAAAATGGCCGGGAAGATCCCCCCCTCGGTGTTGGCCTCTCGGGGTTCGGCAGCGGCAAATTCCCAGAGTTTCTCCAGGTAGAATCCGATCTTTTGCAGGAGTCCCATCTGGTTGGGACGATAACCACGAACGATGTTGGCGAGTGGGATATCGACCAGCCCCCCATCACTGATCTGCATCCGGATGCTGTCCCGACCAACGGTCTGGTAGAGCTCGGTCAGGCGTGTCTCATACCGTCTGTACTCCTGCTGTAGTTCGGATCGGCGTTGATCCAGTCTGGTCAACCGTTCCGGAGTGATCTCGTCGTCGATCTCATAACGGCGCTGCTTGAGTCGTAGCCGTTCGATCTGGTAATTGATGGCGCCGATCTTGTCGTGCTGGATCTCCTCGATCTCATCCTGAATGTCGATCACCCGCTGTAGTCGTTGCTGCATCTCCTCCCAGCGGCCGGTTTCGTTCGGGATCTCTACCACGGTGCCCGCCTCTAGCACCGCCATCAAGCGTCCGTAGAAATTGCCCCACTCATAACGTTCCAACACCACGATCTCTGCTGGATACTGGGGCTCTTGCGTGATGCCGACCTCTAGCACTTGACGGAAATCACCGCCAAGCTGGTCACGATTGCCGGTCTTCAGCAGATGACGAGTGACGGTATCGACCTCAGGGGCGATTTCGACCCCTGCGGAGCGCAGTCGGGTGGCCTCGATCTCTTCACTATTCCGGATCTCACCGATGATTCGCTCGACTCGATCACCTTCGCGATACTCCAGTTGTGCCACCGCTGCTGGCCAGAAATGGATCAGCCCACGGGTAGCAATCAGCAGTAGCAGTCCCACCACGGCGACCAGGCTGATTGCCAGTGCTCCGGCATTGAGCCAGATCATCGGGGTTCCGCTGTTTATCCATGCTCTCATTGGTCGGTTTTCCTAGAGTGAGCTGTACTTTTTCCGAAGTCGTTGACGAACCACTTCGGCTGCGGTGTTGAAGAGAAAGGTGAAGAGAAAGAGCACCAGTGCAGCCAGGAATAGGACGCGATAGTGGGAGCTATCCACCTCCGATTCCGGCATCTCCACAGCGATGTTGGCCGATAAGGTCCGCATTCCCTCAAACACGCTGAAGTCGAGTACCGGAGTGTTTCCGGTTGCCATCAATACGATCATGGTCTCCCCCACGGCACGCCCGAACCCCATCATCACCGCCGAGAAGATCGCCGGGCTGGCGGTGGGCATCACCACCCTTACCAGGGTCTGCCAGCGCGAGGCCCCTAGCGCTAGGGATCCTCGAATGAGGTGTTGCGGGACACTGAAGAGGGCGTCCTCGGCAATGGAGAAGATGGTGGGGATCACGGCAAAGCCCATCGCGAAGCCAACCACCATGGAATTGCGCTGGTCATAGCGAACCCCAAACTCCTGGTCCATCCAGTGCTGCATGCTGCCATCGAAAAGGAGATTTTCCAGCGGTGTGCTGAGAGCGATAGCGACCCAGCCGAAAAGGACCACCACCGGCACCAGAATGAGGGACTCCCAGCCTTCGAGCCGGTTGAGGGTGGAGGTGGAGAGCCGGGAAAAGAGATAGGCGGTGAGCAGGATAGCGAGTGGCAGGATCAGCAGCAAACTGAAAATCCCCGGGAGATTGGCCTCGATGAATGGGGCGAGCCAGAGTCCGGCGAGGAAGCCGAGGATCACCGTTGGAAGTGCCTCCATGATCTCGATGGTGGGCTTGACCACCTCCCGCATGGGGGGAGCCATGAATTGGGCGGTGAAGATGGCCCCCATGATCGCCAGCGGCATCGCAAATAGCATGGCGTAGAAGGCCGCCTTGAGCGTGCCGAAACTGAGTGGAACCAGACTGAATTTGGCCTCGAAATCGTTGGTGGCGGCCGAGGATTGCCAGATATAGTCCGGTTCAGGGTAGCCCTCATACCAGACCTTCTGCCACAGCGCACTCCAGGAGATCTCCGGGTGCTCGTTTGTCACCTTGAAGAGGTGATACTGACCATCGCCCTCTTCGACCAGCAGAGTATCTCCACGGGGTGAGAGTGCCAGTCGCTGGATCGTATCATCGGTTAGCGGCTGTTGCATCACCGATCGTTCAGCCGTGGTGAAGAAGAGCCCCACATCGCCTGCTGCCGTGGCAGCGATGATCCCTTTGCGACGATGCTCTCCAATCAGTGTGGTCAGTGTGGCGCCATGGTCGAAATGGAAGCTGCGAACTCGCTGCATGTGGTAGTTGTTCGCAGCATCCCGCACCGGGAACCATTGGGCGATGGTGCCATCACTGCCACCGACCAGAACGGAACTGTTCCCCAGAAGAAACTGAAATTGGGTCACCCGGTTGCCGTGGCCGGCCACTTCGGCAATCTCCTCCACCAGTCGCAGCCCATCCTCCTCGATGGCATAGTAGCGCAGGGCATGATCCGTTGTGGTGGTCAACAGATAGTCGAGGTTGGGGGTGAGTAGAATGTGGTGGTGGGGATGGAGTTCGGTTGTGGCCAGTTGGCTCTCCTCCTCCACCGTCATGCCATCTCCCAACATCGATTCGGAGAGGCTCCAGCGCTTGAAGAAGATGCGGCCGTCGGCGGTACGGCCACTGGCTCCGATACGCTCCTCATCGTAGGCGATGGTGAGCTGTGTGATTGCCGCCCCCTGCACCCCCAGGTCGAGCAACTCCTCTCCGAGTGGGTACTCCATCTTGGGGGTCAAGGTGCGGCGGTCATCGGGATAGCTGACCTCGTAGCCGTGTCGGCTGACCAGCATCTCACCACTGGAGGTGCCGATGGCGACCCACTGCTGTGCCGGGTTGAGCGGAGTGATGGCTGAGATGGTGACCCCCTGCGGCAGCGGGAGCTGAAATCGGGATACTGTCTCGCCATCGGTGGTATTGAAAAACACCGCACTGCCGTCGATACGATAGCGCACCCCGATCGTGCCCTGTTCTTCGAGGTCGATCAGAAGGGTTTCCGGTTCCGTCCCGGAGAGTGTATAGGTGGCGCGATGGGTGATTTCGGCCGACTGGAAGATCGGAAAAACCACCGCCAGTAGATAGAAAAAGATTAGTGCGATGGCACCGATCACCCCGACTCCGCCGATGGCGACCCCGTAGCGGGCAGAGATATCTTTGAGATTGCGCCAGCGCCACAGGTTCTGGTTGAACGTAGAAGAGAGACGGTTCATGACACCGGTTCCAAAAGTCGATCAGTTCACTCCCATTCTATCGAGAGAATGTTACGGTTCTGTGAAGTGGTGAGAAGGGGCGCTCCTCTCTCTACCCTCGAGGGGCAACCTGAATTAGTTACAGGCCCCCTGAATAGTTACCTCGAGAGTCAGTGTGGCGCGGAGAGATTACCGGCGCTTGCTGCGTGGAATACCAAAGCGTTGGCGTCGCATCCACAGCGCCTTGCGGCTGATTCCGAGACGGCGAGCCAGTTCGGTTTCGGTCATCTGCTCCTGATGCTGTAGTACGAAGTTGCGAAAATACTCCTCCAGCGAGAGCTTGTCATCGATCTCGTCATGGCTCTCCCGCATGGTGATGTTGTGATCAATCGAGAGCAGTTCGGGGGTGATGATCTCGCCATCACAGAGCAGGGCGGCCCGCTCCATGGTGTTGGCCAGTTCTCGTACATTTCCCGGCCAGCGGTAGCGGCGAATCGCCTCGAATGAGGCCCGGTCGAGATTCGGGGTGGGGGTGCCGAGTTGACGACAACTGCGGTTGAGCAGATAGATCGCCAGTAGGGTGATGTCGTCCCCGCGGTGGCGCAGCGGTGGGGGGGTGATCTCGATCACTCGCAGACGAAAATAGAGGTCACTGCGGAACCGCTCCTCCTGTACCCGTTTGCGGAGATCCTGGTGGGTCGAGGCGATGATCCGAATACCGCTGTTCCCTCTATCGGTGTCGTTGCTTTGAAGCAGATTGAGTAGTCGTCCCTGAGCCGCCAGAGGCAGTTCGCCGATTTCGTCGAGAAAGAGGGTGCCCCCTTCGGCCTCATCCACCAGACAGCGAAAGCCAGCGGTCGTCGGGGGACGGTGGAGTCCGAACAGCTCCGCTTCCATCACCTCTTTGGAGGCGGAAGCGCAGTTGAAGGTAACGAACGGCGCTGCGGCCCGTTGGCTCTTGGCATGGAGTGCACGGGCCACCAGCTCTTTGCCGGTGCCGGACTCTCCAATAATCAACACCGTGCTGGTGGTGGGGGCCACTTTATCGATACGGCGAAACATCGCCTCCATCTCCTCACATTTTCCCACCATCTCATCGATCGGATAGATGGCGGAGAGATCTTTCTGCAGGGCATCCCGAGAGCGTCGCTCTCGATGTTCACGCAGGGTGCGCTCGATCACCAGCAGCATCTCATCGTGGTTGAAGGGTTTGGAGATGTAGTCAGAGGCCCCCATGCGCATCGCTTCAACTGCCGACTCTACCGCGGCGTAGCTGGTCATCATCACCACGGGAGTGGGCGCAGCAAGTTTGATCAGGTCGGTTCCGGGTGCGCCTGGAAGACGAACATCACTCAGTACCAGTTGAAATTGACGCAGATTGAGTGCGGCGGCCGCTTCCACCGAATCGACTCCGGCCACCTGGTAGCCGTTGTGTTCCAAAAATTGGATCAGGGCGTTACGAATGACCCGCTCATCTTCGACAATTACGATTTCAGTCATCTCATTCGGTCTCCAGAGGGAGGGTGATCCGGGCGATGGTCCCCCCGCCGGGGGCCGGGTCGAGAGCAATGGTGCCACGGTGTTCGGTGATGATACGGTGAGAAATCGCCAACCCCAGACCGGTTCCTTCACCGACCGCCTTGGTGGTAAAGAAGGGCTCGAACAGCTTCTCCATGGCATCGCTGGAGATCCCGCTGCCACGGTCGGTCACGGTAATGACGACGTTGTCGTTCTCGGTCATCATGGCGATCTCGATCAGTGCCTCGCTGCTGGAGGCATCGATGGCATTGTTGAGGAGATTGGTCACCACCTGGGTGATGGCCTGTGGGTCCCCTTGCAGTATCACCTCCTCGGGGGGGTTGAAGTGGAACGAGGGGGACTGTTTCCGGTGGGTCAACCGCACCAGTTGAATCGCCTCTTCGATTGCCGCGATGACCCCGTAGGGTTGGCGCACTGCTCCACTACCACTGCGACTGTAGCCGGTCATCGCTCGCAGAATACGACTGATGCGGTCGGTCTGAACAAGAATCTCCCGGTAGGTTTGATGATTTTGATCCCCATGATCGAAGTGCAGCAGATTTTGGACAATCGAGGAGATTCCGGTAACGGGATTGCCGATCTCATGGGCGACACCGGCCGCCAGTCGGCCCACCGAGGCCAGACGGTCGTTGTGTGCCAGCTCCGATTCCAGTTGTTTCATGGCGGAGACATCCTCGATCACCACCACGGTTCCCTGAGGATCGTCACCGGAGTACGGGGTGTTGTAGTAGGCTGAATGGAGATTGAACCAGGCCGAAACTTCAGTGGCATAGACCCGGTAGCGATGAGCCGACTCTCCCTGTAGTAGTTCGTCGATCAGGCCCTGCCAGGGGGACGGGAGCTGCTGCAGGTTGCAACGCTGGGCCTGCTGCTGAGGGATTCCAGTGATCGTGGTCATGGCGTCGTTCCAGATCAGAATGTTCTGGTTGTCGTCGATGACACAGACTCCGATCGGGAGTTGTTGCAGAATCTGGCGTTGCATCCGGCGCAGATTGTCGAGTTCGACATTGAGGCCACGCAGCTGGTTCTCGGAATTTTCCAGCTGTTCTTCCAGATAGTGAATGGAGTCGGCCAGTGCCGTCTTACCGGTCTGATCGAGGTGGAGCCGCTGATCGATGATGACGTGAGCCAGTTGTGGCCCGATCAGTCCGGAGAGGTTCTGCTCCAGCCGTAGCCGCAATTTGCGTAGCTCATTGGGGTTGGATTCGGTGGAGGCAATTCCTAACTCCCGTAGTGCCTGTGCCACCTCCTGCTCCGCTGTGGTGGCACCGATGCTGGCGGCGAGTGCAATTCGGAACTGATCGGGAGAGGTGGCGATCACCTTGCCGCGACGGGGAAGAAAGCTCTCACTGCAGCAGCTATAGGCGGTCTCTTGTTCGCTTTCGGACTGACGGCTGAGTAGAGAGAGGGTGACAAAAAGTGATCCGTTGACCAGCAGTGACAGTAGGGTGGCAAACTCCCAGGGCTCCATCTCGATGTTAGTGATCGTGTCGAACCAGAAAGGCTCCAGCGCGGTTACCCCGGACTGATTCAGCAGGGGGAGGATCATCAGCGCAAACCAGACGGTGATTCCCCCCAGTAGCCCGCTGGTTACCCCGATCCGGTTGGCCTGGCGCCAGTAGAGCAGACCAACGATCCCGGGGATGAACTGCACGACTGCGACAAAGGAGATCAGCCCCAGCTGTACCAGCCCATGGCTGGTCTGCAGTACGGTATAGGAGAGGTAGCCGGCGAAAATAATGAGCGTGACCAGCGCCGCTCGTCCCCACTGCAGCCAGCGGTAGAGGTTGATCGAAGGGGCAGGGTAGTGGAGTGGTAGTAGTAGGTGGTTCAGGGTCATCGAGGTGAGTGCCAGTGTGGTGACGATGATCATCGAACTGGCAGCGGAGAGGCCGCCGATGAAGGTCAGGATGGGAAGCCATTCCAACTCACTTCGTAGGGCCAATCCAAGGATGTAGTAGTCGGCGGGTAGGTCGAGGGCACTCTGCTCTCCAGCCCAGAGCAGGATCGGGATCGAGAGATTGAACAGGAGTAGAAAGAGCGGAAAGGCCCAGCTGGCGGTGCGAAGATGGGTGCTATCGAGATTCTCCGAAAAGAGCATGTGAAATTGACGGGGTAACAGGAAGGCTGCAGCAAAGGCGAGAAAGAGCAGGGTGCTCCATCCACCCTGATGGACCGGTGCATAGAGGGCATCGACCGCCTCGGGGTGATCACTGAGCCAGTGGTTGAGTCCACCAATCCCCCCAAAAGTGGAGAAGAGGGTGATCATCGCAACGGTGGAGAGGGCGATCAGCTTGATCAGGCTCTCGACGGCAATCGCCAGTACCAGTCCACGGTGATGTTCGCGGTTGGAGGTGTGGCGAGCGCCGAAGAGAATAGCGAAGAGGATGATGATCAGGCAGTATCCCAGTGCCACCGCACTCGAGGGGATCTCCTGCGTCAGGAGACGCAGTGATTCGGTGATGGCCTGGATCTGTAGGGCGATGTAAGGGAGTGTGCCGATCAGCATGAAAAGGGTAACGATGGCACCGACACTCTGGCTGCGGTAACGAAAGGCCAGTAGGTCTGCCAATGAGGAGAGCTGGTGTTCCCGAGTCAGCCGAAGAATCGGACGCAGTAGCAG
>CAYFOQ010000054.1:9993-14808 GCA_964344735.1 uncultured Piscirickettsiaceae bacterium
ATATAGATGGCGATGAACTGGAAACCGTGGGACTGGGCAAAGCCGACCGAGCCGTAGAAACTCCAGGAGGTGGCGTAGACCCCGAGGGAGAGGGTGTAGACCCAGGGGTTGTTGATCCAGTGTTCGGGGATCCAGCCGCGATCGGCCACATGGGCGATCAGTGATAGCAGCAGTAGGTAGACTACGCCGAGCGTGAAGAGCAGTTGCAGTTCACTGGTCATGGCGATAGTGATGGCGGTTCAGTAGCGCAATCAGCAGAATGATCCCGCCCCAGAAAAGATAGAGCAGAAACCACGGGCGACCGGAACTACTCCACCACTGAGTGAGTGGTGAGGCAATTAGCAGGAGTGCCAGCAGCGTGACGAGAATCGGTGCCAGTGGACGTTCGTGGTGGGTGGGTCTATCCATGGAGAGAGTCTACTGGAGTGTTACTATTGGTAACAATAGAATGTTGGTGACTATTCAGCTCTCTCCCTCTGGGAGAGGGTTGGGGTGAGGGGGGGTAAGGCATATAATTCCATCCCACCCCATCAACACAGGAAGAGCACCGGAAGGCCTCTTTGAGCGTAATGGAGAACAACGATCTAACCACTGACTCCTCTGAGAATGAGCCGGCCGTCCAGTGGAATTTTATCGACCCAACGTGGCAACCCCGCTCAACACCTCCGGCCTGCAGTGATGAGTTGTCACCGGATCTGCCGGTCGATCTCGATCTGGTAACCGGAATTATCTATCCGGGTCAGTATCGTGGTGGAGATTTCAAGGCTCACGGCGGCTTTCGGTTCTCGGATGATGAGACTAGAGCGATCGAGGTGCGTGCCCCGATCGATGGTTACATCTTCATCGCCAGTCGTTATCTGGGTAGTGATCCAACGAACACGACGGATGTTCAGTATCTGTTGGATATCGTTGCACCATGCGGCATCATGGCTCGGCTGGATCACCTTACGATACTTTCCGATAAGTTGCAGTCCGCTTTCGACTTCTTACCGGAGCCTACACCGCTTGATTCACGGGGGACCTACCTGCCTGAACCGGTGTTTGTGGAGCGTGGTGAGGTCCTGGCAACCGCAGTAGGCTTCAGCCAATCGCAAAATATATTTTTTGTTTTTGGCTTGTACGATCTACGACAGAAAAATGAGGCGTCCAGCAAGGCAGATTGGCCAAGTGATGACTATGGCAACCCTGGACAGGCCCCTTATGCGTTATATTGGCTTGACCTGTTGCCGGATGGAGTAGGGGATCAGCTTCGATCCCTACCCACCGGGGTAGAGGGGGATAGCAGTGTCTACTATGACCCATTATCCGAAAGTGATCCTGAGATATCGCCGGAGAACGGTGTAACGACCACTCCGGACCGCTCCGTTGCCGCAGTCTACCACGCAACGGATGAGATCGATTATATCGACGCCGGGGATGGTATCGATACCGTTGTCTACTCCTTCGCCAGATCGGTGATTACAAAAACTTCATCTGGATATGAGGTTGACGGTGATACCTTGGTCAATGTCGAGCGTATTGAGTTTAGCGATGCCTTCGTCGCCGTCGATACCGATGGCCCCAGTTCTGCGGGTGGTATCTACCGTCTATACAAAGCCGCCTTCAATCGCGAACCAGATCCCGGTGGTTTGGGGTACTGGATGGCTCAAGCCGACGAAGGGGTCAAGGATGCCGTACGCATCGCGGAAGATTTTACCTGGTCTGAAGAGTTTCAGAACCTCTATGGGGTTACCACCGTAGATCACTACAGTACGGGCAGTGATGTGCGGACGTTGGTAACCGGTTTCTACGAGAATGTTCTTGGACGTGAGCCCGATGAAGGTGGACTCGACTACTATACTGGCGTAGTTGAGTCACATGAGAAGAGTGTGGGCCGTGTGTTAGCGGAACTTTCGGATAGTCAGGAAAATTACGAGAACACCATTGGATTGATACAGAATGGGATTCCCTATGACTTATGGGTGGGGTAGTGGAGAGCAGTTCAAGGCAGAAAATGTGAGTTTATCACTAGATGACCGCGAGCACTGCTCGCAGTGTTACAGGTGTAAATGACCATTTTCGAACGCAGAAATGGCGGATTTCAGGGGTGAGCTGAACAGTTACCAATAGCCAAAGGTTATCAAGGAGTATCATCATGAGCCAAGAGAGTCGTCTATCCATTGCCGGTATGGCTTGTGCCGGTTGTGTCTCTGCGGTGGAGCAGGCGCTGCAAGCGGTTCCAGGGGTGGAAAATGCCACCGTCAATCTGGGGGAGCGTACCGCCATCGTCGACGGGACGGCGAATGTCGAGGCGCTGATTGCCGCGGTGGTAACGGCTGGTTTCCGTGCCAGTGAGCTGGTTTCGCTACAGGATGAACTGGAGAAGGCTCAGCAGGAGCAGAGCGAATATCGGCGCCAGATCATTCGTACGGTTGCGGCAGGTAGTTTCGGTGCACTGCTCTTTATCGCCATGATGGGAGAGTGGTTGCCACCTGTCGACTCTTCTCCTCTGCTCTGGGGAGGGATCAGCCTGGTCACACTCCTGATCATGGTTACGGTGGGTGGGCACTTTTTTCGTGGAGCCTGGATGGCGCTGCGTAATGGTCGCGGCAATATGGATACACTGATCACCCTGGGAACGACCACCGCCTGGAGCTATTCCACCCTGGTGGTGCTCTCTCCTCAAACCGTACCGGAGTTGGCGCGGCACCTCTATTTCGATGCCGCATTGATCATTATCGCCCTGGTCTCGCTGGGGGCCGCATTGGAGATGCGAGCTCGAGGCAAGACCTCACAGGCGATCCGACAACTGCTCGATCTGCAGCCCAAACGGGCACGGGTGGTTCGTAATGGGAAGGAGCTGGAGTTGCCATTGGAACAGGTGGGACTGGATGAGACCCTACGGATCGTTTCCGGGGCACGGATTCCGCTCGACGGTGTGGTCGTGGAGGGGGGCTCCCGGGTCGATGAGTCGATGTTGACCGGAGAGCCGAACCTGGTGGCGAAGAGGGCGGGAGATGAGGTGGTGGGGGGGACCATCAATGGGGATGGTGCCTTCCTGATGCGTACCACCAACATCGGTCGGGAGACGGTGCTGGCACGGATCATCGATCTGGTTCGTAAGGCCCAGGCAGCCAAGCCGGAGATTGGTCGTCTGGTGGATCGGATTGCGGCAATCTTCGTTCCCGTAGTGGTGACTGTTGCCCTGGTCAGTTTTTTCTCCTGGTTGCAGTGGGGGCCAGAGCCGGCGCTCGGCTATGCCATCGTGGCGGGAATGACGGTGCTGGTGATCGCCTGCCCCTGTGCGCTGGGACTCGCCACCCCGATATCGATCATGGTGGCGGTAGGGCGGGCGGCCGGGAGTGGCATGTTGATTCGTAATGGTGAGGCGTTACAAACCGCCGGGGGGGTGACCACGGTGGTGCTGGACAAGACCGGTACCGTTACCGAGGGGAAACCACGGTTGATTTCGATCGAGAGAGCAGCGGGTTGGGATGAGGAGGAGCTGCTGACCTTGGCGGCCACACTGGAGCAGAACTCCGATCATCCGCTGGCCAGTGCAATCGTTGCCATTGCTGGGGCCATTGGAACGGTTTCAAAATCATCCCGGACGTGGTGTCGAGGGGGTGGTGGCCGGGCAGCGGGTGATGGTCGGTAGTCCACGCTGGATGGCAGAGGAGGGGGTGGTGATCGACCATTTGGAGAATGGGTCGGTGGCCGGCCAGATTCATCTGGCCGTGGAGGGTGGTTGGGCGGCCTCACTGGTGGTGGAGGATCCCGTTAAAGAGGGGGCCATCGAGGCGGTGGCGCAGCTCCAGGCGTTGGAGGTGGAGGTGGTGATGTTGACCGGTGACAGTCGTGCCACAGCCGATGAGGTGGGACGGGCGCTGCAGATCGACACGATCCATGCCGAGTTGCTCCCGGCAGACAAGATTGAGCAGGTGCGGTTACTACAGCAGCGCGGAGAGCGAGTGCTGATGGTTGGTGATGGGATCAATGATGCCCCGGCATTGGCACAGGCCGATGTGGGGATTGCGATTGGTAGTGGAACCGACATTGC
This sequence comes from uncultured Piscirickettsiaceae bacterium, assembly GCA_964344735.1. Taxonomy (GTDB): domain Bacteria; phylum Pseudomonadota; class Gammaproteobacteria; genus Thiopontia. The sequence goes on from CAYFOQ010000054.1 coordinate 14,033, forward strand.
GATCGAGTCGGCCGATGTGGTGTTGATGCACGGCGCACTACAGGGGGTGGTCGATATGGTGCGGTTATCCCGGGCAACCCTGCGCAACATTCGGCAGAATCTGTTGGGAGCCTTTTTCTACAATAGCATCGGCATTCCCCTTGCGGCCGGTCTGTTCTACCCCTTTTTCGGCATCCTGCTCAGTCCGATCGTCGCCGCTACAGCGATGAGTCTGAGTTCGGTAACGGTGGTGAGCAATGCACTACGGCTGCGGCGGCTGGAGATATGATCGAGTGACTACTCCTCCGGTAGTCGTAGAAAGAGCTGTTCTCCCTCCTGCTCGATGGTAAAACGGGTGGTGCAGCCGGTGTCGGCACCGGTGGCCTCGCCACTCTCGAGGTCGATCACCCAGTTGTGCAGTGGGCAGGTCACCTGCTCTCCGTGGACAATCCCCTGGGAGAGTGGACCACCACGGTGAGGACAGTGGTCACGCAGTGCGAAGAAACGGTCGTTGTGGGTCCGGAAGATGGCAATATCTCCTGCTCTACTACGAACGATACGGGCCCCTTGACGGGGGATTTCGTCGCGGTGGCCGATGGCAATACGGTTTGATGGGATCATCGAAGTGACTCCTGAAGATTATGAAAGGGTGGTGAGCGGGCCAAACCGCTGTGCCATCTCCGGGGTGGTTCTCTGTTGCTCCCAGGGATCCTGTTGCGCGTTCTTTTGGGAGAGTCGAAAGCGTGCTGCCAAGGAGCGTCGGTTCTCGCCATCATCGACCACCTGCTCACGAATCA
>CAYFOQ010000055.1:0-4079 GCA_964344735.1 uncultured Piscirickettsiaceae bacterium
AGGTGGGGTGTTCACGATGATCCAGAATCAGTGTTCATTTTCGCCGGAATACGCACATGGACAAGCCGTCAGAGGTGTCCGAAGGAGTCGTCAGGCATGACCCATGGCTACCAGCCCAACACCAACGCCATTGGAGTTGCTGGAGTCCCTCCACGGACTGGTCATCATCGCTTGAGTTTTGAGCGCTCTCCTATACAATAGCCCCCACTTTTCAAATCAGCACTGCTTGCTACCTCTCTGGAGGGATGGCGGTTATGGGCAGAGCGGTCTCTTGAGGGGGATCGTGCCCGGTTGGGGATGATTACAAGCTGGAGAGGGTATGCTGGAAAACTACTTGCCTGTGCTGCTGTTCCTGCTGGTCGGATTGGGGGTGGGGGTTGGGCCGTTGCTGATCGGCTTTTTGCTGGGTGAGCACCGTCCCGATCGGGAAAAGAACTCCCCCTACGAGTGTGGCTTTGAGGCCTTCGAGGATTCGCGGATGAAGTTTGATGTTCGCTTCTATCTGGTGGCGATCCTCTTTATCATCTTTGACCTGGAGATTGCCTTTCTCTTCCCCTGGGCGGTGGCGCTGGAGAAGATCGGGATGGTGGGACTGTTGGCGATGGGGCTGTTCCTCTTCATCCTGGTGATCGGCTTTATTTATGAGTGGAAGAGAGGGGCGCTGGAGTGGGAATAGAGGGCATTCTGGAGCAGGGGGTGGTTACCACCTCTGCCGACAAGTTGATCAACTGGGCTCGAACCGGTTCGATGTGGCCGATGACCTTCGGTCTGGCCTGCTGTGCCGTGGAGATGATGCACTCGGCGGCAGCGCGTTATGATCTCGACCGTTTTGGTATGATCTTCCGTCCCAGCCCGCGTCAGTCCGATGTGATGATTGTGGCGGGGACACTGGTCAACAAGATGGCTCCGGCACTGCGCAAGGTCTATGATCAGATGTCAGAGCCACGTTGGGTGATCTCCATGGGATCTTGTGCCAATGGTGGAGGGTACTACCACTACTCCTACTCCGTGGTACGGGGTTGTGATCGGGTTGTTCCGGTCGATATTTACGTGCCCGGTTGCCCACCCACTGCGGAGGCGCTGGTCTACGGTATTCTTCAGTTACACGACAAGATTCGTCGTACCAACACGATTGCACGATAGCGATGGCACTGACAGACGACACCCTTGTTGAGCGGTTGGAGGAGCAGTTCGAGGCGTTGGAACTGAATATTTTGACCGACGCTACTCATGGTGAGGTGACCGTGGAGGTCGCTCCTGAACACTATCTTACCCTCTGTACCGAGTTGCGGCAGCGTCCCCAGTTCCAGATGGAGCAGGTGATCGACCTCTGTGGCGTCGATTACTCCAGTTATGGGGAGGAGAGTGGTGCCCCGTGGCAGGGACAACGCTATGCCGTGGTGCTCCACCTCATCTCCTACCGTCTGCAAGAGCGACTGCGGTTACGGGTATTTCTCGATAACGACGAGTTTCCACTACTACCCTCCGTGAGTGAGATTTGGCAGGGGGCCAATTGGTATGAGCGTGAGGCGTTCGATCTATTGGGGATCGTCTTCGAGGGCCACCCCGATCTACGCCGAATTCTTACCGACTACGGCTTTGTCGGTCATCCGCTGCGAAAGGATTTTCCGATGGTGGGGCATGTCGAGATGCGCTACGACGAGGTGCAGGGGCGGGTGATCTACGAGCCGGTTGCGATCGAGGAGCGGGTCAATGTGCCGCGGGTCGCCAGAAAGGACAATCGCTATGTCTGAGATCCGCAACTTCACCCTTAATTTCGGACCCCAGCATCCGGCCGCCCATGGGGTGTTACGTCTAATTCTGGAGATGGATGGCGAGACCATCGAGCGGGCCGACCCTCATATCGGTCTGCTCCATCGGGCTACCGAGAAGTTGGCCGAGCAGCGCATGTTCAATCAGTCGATCCCCTATATGGATCGCCTCGACTACGTCTCGATGATGTGTAATGAGCACGCCTATGTGATGACCATCGAGAAGCTGTTGGGGCTGGAGGTTCCGCTGCGAGCGCAGTATATCCGGGTGATGTACGATGAGATCACCCGTATCCTCAACCATTTGATGTGGCTTGGTACCCACGCCCTCGATGTCGGGGCGATGACGGTCTTTCTCTACTGCTTCCGTGAGCGTGAGGATCTGATGGACCTTTACGAGGCGGTTTCCGGGGCGCGGATGCATGCCGCCTACTACCGCCCTGGCGGGGTCTATCGTGATCTGCCAGAGGAGATGCCCAAGCATAAGCCTAACCGTTGGCGGAGTGAGCGTGAGCTGAAACAGCAGAATGCCGGGCGTGAGGGGTCTCTGCTCGATTTCGTCGAGGATTTCACCAACCGTTTTCCCACCCTGGTCGATGAGTATGAGACCCTGTTGACCGACAACCGGATCTGGAAGCAGCGGACTGTCGATATCGGAGTGATCGACCCCGACTTGGCGAAGCAGTTGGGCTTTACCGGACCCATGCTGCGTGGTTCTGGAGTGGCGTGGGATCTGCGTCGAAAGGAGCCGTATGAGGTCTATGACCGGGTAGATTTTGAGATCCCGGTAGGGGTGAATGGGGACTGTTACGATCGCTACCTGGTGCGGGTGGAGGAGATGCGGCAGTCCAACCGTATCATCCGTCAGTGTGTCGATTGGCTGAAGGCCAATCCGGGGGGGGTCATGGCGGAGAACCACAAGGTGACCCCACCCCCCCGTGCCGAGATGAAGGGGGGAATGGAGTCGCTGATTCACCATTTCAAGTACTTCACCGAGGGATACTCGATTCCTGCTGGTGAGGCCTATGCCGCAGTGGAGCACCCCAAGGGGGAGTTTGGAACCTATATCCTCTCCGATGGCACCAACAAGCCCTATCGGCTCAAGATTCGTGCTCCCGGTTTTGCCCACCTCTCCGCCATGGACGCCATGGTCAAGGGACATATGTTGGCCGATGTGGTGGCGGTGATCGGTACCATGGATGTCGTGTTTGGAGAGATTGACCGATGATTTCAGCAGTGGCACAGAGCGAAATCGATCGCTGGATCGAGAAGTACCCCGAGGATCAGAAGCAGTCGGCGGTGATGGCGGCACTGCGGATCGTCCAGGATGAGAATGGTGGTCATCTGACACTGGAACTGATGGATGCTGTGGCCGACTATCTGCAGATGCCACTGATCCAGGTCTATGAGGTGGCCACGTTCTACTCCATGTATGAGCACAAGCCGGTCGGAAAGCACAAACTCTGCGTCTGCACCAATATCTCTTGTATGTTGCGCAACTCCAAACAGGTGGTGGAGCATCTGCAACAGCGACTCGGGATCGATTTTGGTGAGGTGACCGAGGATGGGCTCTTCTCTCTCAAGGAGGTGGAGTGTCTCGGTGCCTGCGTCAACGCTCCGGTAATGCAGGTGGGAGAGAACTACTATGAGCATCTCGACCCGGCCAAGATCGACGCGCTGCTCGAGCAGCTCCGGAGTGAGGGATAATCATGGCGAATCAGGTCTGTTTCCGTAATAACCATCTCTCCAACTCCTGGAGTCTTGACGCCTACCGCAGTAATGGGGGCTATGAGGTGCTGCAGCGAATTCTCGAGGAGCAGACCGATCCGGCGACGCTGATCGAGGAGATCAAAACCTCGGCGCTGCGGGGGCGGGGAGGGGCTGGATTTCCCACCGGATTGAAATGGAGTTTCATGCCCCGTACTGCGCCGGGGCAGAAATATATCGTCTGTAACTCGGACGAAGGGGAACCGGGAACCTGTAAGGATCGTGATATCCTGCGTTACAACCCCCACCAGTTGATCGAAGGGATGATCATCGCCGGTTACTGTATCGGCGCCAGTGTCGGCTATAACTATATTCGTGGTGAGTTTTGGGAACCCTACAGCCGTTTCGAACAGGCGCTGGAAGAGGCTCGGGCTGCCGGTATCCTGGGAGAGAACCTTTTCGGCAGCGGCTTCGACTTTCAGCTCCATTCCCACCTCGGAGCTGGAGCCTATGTCTGTGGGGAAGAGACCGCACTGCTCAACTCGATCGAGGGGAAGAAGGGGCAGCCTCGATTCAAGCCACCATTCCCGGCCGGTTTCG
>CAYFOQ010000055.1:4089-12519 GCA_964344735.1 uncultured Piscirickettsiaceae bacterium
GACTTTATGGTCGTCCCACCACCATCAATAATACCGAGAGCCTGGCCTCCATTCCTGTGATTCTGGCTCGTGGTGGTGAGTGGTTTGCCAATCTTGGAGTCGAGAATGCCGGTGGAGAGAAGCTCTTTTCGGTTTCTGGTCATGTCAACCGCCCGGGAAATTACGAGGTGCCGTTGGGAACCCCTTTTGCCGAACTGTTGGAGCTGGCTGGCGGTATTCGAGAGGGACACCAACTCAAGGCGGTGATTCCTGGAGGCTCCTCTACACCGGTGGTTCCCGGAGAGCAGATGATGACGGTCAATATGGATTATGACGCTATCGCTGCTGCTGGTTCCATGCTCGGTGCTGGATCTGTTATCGTCATGGACGAGACGACCTGTATGCCGCGGGTATTGGCCCGGCTGGCCTACTTTTACTATGAAGAGTCCTGTGGTCAGTGTACCCCCTGTCGAGAGGGGACCGGTTGGCTCTATCGGGTGCTACAGCGAATCGAGGAGGGGAACGGTAGTTCCGCCGATCTCGATCTGCTTGACAATGTGGCTGGTAACATTGAAGGCAACACCATTTGTGCCTTGGGGGATGCAGCGGCGATGCCGGTTCGCAGCTTTCTCAAGCACTACCGCGAGGAGTTTCAGTACCACCTCGACCATAAGCGCTGCATGGTTAGCGCGGACTGGTAGCGCGGGAACGGACAAGAATCAATCAGAGTTGCGGAACGGAACGGCAATGGATAGCAAAGAGAGCATCACCATCTACCTCAATGATACGGCACTGGAGGCCACTCCTGGCCAGATGCTGATCGAGGTGGCCGATGCCAACGGCATCGAAATTCCCCGTTTCTGCTACCACAAGAAGCTCTCCACCTCGGCCAACTGTCGGATGTGTCTGGTGGAGGTGGAGAAGGCTCCGAAAATGATGCCGGCCTGTGCCACTCCGGTGGCCGATGGGATGAAGGCCTGGAGCCGCTCCCCCCGAGCCATTGCGGCACAAAAGAGTGTGATGGAGTTTCTGTTGATCAACCATCCGCTCGACTGCCCGGTCTGTGACCAGGGGGGAGAGTGTGATCTGCAAGAGATTGCGGTCGGTTATGGGACCGACCAGGCGCGTTATCAGGAGCGTAAGCGCCTGGTGCAGGATAAGGAGTATGGTCCACTGGTCTCTACCGAGATGACCCGCTGTATCCACTGCACCCGTTGCGTCCGTTTCGGTACCGAGATTGCCGGGGTGACCGAGATCGGTGGGACGGGGCGTGGAGATCATCTGGAGATTGGTACCTACGTCGAACGGGCTCTCAGTTCCGAGCTCTCCGGCAACATCATCGACCTCTGTCCGGTGGGGGCGCTACTCTCCAAACCGTTCCTCTATACCGCGCGCAGCTGGGAGTTGAAGAACTATCCCGGGATTGCGCCACACGATGCGGTCGGCTCCCATATCTGGATTCAGAGTCGTAACGGTGAGGTGATGCGGGTTCTACCTCGGGAGAATGAGGCGATCAACGAGATCTGGCTCTCTGACCGTGACCGCTTCAGCTATCTTGGCCTCGGTAGTGGTGACCGTGTCACCACCCCGTTGAAGCGGGACCACAAGGGACAACTTCAGCCCTGTGAGTGGAGTGAGGCGCTGGAAGCGGTGGTCAAGGGGTTGCGTCAGGCCGGAACGGAGGCGGGGGCATTGAGCTCTCCCAGTGCCACGGTCGAGGAACAGTTTCTGCTCGCTACCCTGATGCGTGGTTTCGGCTCCGATAGTATCGATCATCGCATTCATCAGCGAGACTTCAGTGCCGATGGTCTTCTGCCGCGACTCAATCTCTCTTTGCCTGAGGTGGAACGGCTCGATGCCGCTCTACTAGTGGGTAGCCACCTACGTCATGAACAGCCCTTGCTGGCTCACCGATTGCGTAAAGCCGCTCTGGCCGGGGGGCGAGTGGCCTCCATTCATCATGGCTCGATCCACAGCAACTACCCCCTGATTGCCGATCTGGAGAGTGAAGATCTGGTGGCAGAGTTGGCCGCCGTGGCGCGAGCAATGGTCTCGATGGGGAAGGGGAGCGAACTGGCTGGATTGACCGCACTGGTGGCCGATACCGCTGTGAGTGAATCGCACCGACTGGTGGCTCGGACTCTGATCGAGGCCGAGCGTGGGATTGTTCTGGTGGGGGCGATGGCCCATGCCGATCCTCGTCGTGACATCATTGAAAGGTTGGCCACCGCGGTGGCACAGATGTCCGGGGTGATACTCGGGGTGTTGCATCCGGGGAGTAATGGGATGGGGGCTGCGCTGGTTGGGGCTACCCCTGCAGCCGGAGGAAGAGATGCCGCCACCTTGGCTAGTTCCGCTTCAGCGGCTCTGCTGCTGCTGGGGGTCGAGGGGGAGGATCTGATCGATCCCGCTGCCGTGGCGGAGAGCGGATTGATCGTGGCGGTTACCACCTTTGCCGATGAGTGGATCCAACAGCATGCCGACTGGGTATTGCCGCTGGCCTCCTTTACAGAAACATCGGGTACCTACGTCAATTTAGAGGGAAACTGGCAGAGTTTTGGTGGGGCCGTGGCTCCACGTGGTGATGCCCGGCCTGGTTGGAAGATTCTACGGGTGCTGAGTACACTCGCGGGGCTCGAGGGGGTCGACTTCACCAGTTCTGAAGAGGTGCTGGAGGCGGCTCGAAAAGTGGCTGCGGATGTGGCGATCACCGAGCCCCGATGGGTTGCTCCTGCCAACCTTGGTGACTGTTGCGCCGGTGTTGGCCAAAGCGCAGCGATCTATCGAATCGATCCACTGGTACGGCGTAGTGAACCGCTGCAACGGAGCCCTCTGGGGCAGCCACAGGAGGGGGGACACTAAATGTTCGATCTCAACCATCCGGTAATTGCGGTACTCTGGATCCTGATCAAGATTGTGGTGATCGTTGCCCCGCTGATGTTGGCGGTGGCCTATCTCACCTACGCCGAGCGTAAGATCATCGGCTTCATGCAGGTACGGATCGGGCCTCAGCGAGTCGGCTACAAGGGGCTGTTGCAGCCGATTGCCGATGCCCTCAAGCTGATGCTGAAGGAGATTATCCTGCCGACTGGGGCCAACCGTAAGCTCTTCGTGGTAGCTCCGATTCTCTCGATTGCCCCGGCACTGGCAGCCTGGGCGGTGATCCCGTTCGATGATGGGCTGGTGTTGGCCGATATCGATGCTGGTCTGCTCTATATTCTGGCGCTCACCTCGGTTGGAGTCTATGGCGTGATCATTGCCGGTTGGGCCTCCAACTCCAAGTACGCCTTTCTCGGGGCGATGCGTTCTGCGGCCCAGGTGGTTTCCTATGAGATCGCCATGGGGTTTGCCCTGGTCGGCGTGTTGATGGCGGCCGGTAGTCTCAATCTTGGTGAGATTGTGCGGGCCCAACAGGGGGGACTGCTCTACTGGTACTGGTTGCCACTGTTACCGCTCTTTGTGGTCTATTTCCTTTCGGGGGTAGCCGAGACCAATCGTGCGCCGTTCGATGTTGCTGAGGGGGAGTCGGAGATCGTTGCTGGGTTCCATGTCGAGTACTCCGGTATGGCGTTCGCGGTGTTCTTCCTGGCGGAGTACGCCAATATGATTCTGATCGCGGCACTCGCCTCGATTCTCTTCCTCGGTGGGTGGCTCTCTCCCTTCCAGGGGGTTCCGGGACTGGAGGCGATGACCGACTGGGTACCCGGGCTATTCTGGTTGTTGCTGAAGATGTCGACCTTCCTGTTTCTCTTTCTCTGGTTTCGCGCCACCTTCCCGCGGTACCGATATGACCAGATCATGCGTTTGGGCTGGAAGGTATTTCTGCCGGTCACCATCTTCTGGCTTTTTGTCGAAGGGGTTGCGATCTATGCCGATCTCGGTCCCTGGTTTGATGGTGTTTTGGGGGGTAGATGATGCGTAGAGTGAAGCAACTGTTACAGACCTGGACTCTGGCAGAGTTGTGGCGTGGCCTCGGGGTCACCGGCCGCTATCTATTCCGGCGTAAATTTACCCTCAACTATCCCGAAGAGAAGGCCCCTCAATCCCCTCGGTTTCGTGGACTTCATGCCCTGCGCCGCTACGAGGATGGGGAGGAGCGTTGTATCGCCTGTAAACTCTGTGAGGCGGTCTGTCCGGCGATGGCGATCACCATCGAGGCGGCCCCGCGGGATGACGATGCCTCGGAGCGGAATGGGGCTGGGCGCTCTCGCAACTACGGTAACCGTCGTACCACACGTTACGATATCGACCTCTTCAAGTGCATCTTCTGTGGCTACTGCCAGGAGGCCTGCCCGGTCGATGCCATCGTCGAGACTCGCGTTTACGAGTACTGTTTCGAGAGTCGCCAGGGATCGGTGATTACCAAGGAGGAGCTGTTGCAGGTGGGAGATCGTCACGAAGCACAACTGGCGCAGGATCTGGCCATTGAGGAGAGGTACCGCTAACGATGAGTACGTTTCTGTTCTATCTTTTCGGTGCCATTCTGTTAGTGGCCGGGTTTCAGGTGATCACTGCCCGCAATGCGGTTCATGCCGCACTGTTTCTGATTTTGGCCTTCTTCACCACAGCGGCTCTGTGGCTACTACTGGAGGCAGAGTTTCTCGCGATCACCCTGGTGCTGGTCTATGTCGGTGCAGTGATGGTGCTCTTCCTCTTTGTGGTGATGATGCTCGATGTCAATCTGGAGCCGTTACGTGAAGGGTTTACACGCTACTTTCCGGCTGGAGCACTGGTGGCAGCCACCATTGTGGTGGAGGTTGGCCTGGTGGTGGGGGGGCGTTATTTCAGTAGCACCAACTATCCACCGCCACCATCCCGTGCTATCGACTACAGCAATACAGAGGCCCTGGGTGAGCAGCTCTATACCGTTCACCTCTTCTCCTTCGAGGTGGCAGCGGCCATTCTGCTGATTGCCATTGTCGCAGCGATTGGTCTCACCTTCCGCCGGCGATCCAATGTCCGGACTCAGGATCTGCCGTCACAGCACCGGGTAGAACGCTCGGATCGGGTGCGACTGTTGGATCTGTCACGAGGAGAAGATCGATGATCGAACTCTCCCACTATCTCATACTGGGTGGCCTGCTCTTCACCCTGAGCATGACCGGCATCTTTCTCAATCGAAAAAATGTGATCATCCTGTTGATGGCGATCGAGTTGATGCTGCTCTCGGTCAATATCAACTTTGTTGCCTTTTCCCACTATCTGGGAGATCTTCAAGGGCAGGTTTTCGTCTTCTTCATCCTCACGGTGGCGGCGGCGGAGGCGGCCATCGGCTTGGCGATACTGGTGTTGCTGTTCCGCAACCGCAGAACGATCAATGTCGATGATATCGACACACTGAAGGGGTAGGGGAGTGGACATGGAAAATGCCCATCTGGGAATCGTGTTGGCGCCACTGGTGGGGGCGATCCTCGCCGGAATATTTGGTCACTGGATGGAACGGCGGGTGGCCCATGTGGTCACGATCACCGGGGTGGGAATCTCCTTCCTGCTCTCGCTGCTGGTTTTTCAGGACAGTGCCATTGTCGGTAACCGCTATAACTACAACCTCTACACCTGGTTGGTGAGTGATGGTGTCGGTTTCCATGTGGGGTTCCTGGTGGATCAGCTCACCGCCATGATGCTGGTGGTGGTCAGTTTTGTATCCCTCATGGTGCACATCTACACCATCGGTTATATGGAGGAAGATCCTGGCTACAAACGGTTCTTCAGCTATATCTCACTCTTTACCTTCTCGATGTTCATGTTGGTCATGGCCAACAACTTCATGCAGCTCTTCTTCGGTTGGGAGGCCGTGGGGTTGGTCTCCTACCTGCTGATTGGTTTCTGGTTAAACACAGAGAGCGACATCTATGCCAATCTCAAAGCCTTTCTGGTCAACCGGGTGGGGGATTTCGGCTTTCTGCTGGGGATCGCCGCCGTGCTGCTCTACTTCGGTACGCTCGACTATCAGCAGGTATTTGATAACACCGCCGGGGTCGTGGGGCAGACCATCAATCTCTGGGGGGAGCAGCAGTGGTCGGTGATGACGGTGATCTGTATCCTGCTATTCATCGGGGCAATGGGAAAATCGGCACAGGTGCCACTCCATGTCTGGTTACCCGATTCGATGGAGGGTCCGACACCAATTTCGGCCCTGATACATGCCGCCACCATGGTGACTGCCGGTATCTTTATGGTGGCCCGGATGTCTCCGCTATTCGAACTCTCCGAGACTGCACTCTCGGTAGTACTGGTGATTGGCGCCATTACCGCGCTATTTATGGGGTTTCTTGGGCTGGTACAGCACGATATCAAGCGGGTGGTGGCCTACTCCACACTCTCCCAGCTCGGTTATATGACGGTAGCCTTGGGGTCCTCGGCCTATGCTGCCGGCATCTTTCATCTGATGACGCACGCCTTCTTCAAGGCGTTGCTCTTTCTGGCCGCTGGCTCGGTGATCATCGCCATGCACCATGAGCAGGATATGCGTCATATGGGAGGGCTGAAGCGTTATCTACCGATCACCTATTGGACCTCGCTGGTGGGGTCACTGGCACTGATTGGATTTCCAGGGTTCGCCGGTTTCTTCTCCAAAGATGCGATTATCGAAGCGGTTCATGCCTCCAGTGCAGCGGGGGCCGGATTCGCCTATTTTGCCGTATTGAGCGGAGTCTTTATCACGGCCCTCTATAGTTTTCGCATGTTCTTCCTGGTCTTCCACGGCAAGGAGCATTTCCATCATGGCCGTCAACACCACGATGATGAACATGATAGCGATGTTGACCAGGCCCATGGTCACGGTCACCGGCCTCATGAACCGGGAGCCGTGGTAACTCTGCCGTTAGTGGCACTGGCGCTCCCCTCGGTGGTGATCGGGGCACTCTATGTTGAGCCAATGCTCTTCGGCGGATTTTTCGGGGAGGCGATTCAGGTCGATCCAGCACACGATGTACTGGCCACACTCGGGAGTGGTTTCCATGGTGTGGGTGGATTTATTCTCCATGGGGTGATGGCGTTACCGTTCTGGCTGGCGATGGCAGGTGTCGTGACCGCCTGGTACCTCTATCTGGTCCGACCCGATCTGCCAGGTGAGATCCTGTCCCGTTTCCGTGGGGTTCATGCCGTGTTGATCAACAACTATGGATTTGATCGCTTCAATGAGACCTTCTTTGCCGGTGGATCCCGGTTGTTGGGAGGCGCACTGTGGCGTACGGGGGATGTCAAGTTGATCGATGGCCTGGTGGTCAACGGTTCAGCCTACGGGGTTGGCAAGATTGCTGCCCTGGTGCGGCACCTGCAGAGTGGTTATCTCTACCACTACGCCTTTGCAATGGTTATCGGTCTGTTGAGCCTGTTGGCTTGGGCGCTTTACCGGTGACTCGAATGAAACAGAACCATGAGATCCTGATAGTGATCGGGAGGGGTTGTTGATGATGCACGCAGATTCTTCCATTCTCAGCCTGTTGGTCTGGGTTCCGATCCTGGGCGGAGTGATGACGTTGGCTGTGGGGGACCGCCGAGGAGTGCTCGGTCGGGTTACTGCACTCGGCTTTTCGGTGCTCACTCTGGCGATTGCACTGGTGCTCTGGAATCAGTTCGACCGCACCACTCATCTGATGCAGTTCGTCGAACTGAGCCCCTGGATCGAACCCTTCAATATCCACTATCACCTGGGGGTGGATGGGATTTCGATGCCCTTCATCGTACTGATCAGCTTCATCACGGTAATCGTCGTGATCGCCGGCTGGGAGGTGATTCAGGATCGTAACAGTCAATATATGGCGGCCTTCCTGATCATGACCGGTTTGATGAACGGGGTCTTTGCCGCTCTCGATGCCATCCTCTTCTATATCTTTTGGGAGGCGATGTTAATCCCTATGTTCGTCATCATCGGAGTCTGGGGAGGACCTAATCGGGTATATGCCACCATCAAATTCTTTCTCTACACCTTCCTTGGCTCAGTATTCATGCTGGTTTCTCTGCTCTGGCTCTATAGTGAGAGTGGTAGCTTCGCCATCCTCGATTACCATGATCTCAAGATCGGGATGAGCGCACAGATGATCATCTTCTTCGCCTTCCTGCTCGCCTTTGCGGTCAAGGTGCCGATGTGGCCGGTTCACACCTGGTTACCGGATGCCCACGTTGAGGCCCCAACCGGTGGTTCCGTGGTGCTGGCGGCGATCATGCTGAAGATGGGTTCCCGATGCCAGCAGTGAACTTGATACCTTCATGATTACCCTCTCGCTGATTGCGGTGGTCTATATCGGCTTCGTCGCGCTGGTACAGCAGGATATGAAGAAGCTGATCGCCTACTCCTCGATCTCACACATGGGTTTCGTCACCCTCGGCTTCTTCATCCCCTTTGTGATCTTCAAAGAGAGTGGTTCGATGACCGGAGCGGCAATTGGTATCGAAGGGGGGTTGGCGCAGATGATCTCTCACGGCTTCATCTCCGGGGCGATGTTCCTC